>CAZZWL010000127.1:0-15237 GCA_964657755.1 uncultured Rhodanobacter sp.
GGTAGGGTGCCCAGCCTGGGCAAAAGCAGCATCGAATTACTGATTACCAACGTGGTAGTGCCGCTGCGCGTGGCCTACGCCCGCCACACGGGCCAGCCCGCGCTGGTCGAGAGCAGCGTGTCCTTGCTCACCGAGCTGCCCGCCGAGCATAATCAGTACACCGACCTTTACCAAAGCCTGGGCTTTGAGCACCGCACGGCCGCCGACTCGCAGGGGCTGCTGGCCCTGCACAAGGGCTACTGCGAGCCCCGGCGCTGCCTGCACTGCGCCATTGGGGCGCGGCTGGTGGGGGGGGGTAGGGAAGCCCACCTGCGCATTAACCGATGAAGCTGGGCCTGGCGCTACTGCTGAACCTGGGGCTGCTGACCGGTTTTGGCATCTGGCTGCGGGCGGCCTCCCGCGCGGCCCCGCCCCGCCTGCGCCGCTGGCTGCTGCCGGCCCTGGCCTGGCGGCTGCTGCTCACGGCCTTTGGTACCCAATACCCGGAGTCGGACATGCTGGTGGCCACGGTTGACAGTAGGCTGATAACCAATAGTATGTGGGAGCATCCGGCTCAGGCCCTGGCTACGCTGCAAAGTGCCAGCTTCGCGCTGCACGGCGCTTACTTGCACATCTATGCCTGGTCCAATACGCTGTTTTGGTACAAGATACTGGCCCTGCTAAACCTGGCCACGGGTGGGCTGCTCTGGCTGAATGTAGGCTATCTGAGTATTGGCTGTTTCGTGGGCTGCTGGCACCTGGTGCGGGCCCTGGCCCGCACGCTGCCGGCCACGCCGGCCGGGGCGGGCGTGGTAGCGTTTCTGCTGTGGCCCACCGTGGTATGGTGGACCAACGGCCTCACCAAGGAGACGCTGCTCATTGGCACCGGGGCCGGTTTCGTAGCCCTGGCGCTGCCGGTGTTCTACGGCAGTGGCCTGCCCCGGCGGTTTTGGCCGGCGGCCGGGCGGCTGGTGGGCGGTTTGCTACTGGCCTGGGTAATGGTGCGGATGCGCTATTACTTCGCCCTACCCCTGGTGGGCGGCGTGCTGGCGCTGGCTGCCGTGCGCCGGGCCACGCGGCGCGGCTGGCTGCGGCCGGCGGCCTGGCAGCAGGTGGGCGCCCTGCTGCTGCTGCTGAGCGGGGCGGGCGCCGTGGCTGGTGCGCTGGGCGGCGAGCAGATGAGGCTCACGTATTTCAGCCACGAAGTAGATGCCAACTACCACCACGGCCTGCTGGCTTCCCCCGGCCGGCCCCACGTTACCTATCCCGACTGGGACCCTACCCCCCTGGGCCTGCTGCGGCACGCCCCGCGGGCGGCCGAGCAGGTGCTGGTGCGGCCCTGGCTCGGCGAGTCGGGCCTGCCGCGCTACGTGGGGGCCGGCCTCGAAAACGCGCTGCTGGTGGCGCTGGTGGCGCTGGCGCTGCTGGCCGCCAGCCAGGGTCGGGGCGGCCGCCTGCCCGTGGTGCTGACGGTGCTGCTGCTGGTGTACTGCGTGCTGCTGGCCGCCTTCATTGGCCTGAGCACGCCCAACCTGGGCACGCTGCACCGCTACCGCGCCGGCCTGCTGCCCTGGCTGCTGCTGCTGATGCTCCAGAACGACTACGCCCGGCGGGGGCTGCGGGCGCTGGGTATCGCGGCGGCTTAGGCGCGGGCCGGGGCGGCCGCCCCGAACCAAAACCCTCCTGCGTAACTTTGCCTGCTTATGGAAAACCCCGTTATCATTCTCGGCGCGCAGGCCGTGGGCACCGCCGCGCTGGATGCTTTTTTATCAAACGATGTCGTGGTGTACTGCATCCTCGACGATGAGCCCAAGCTGCACAATACCGAGCTGCTCGACGTGCCCGTGATGGGCAACACCGACGACGGCGAACTGCTGAAGCTGCTGGGCAAGAAATGCGAAGTGTTTGTAGCCACCGAGGATGCCGCCAGCCGCCGCAGCCTTACCCAGATGCTGCACGACGAATACCAGGTAGTGCCCGTCAATAGCATTCACCAGCGGTCCAGCGTGTCGGTGCACGCCGAAATTGGCCACGGCAACTACTTCGGTGCCAACGCGGTAATTGCCGCTACGGCCAAGGTTGGCGCGGGCGTGCTGGTCGGCCCCAATGCCGTGGTCGAGGGCCAGGCCAGCGTGGGCGACTACGCGCAGCTGGGTTCGGGCGCGCAGGTGGGGGTAGGGGCCACGGTGGGCGCGGGTGTCTTCATTGGCGCGGGCGCCGTGCTGGTGGCCGGTGTAAAAGTGGGCGACAAGGCCCGCGTAGGCGCCGGCTCGGTGGTAGTGGCCGACGTGCCCGCCGGCCAAACGGTGTTCGGCAACCCGGCGGTTAAGGTTTAAATTAAAAATTAAAAAAGAACGTCATGCTGAGCTTGCCGAAGCATCTCGCTTGAATCGTTGAATAATGCGAGCGAGATGCTTCGACAAGCTCAGCATGACGTTCTTTTTACCACAAGTAGTATGTATCAAGTCCTGCTCTATTACTGCTATACGCCCCTCGACAACCCCGAGCAGTTTCGCGAGGAGCACCATCGCCTGTGCCTCAACCTGGATTTGCGCGGGCGTATTATTGTGGCGGCCGAGGGGCTGAATGGCACGGTGTCGGGCACCCGCGAAAACTGCGCCGCCTACATGGCCGCCGTCAAGGCCGACCCGCGCTTCGCTACCCTTGAATTTAAGGTCGATGAGGTGGAGGGCCACGCTTTTCAGAAGCTGCACGTGCGCGTGAAGTCCGAAATCGTGCACAGCAGCCTGCACCACGTGCGGCCCCACGAAAAGACCGGCCAGCACCTGAGCCCGCAGGAATTCAAGGCGTTGAAGGACCGCGACGACGTGGTGGTGGTGGACGTGCGCTCGGATTACGAGTACAACCTCGGCCGCTTCAAAAACGCCGTGACGCTGGATATTGAGAATTTCCGCGACTTCCCCGAGCGCCTTGAGCGCCTGGAACAGTTCAGGGACAAGAAAATCCTGACCTACTGCACCGGCGGCGTGAAGTGCGAAAAGGCTACGGCATTCCTGCTAGAACAGGGCTTCGAGAACGTATACCAGCTGCACGGCGGCATCATCAAGTACGGCATGGAGGCCGGTGGCGAAGACTTTGAGGGCCAGTGCTACGTCTTTGATGGCCGCGTGGCCGTTGACGTTAACCGCGTGAACCCCAGCGTGATTTCGCGCTGCCACCATTGCCAGCAGCCCTCGGCCCGGCTCATCAACTGCGCCAACCCGCACTGCAACGCCCACCTACCCCTCTGCGAAAGCTGCGGCGATACGCTGCAAGGCGCCTGCTCCGAGGCCTGCGCTACCCACCCCGACAAGCGCCCGTATGACGGCACCGGCACGTATCCCAAAATCAGCAACCATTATACCCCCGCGCAGGGGCTGGCGTCGTACCGGGGGGTAGGGTAAGCTTCAGCTTGCCGTTTTAACGCCTTTTCTTTCAATCTCCGGCAAGCTAAAGCTTACCCTACACTGCTATGATTCCCGAATCCGAACTCATTCTGAACCCCGACGGCACGATTTATCACCTCAATCTGCTGCCCGACCATATTTCCGACACCATCCTCACCGTGGGCGACCCGGCACGCGTGGCGCAGGTGAGCCGGCACTTCGACTCCATTGAGTTTGAGGGCACGCACCGCGAATTTGTGACCCACGTGGGCTACTATCGCGGCAAGCGCCTCACGGTGCTAAGTACCGGCATGGGCACGGATAACATTGATATTGTGCTCAATGAGCTGGATGCGCTCGTCAACATTGACTTCCTCTCGCGCACCGTGCGCCCGGCCGAGGAGCGCCTGAGCCTGCGCATCATCCGGCTGGGCACCAGCGGCAGCTTGCAGGCCGACGTGCCGGTGGGCTCACTCTTGGCCACCCAGCACGCCGTGGGCCTCGACTCGCTGATGCAGTTTTATCCGTTCATGGAAACTGGCCTCGAAACGCAGGTTGCCCAGGATTTGCAGCAACACCTGGCCCTACCCTTCGCGCCCTACGTGGTGCGCGGCTCCGACCTGCTGCGCGAGCAGCTGGCCGCCGACCTGCTCATCGGCAACACCGTTACCTGCCCCGGCTTCTACGGCCCGCAGGGCCGGAGCCTGCGCCTCGCCCTGCGCCAGCCCGATTACATGCAGCGCCTCCAAAGCTTCCGCCATCAGAGTCCGGAAGGTGATTTCCGCCTCAGCAATTTCGAGATGGAAACCGCCGGCTACTACGCCCTGGGCCAGCTACTGGGCCACGAAGTGCTGAGCCTCAACGCCATCGTGGCCAACCGCGCCACCGGCGAGTTTGCCAAAGACGCCGGCGACATCGTGGACCGCCTCATCGCCCGCACGCTGGCACTCCTCTGACCACTGATTAGCGCGGATTTTACCGGATTTCACGGATTTTGTGGACGATTAAAAAAGACTGTCCGTAGGCAGTCTTTTTTTGTTTAGACGAGGCTTAATGCAAAAAACGTCTCCCAACGTAGGTCGGGAGCCGTCCACAAAATCCGTGAAATCCGGTAAAATCCGCGCTAATCAGTGGTCAGGAAGTGCATGGTGTCGATGCCGTCGGCGTAGTCGCTCACGGCGGGGCTTTGGGCGCGGCCCAGCGGGAAGGAGCCGGGGTAGCGCCCGCCGGCCGACACGAGGCACTGCGTTTGGGCAGCCACGTCGGTGAGCTGGTCGAGCAAGTCGATTTCCTGCGTGTACGTACCGTAGTGCACTACCGAAATGGGCGACACGAGGGCCGTTTGCTCGGTTAGCAACAGGAAGCCGTTGTCGAAGTGCGGCACCGCGTTCACCAGCATAATACTCTTGTTGTAGTCGTAGTTGTTCTGGTATTTGTGGTGGTTGAGCACGCCATGCCAGGTTTGCAGCGCGTCGAGCAGCGGCACGAAATTGTAGCCTTCGGGTACGTAGAGCTTGCTCACGTTGCGGCAGCCCAGGCCGTAGTACTGGAAAATATCGGGACCCAGCGCGGTCATTTCCTCAGCCGTCTCCTGGCCCGTGAGGATGGCTAGGCTGGTGCGGTTGCGGCGAATGAGGTGCGGCCGGCTCTTGAAATAAAACTCGAAGTAGCGGGCTGTATTGTCCGAGCCGGTGGCGATGAAGGCATCGGCCGCGTTGAGGCGCTCTACAAAGTGCAGGCGCTCAGCGAATAGCGGCTCAATTTCCAGCAGCTGCTGGCCCAGCCAGCGCATGAGCAGCGTGTCGTCTTTGCTGAGCTTGGCCAGCAGCGTGTGGCCGCTGAGCAGCACGCACAGCAGGTCGTGGAAGCCCACCATCGGGATGTTGCCGGCCATCACTACCCCCACCTGGCGGGGCGAAGCCGGCTCGGCGGGGTAGCGGTTGGCCCACTGGCTGAGCGCCGGCTCGGCCAGCATCTGCACGATGCCGGTGAGGGCGCTGCGCACGTTGGGCAGGTCAAACCAGGCGTTCTGGTTGCGGGCGCGAAAAGCGAGCTCGGTAATTTCGGCTTCGGTGAGCGAAGCGAGGTGATGGCCCAGCGCCGCGAAGGCAGCCAGGCGGGAAGCGTGATTTAACATAGGGTAGGGGGTAGGGCAGAGGCGGAATGAGCCGTACTTTTGAGGGTTCAAACCAGCCTGGGTCGGCGTTTTTACGTACAGCCAGCAGCTTTGAACGGCAAAATTACTCACTAGTATAAGGAGACGACGGCAATGGCCATCATGATAACCGACGAGTGCATCAACTGTGGTGCCTGCGAACCGGAATGCCCCAACACCGCCATCTATGAGGGCGGCGCCCAGTGGCGCTGGGCCGATGGCACCACGCTGAAGGAAGTACAGACCATCGACGGCAAACTAGCCGGTGGCACCGACGCCCAAAAGCCGGTATCGAACGAGTACTACTACATCGTGACCGACAAGTGCACCGAGTGCGTGGGCTTCCACGAGGAGCCGCAGTGCGCCGCCGTGTGCCCCGTCGACTGCTGCGTGGATGACCCCGACCACCGCGAGAGCCGCGAGCGCCTCACCCAAAAGCAGCAGTGGCTACACAAAGTGGCATAGGGCAGTAGCGCGGACTTTGTAGTCCGCGTTTTGCTGAATTGGAATAAAACAGAACGTCATGCTGAGCTTGTCGAAGCATCTCGCTCGCATTGTTGGATTAGTTTTTCAACGATTCGAGCGAGATGCTTCGACAAGCTCAGCATGACGTTCTGTTTTATTCTAGCTTAGAATAACTGCCGCCCTACCCCCTGCTCCGCCGCCAGCAGCGCCAGAAACTCGTCCCGCGACACCTCTTCCGCGCCCAATACCGCCATGTGTGGCGTCAGCTGCTGAATATCGAAGAAGCTGGCCCCACGTGCCCGCAGGTGCTCGGCCAGCGCCAGCACCGCCAGCTTCGAGGCGTTGGGGCGGTGGTGAAACATGCTTTCGCCCGCAAACACGCCCCGCACGGCCACGCCGTAGAGGCCACCCACTAGGGTATCGCCCTCCCACACCTCCACGCTGTGGGCGTGGCCGGCGGCGTGCAGCGCCTCGTAGCCGCGCACCAGCTGCGGCGTTATCCAGGTGCCATCCTGGCCGGGGCGCGGCTGGGCCTGGCACGCCCGCATCACCTGCCCAAACGCGGTGTCGAAGCTGATGCGCCACGGCGACTGCCGCTGCGCCCGCGCCAGGCTACGACCCACGTGCAGGCTAGCCAGCCGCAAAATGCCCCGGCGCGGCGGGCAAAACCAAGCCAGCGGCCACCCCGGCACCGGCCACGGAAATATGCCCTGGCTGTAGGCCGCCACCAGGTTTTCGACGGTGGGCTGGCCACCGAGTAGCAGCAGGCCGTCGAGGTCGTCGCGCGCGGTGGAGGGGGTAGGGAAGGCGAGGGGCATCACAGCTAACTACTCGTGTAGTTTTTTCAGGAAAGCTTGTGCAGTTTCTCTCGCTTCTACAGAAGCTTTAGGATGATTAAGCACCAATTGATAAATACCTGTAATGGGCTGACTGGCAATCGATTTTTGCCCTGAATTAGCAATTCTTCCGGCCATGGTAACTGTAAGGTCAGTTGGGTGGCGCTGCAATGAATTGACTAATTCTGTTTCGTAGTCCGAGTAAGCTTCTATCCCATGCAGCACTCCCCATAACACGCCTGCGCTTTCATCATCTGGAAACCGTTCTAGCAGTTGAAAAAGAGGCAACAAGGCTTCATCAGGAGCTTCTTCTTTCCATAGTTCTTGTAGTAACCCATCTAGGGCTATCCAATTGCCGCATTTTGTAGGCTGAAACTTTTCAATGTCATGTAAAATGGCAGCAATAGGACGCATGGGAGTTATGAAGTGGGATGAGTTTAAAAGTAATGGCAAAGGGCCGTTACGTGAGCGGTGTTAAACTTGTGGCAGTAGCGACAAAAATATCCAGTTCGCCGCCAAACCAGCCCGCCGTACTTTTGCGCGCTACTACCCAGCCCACGCCGCTCGGATATTTATCCAGATAGCCAGCCTGCCCAGCAGGCGTATCTGCGAAATCCGTTAAATCCGTTAAATCTGCGATGTCTCTCGCCAAAACTTATTCGCCCGCCGACGTTGAAGCCAAATGGTACCAGCGCTGGCAGGAGCAGGGCTTTTTCCAAGCCAAACCCAACCCTCGCAAGCAGCCCTACACCGTGGTCATTCCGCCGCCCAACGTGACGGGCGTGCTGCACATGGGCCACATGCTCAACAATACCATCCAGGACGTGCTGGTGCGCCGCGCCCGGATGCAGGGCAAGGAAGCCTGCTGGGTGCCCGGCACCGACCACGCCAGCATCGCCACCGAGGCCAAAGTAGTGGCCATGCTCAAGGAGCAGGGTATCAATAAGAAAGACCTGAGTCGCGAAGATTTTCTGACCCACGCCTGGGCCTGGAAGGAGAAGTACGGCGGCATCATCCTGGAGCAGCTGAAGCAGCTCGGTGCCTCCTGCGACTGGAGCCGCACGCGCTTCACGATGGAGCCCAAGCTGACCGAGGCCGTGCTGCGCGTGTTCGTGGACTTGTACCGCAAGGGCCTGATTTACCGCGGCGTGCGCATGGTGAACTGGGACCCGCTGGGCGGCACTGCCATCTCGGACGAGGAAGTGATTCCGAAGGATACCCAGGCCAAGATGTACCACCTCAAGTACGAGGTGGTGGGCCAGCCCGGCCGCTTCCTCACGGTGGCTACCTCGCGCCCCGAAACCGTAATGGCCGACGTGGCCGTGGCCGTGAACCCCACCGACCCGCGCTACCACGACCTGGCTGGGCAGCGCGTGCGCATCCCGTTGCTGGGCCGCGAAATCCCGGTTATTCAGGATGAGTACGTGACGGTAGACTTTGGCACGGGTGCGCTGAAAGTGACGCCCGCCCACGACCTCAACGACTACGAGCTGGGCTTGAAACACAACCTGCCAGTTATTGATATTCTGAACGATAACGGCACGCTGAACGAAAAGGCGGAGCTGTACGTGGGCCAGGACCGGTTTGCGGCCCGCCGCAACATCGTGAAGGACCTGGGCGAAGCCGGCTTGCTCGATAAAATCGAGGAATACGCCAGCATCGTGCAAACTTCGGAGCGCACCGGCGCCGTGATTGAGCCCAAGCTGAGCTTGCAGTGGTTCCTGAAAATGGAGCACCTCGCCAAGCCCGCGCTCGAAGTGGTGGAAAATGATACCATCAAGCTGCACCCGCCCAAGTTCAAGAACATGTACCGGGTGTGGATGGAGAACGTGCGCGACTGGTGCATCTCGCGCCAGCTGTGGTGGGGCCAGCGCATTCCGGCCTACTACCTGCCCGATGGCTCATTTGTAGTGGCCCAAAACGAGGCCGAAGCCGTGGAGCTGGCCCGTGTCCAAACCGGCAACAACGACCTGCAAGCCAGCGACCTGCGCCAGGACGAGGACGTGCTCGATACCTGGTTTTCGTCGTGGCTGTGGCCCATCTCGGTGTTCGACGGTTTCGACGACCCCGACAACGCAGACATCAACTACTTCTACCCCACCAACGACCTCGTCACGGCCCCCGAAATCCTGTTTTTCTGGGTGGCGCGCATGATTATGGCCGGCCTGGAATTCCGCAAGGAAGTGCCGTTCAAAAACGTGTACCTCACTGGTATCGTGCGCGATGCGCAGGGCCGCAAGATGAGCAAGCAGCTCGGCAACTCGCCTGACCCGCTCGACCTCATCCGCGATTTCGGGGCCGACGCGGTGCGCACGGGCATGCTGTTTTCGTCGCCCGCCGGCAACGACCTGTTTTACGACCAAAAGCTGATTGACCAGGGCCGCAATTTCAACAACAAGCTCTGGAACGCCTTCCGCCTCGTGAAAGGCTGGGAGGTGGACAACACGCTGCCCTTCGCCAACGCGCAGGCTGTGAGCTGGTTTGAGGCCAAGCTAGCCGAAGCCGTGGCGGTGCTCGACGAGCACTTCGAGAAATTTCGGATGAGCGACGCGCTACTGACAGTGTACAAGCTGCTGTGGGACGATTTCTGCGGGCAATACCTCGAAATGGTGAAGCCCACGTATCAGCACCCCATTGATGCCCAGACGCTTAGTGCTACCGTCGATTTCCTTGAAACGCTGCTCAAATTGCTGCACCCGTTCATGCCCTTCATCACCGAAGAGCTGTGGCACGAGCTGGCCGAGCGCGGCGAGCGCGACTACGTGTGCGTGGCGCATTGGCCCAAGGTCCCTACCCCCCCCAACAGTGCCGACGTGCTGGCAGGTATGGAAAAAGCCCTGGCCATCGTGGCGGGCGTGCGCAACGTGCGCAACCAGAAGAACCTCGGCCCGGTGAAGCCACTGGCGCTGGCCGTGAAAGCGGACGACCAGGCGGCTATCCTAGCCTACGCGCCGCTGGTGCGCAAGCTGGCTAACCTCAGCGATTTATCCTTCGCCGACGAAGCCCCCGCCGGCGCCGTCAGCTTCGTGCAGGGGGGTAGCAAATTCTTTATTCCGCTCGACACGCAGGTGGACGCCGCCGCCGAGCGTGCCCGCGTGAAGAAGGAACTGGGCTACGCCATCGGCTTCCGCGACTCGGTGAATAAGAAGCTCGGCAACGAGAAATTCGTGGCCAACGCCAAGCCCGATGTGCTGGAGCGCGAGCGCCAGAAGCTGGCCGATGCCGAGAGCAAAATTGCGGCGCTGGAGCAGGCGCTAAGAGCGCTAGAGTAAATAGAAGTAGTGTTAAAAAGCACGTCATGCTGAGCTTGTCGAAGCATCTCTACCGAACGACAAACGAGCGGCGTGGTACAGATGCTTCGATAAGCTCAGCATGACGTGCTTATTTATTGCCGTACCGGCAGCTTAAGAAAAGCGCAACTCCTTCAATTCCAATTGAAAACCCGGCAATAGCGGCTCGCCGCTCAGCGTCTGGTCAAAGCCTTGGAGCAACCGTGGGGGGTAGGGCGGCTCAAATACGTGCACGGTTTCGGTGCTAGGCACTACCAGCCAGGCCAGGCGCACGCCGGCCCCCAGCCAGTCGTGCATTTTAGTGAGCAGGGCCGGCAGGCGGTCGGAAGTAGAGGCCAACTCAATCACAAAATCGGGGCAGATGCGGGCAAAGCGTTGGCGGTCAGCTTCAGGCAGGGCCTGCCAGCGCGCCTCGGCTACCCACGACACATCGGGCGAGAGCATGGCCCCATCGGGCAGCGTGTAGCCGGTGGAGGAGTCGCCGACCCGGCCCAGCCGGGCACGGTGGTTCCAGTTGCCAAGCTGGCGAGACAACTCGTTGTTAGTGAAGCCGCTTTCGGTGAATACGGGGGGCATAATAGTAATCTGGCCGCTACTGTTGCGCTCGATGCGCAGGTCGCGGTGGTCGAGGCAAAACTGTGCGAACTCCGCCTCCGTGAGGCGGTCCAGCACCGGGGTTTTCAGCGTGATAACGTCCATTGCAAAGCCAACGTGAGTGAATAAACAAGGTACGGCGAATTGTGTAGTGCTGCCTAAATGCCCCGCAGTAGCTTCGCAGGCTATTTTGACCATTCCTGTGTTTTTACGTGAAACGTATACTGTTACTCGCAATCTGCTCGCTGTTAATACCATACGTGCTACTGTGCACCTGGCTGTATTTCAGGCAGGAAAGCCTACTGTTTTATCCGCGAAAGCTGCCGGCCAGCTACCAGTTCCGCTTTAGCCACTATACCGAATGGCCCGTCACTACCCAGGATGGCACCCGACTGAGCGGCCTGCTTTTCAACGCTGACTCGGCTAAAGGGCTGGTTTTCTTCCTGCATGGCAATGGTGGCTCACTGGCTGAGTGGGGGCAATTAGCAGCTACCTACACCCGCCTCGGCTACGATGTATTCATGCTCGATTACCGGGGCTATGGTAAAAGCGCCGGTTCGATTACTAGCCAGAACCAGCTGCTTCAGGATGTAGAAGCTGCTTACCAGCAAATACTTACGCACTATGCTGAGCGCACGATTATTATTGCGGGCTACTCGCTTGGTACGGGACCGGCTACCTGGCTAGCTGCCCATCATCAGCCCCGAATGCTGCTGCTCCACGCGCCCTACTACAGTATGGCTGATATGGCTGCGCATACCATCCAAGTGTGGCCTATACTACCCGATTTTCTGTTGCGCTACCCATTGGAAACCAATGTGTTCATCAAACAGGTGACGGTTCCTGTTACGCTGGTTCACGGCGACCACGACAACCTAATTCCGTACAATTCTTCCGTGCGATTGCGGGCATTGTCTAAGCCGCCGGGGAGAATAATTACCATCAGTGGGGGCGGGCACAACGGGCTAACTACCACTCCGCAATACCAACAAGTGATGCGTAATATCTTGTAAAATGTGTAATTAGTGCAAATTATTCAAGTATTCTCCCGTTTCTTTGGGTTCGTTACTCTCTATTGTTCCTCATGAAACAACTTGCTACTTTCGGGCTTTTCTGCCTCACGGCGCTCGCCACGCAGGCGCAGACTACGCCGCCCCAATCTATGCCTACCCCCCCCATTGCTACCCTGAAGCCCAAGGCGCTCGTGTCGCCCTACGGCACGCGCACCGACAACTACTACTGGCTCAACGAGCGCGAGAACCCGCAGGTGCTCGACTACCTCAAGGCCGAGAATACCTATTTCGACCAGCAGATGGCCCCGGTGAAAATGCTGGAAGACAAGCTGTTTACGGAGATGAAGGGCCGTATCAAGGAGCAGGACGAGTCGGTGCCTTTCCGCGACAACGGCTACTACTACTACAGCCGCTACGAAACCGGCGGCGAATACCCGCTCTACTGCCGCAAGGCTGGCAGCCTGCAGGGCGCCGAGGAAGTGCTGCTCAACGGTAACCAGATGGGCCAGGGCCACAGCTACTTCGCCATCGGCGGCTACGAGGTGAGCGACAACAACGAGCTGCTGGCTTTCAGCACCGACACCGTGAGCCGGCGCCTCTACACGCTGCGCTTCAAGAACCTGAAAACCGGCCAACTCTACCCCGAAAAAATAGTGAACGTGGAGGGCAACGCCGTGTGGGCCGCTGATAACCAGACGGTTTTCTACGCCAAAAAGGACGTGACCACGCTCTTGCCCTACCAGGTGTACCGGCACAAGCTGGGCACCGAGGCGAGCCAGGACGTGCTGGTGTACGAGGAGAAGGACGACACCTTCGGCCTGCACGTAAGCCGCAGCAAATCAAAGCACTACCTGGGCATTGAGCTGAGCAGCGCGTTCTCGTCGGAGTACCGCTTTCTGGACGCCAGCAACCCCACGGGCGAGTTTACGGTGTTTGCGCCGCGCACGCCCGACCTGCTCTACGAGGTGCAGGACGCCAATGGCCGCTTCTACATTTTTACCAATTGGGAGGCGCCTAACTTCCGGGTGATGGCCGCGCCGCTCACCAGCCCCGGCCGCAGCAGCTGGGCCGAGGTTATTCCGCAGCGCGAGGACGTGTTTCTGGAGCAGATGGAGCTCTTTAAGAACTACCTGGTGCTGAACGAGCGGGAGGAAGGTATTCGCCAGCTGCGCGTTATTAATTTCAAGGACGAGATTGGGCACGTAGTGGACTTTCGGGAGGTGGCCTACACCACCTTCATCGGGGCCAACCCGGAGTTTGACACGCCGCTGCTGCGCTTCACTTACACCTCGTTTACTACCCCCCCTTCTACCTACGATTACGACATGACCAACCACAAGCTGACCCTGCTCAAGGAGCAGGCCGTTTTGGGTGGTTTTGACAAACAACACTACGTGACCGAGCGCAAGTTCGTGACCGCGCGCGACGGCAAGCTCGTCCCCATTGCCATTGTATACAAGAAGGGCTTCCACAAAAACGGCCAAGGCCCGGTGCTGCAATACGCCTACGGTTCGTACGGCCTCTCGATGGACCCCACGTTTTCGAGCGCCCGCCTGAGCTTGCTCGACCGGGGCTTTGCCTACGTGCTCTGCGGCATCCGGGGCGGGCAGGAGCTTGGCCGTCAGTGGTTTGAGGACGGCCGCATGATGCGCAAGATGAACTCTTTC
Organism: uncultured Rhodanobacter sp.; assembly: GCA_964657755.1. GTDB lineage: Bacteria > Bacteroidota > Bacteroidia > Cytophagales > Hymenobacteraceae > Hymenobacter. The sequence continues at coordinate 13,386 of CAZZWL010000127.1, forward strand.
ACCGACTTCATCGACTGCTCGGAGTACCTCATTAAGGAGAAATACACGTCGCCCGCCAAGCTCTTCGCGCTGGGGGGTAGCGCCGGCGGCCTGCTCATGGGCGCGGTGGTGAACATGCGCCCCGACCTCTACAAGGGCGTTATCGCGGCCGTGCCGTTCGTGGATGTGGTCACGACCATGTCGGACCCGACCATTCCGCTCACCACTGGCGAGTACGAGCAGTGGGGCAACCCCGCCAACAAGCCCGCCTACGACTACATGCTCTCGTATTCGCCCTACGACAACGTGAAGGCCCAGAAATACCCCAACATGCTGGTGCTCACGGGCCTGCACGATTCGCAGGTGCAGTACTTCGAGCCCGCCAAGTGGGTAGCCAAGCTCCGCGCCACTAAAACGGATAAGAACCTGCTGCTGCTGCACACCGACATGGATGCCGGCCACGGTGGCGCCTCGGGTCGCTTCAAGGCCCTGCACGACGTGGCCCGGCAGTACGCGTTTATGTTCTTGCTGCTCGACCCAAAAGCGGCACTGTAAAACGGAGTGGCACTCCGTTTCCGGGCGAACGACTCGTTCAACGACAAACGGAATACTACTCCATTTTACCTTATTTCAACTGCGAAGGCGCGGTGGTCGAGTGGGCCGCCGCGCTTTTTTCGTCGGCGCTCAGCTGGGCTTGCAGCTGAAACGTCACCTGCTGGCAGGCGGCACCTTCGCGCTGCGCTGCGGCCAGGGCATTTTGCGTAACGGTGAGCCGCCAATAAAGGAAAAAAATGAGGCCCAGAGACACGGCCAGGGTAAGGAGGAACAGGATATTCTTCATGACTTATTGAGTATAAATAAGTTATAGAAAGAACGTCATGCTGAGCTTGCCGAAGCATCTCTACCACGCTGTTAGGATTAGTAACATACTGGCGTGGTAGAGATGCTTCGGCAAGCTCAGCATGACGTTCCTTATTGATAACCCTAACCGCTGACTACACCGTCGTGTTCGGGTCGAACTGCTCCAGATAATCGGCCACTTTGCGCACGAACAGGCCGCCGAGCGAGCCATCGACCACGCGGTGGTCGTAGCTGTGGCTCAGGAACATAAAGTGCCGCACGCCAATAAAGTCGCCCTGCGGCGTCTCAATCACGGCGGGCTTTTTCTTGATGGCGCCCACGGCCATGATGGCCACCTGCGGCTGCATGATAATGGGCGTACCCATGACGTTGCCAAACGAGCCCACGTTGCTCAGCGTGTAGGTGCCGCCGGCCAGGTCTTCGGGCTTGAGCTTGTTCTGGCGGGCGCGGTTGGCGAGGTCGTTCATTCTCTTGCTCAGGCCGTTGAGGTTGAGCTGGTCGGCGTTGTGAATGACCGGCACGATGAGGTTGCCCGAGGGCAGCGCCACCGCCACGCCAATGTTGATGTCCTTCTTCTTGATGATGTAGTCGCCGTCCACCGACACGTTTATCAGCGGAAAGTCCTGGATGGCGCGGGCCACGGCCTGGATGAAGATGGGCGTGAAAGTTAGGTTCTCGCCCTCGCGCTTCTTGTAGGCATCCTTGTTTTTGTTGCGCCAGTTCACCAGCTCCGTCACGTCGGCCTCCACGAAGCTCGTGACGTGCGGCGAAATGCGCTTGGAATCGACCATGCGTTGGGCAATCATCTTGCGCATCCGGTCCATCTCCAGCAGCTCTTGGCCACCCGATACGGAGGGCGCGGGCTTGCTGGCGGCGGGTGGCGGGCTTTGGGCGGCGGGCTGCTCCTTCGGCGGCGCGGGCTGCTCCGCTTTCGGCGCTGGGGGCGCGCTGGCGGCCGGTGGCTGCTGGCCGTTGGGAGCCGGGGCGGGCGCGGCTTTGGCGGCGGGCGGGG
>CAZZWL010000128.1:0-15136 GCA_964657755.1 uncultured Rhodanobacter sp.
GAGGCCATTAAAGCCCTGCAAAAAAATCGGCCGTGCGCTCGGCGATGAGCTGCGCCTGGGGGGGTAGGGCGGGGCCACTCCACGGGTGCGCGCCGCCAAACATGTGGCCCGCGCCGGGCACTACCAGTACCTCGGCGGCGGGCTGGCCGGCGTGCAGCTGGTGCACGGCCGCCAGCGGCACCGTCTCATCCTGGTCGCCGTGGATGAGCAGCACCGGCTGGCGCAGGCCGGGCAGGAGGGCCGGCAAATCGAGGCGGGCGCGGTTTGCGAAGAAGTTTTCGGCAATCTGATAGTACATCGGCAGCTGCTGGCCGGTGCGCGAGTTGGGCACGTAGAGCACGCCGTCGCGCTGCCACTGCTCGACCACCACGGCGGGCCAGCGCGGGTGCAGGTCGGCCACGGCGGCCCAGGCGGCCACGGCCCGCACGCGCGGGTCTTCGGCCGCTTTGAGCAGCACCAGCGCGCCGCCCCGGCTGTGGCCCACCAGGCAAAGCCGGCGCAGGTCGAGCTGGGCGGCGGGCAGGGGGGTAGCGCCGGGCGTGTGCAGCGCGTCGAGCAGCTGGCCGAGGTCGTCGAGCTCCAGGCTGAAATTATTTTTCCCGAAGGCTTCCAGGTCCTCCAGGTCGCCGGTGCCGCCCACTACCACACCGTTGTGCGAGAGGTTGAGCTTGACGAAAACGAAGCCTTGCCTGGCAAAAAACTCGGCCAATAGCCCGAAGTGCCCCCAGTCCTTGAACCCCTTGAACCCGTGCACGAACACCACCACGGGCTGGGGCTGGCCGGTGGGCTGGTAGGTGGCGTCGGCGGCAAATGGGCGGCCGTGGGTGCGGCCAACGAGCGTGAACTCAACAGTACGGAGCATGCGGCGAAGGTAGCGCAGCCGCAGTAGTCCACGCTGCTGGCCGTATTATTGCGCCCGCATGGCAAATCCGCTCGACCAGATTCAGGCTCCCATCACCGCCGAGATGGCGGAGTTCGAAGTCAAGTTTCGGCAGTCGATGCAGACCAAGGTGCTGCTGCTGGACAAGATAATGGGCTACATCGTGCGCCGCAAAGGCAAGCAGGTGCGCCCCATGTTCGTGTTCCTGACCGCCCGCGCCAGCGCCGCCGACCCCACCGCCCCGCTGCCCGAAGCCGTGTTTCGGGGCGCCGCGCTCATCGAGCTGCTGCACACCGCCACCCTGGTGCACGACGACGTGGTGGACGAGAGCAACTACCGCCGGGGCTTCTTCTCCATCAATGCCTTGTGGAAGAACAAGATAGCCGTGCTGGTGGGCGACTACCTGCTGAGCCGCGGCCTGTTGCTGTCACTCGAAAACGACGACTTCGACCTGCTCAAAATCGTGAGCAACGCCGTGAAGGAGCTGAGTGAAGGCGAGCTGCTGCAAATCGAAAAGGCCCGTAGCCTCGACATTACGGAAGACGTGTACTTCGATATTATTCGCCAGAAAACGGCCTCGCTCATTGCTTCGTGCACGGCCGTGGGCGCGGCGGCCAGCGGCGCCGACAAGGCTACTATCGAAAAAGCCCGGCTTTTTGGCGAGAAAGTTGGCATGGCTTTCCAGATAAAAGACGACCTGTTTGACTACGGCACGGCCGAAATTGGCAAGCCGGTGGGCATCGATATCAAGGAAAAAAAGATGACCCTACCCCTCATCTACGCCTTGCAGCAAGCCAGCTGGCTCGATAAGCGCCGCGTTATCTACAACGTGAAAAACAACGCCGGCCACCGCGACCGCGTGCAGCAGGTCATCGACTTCGTGAAGCAGTCGGGCGGCCTCGACTACGCCATCCGTACGATGGAGCGCTACCGCGACGAGGCCCTGGAAATCCTGCACGAGTTCCCGGCCTCCGAAGCCCGCAACTCGCTCGAAACGTTGATTAACTACACGATAGAGCGGGAAAAGTAGCGCGAAGTTTCCACTTCGTGCGCGAGCGCAGCGAGCATCTTGCGAATGGCCCGGTCCTGCCTGCTCGCGTTGCTCGCGCACGAAGTGGAAAATTCGCGCTACTTCAGCACTAGCATCGGGTCGGGGCATAATGTTGCCCAATATTCCCGCTCACGGAGGGCGGCTACCCCCGGAAAATCGCCCTGGCGGCCCTGCATGTCGGCCATCAGCTGAAAGTGCAGGTGCGGCGGCCAGTCGCCGTTTTCGGGGTAGGGGCCAACGTGGGCGAAGACCTGGCCGGTGGCCACCGGCTGGCCCGCGTGCAGCGGTGGCAGGTCGGTGCGCGTGAGGTGGCCGTAGAGGCTGAAAAAGGTAACGCCTTCTAATTCATGCTGTAAGATGACGGTGGGGCCGTAGTCGCCGAAGTTATTGTTGTCGGCCAGGCTGTGCACCACGCCCGCCAGCGGCGCGGCCACGGGCGTGCCGGCCGGCACCCACACATCCACGCCTAAGTGCAGGGAGCGCGGCTCCACGGCCGCGTCGAAGTGTGGGCTGCGGCGGTAGATGACCCGGTTTTCGAGGTAGCCGCCGATGCCGGCGGTGGCGTGCTGCTCGGCCAGCATCTGCTGCACCAACGCATCAAAGGCGGCCGTGTCGCGCAGGCGCTCGGGGTGGGCGAGGAGTGGGTTGGCGGCCGTGAAATCGAGCGGGGCTACTCCAGCGCTGGATAGGGGGTAGGCGGGCAGCACGGGCTGGAAAATGGCCCGGTTGCGGGTGAGCAAAGCAGAAAGAGAAGTCATATCGAAACGAAGCTAGCGCCGGCCGGTTAAACGTTCCCAGGCTCAAAAACCCGTAACCTAAACTTCACGCGCCGCGCTTGGCGTAAATTTGTCGCCTTACTCAGCTCTACTCTATGTCGTCGTATTTGACGCTCACCGTCGCCGCCCTCACCCAGGAAACCCCGGATACCGTTACCATTCACCTGCAGCGGCCCGACGGCCAGGCCGTGCCCAGCAAGCCCGGCCAGTTTCTGACGCTGCTCGTGCCCTGCGGCCCGGCCGGTGGCCGCGCCGAGCGCCGCGCCTACTCGCTCAGCAGCACCCCCGCCGAAGCGCCGCGCCTGTCCGTGACCGTGAAGCGCGTGACGGGTGGCCTGGTGAGTAATTATTTGCTTGATAACGTGAAGGTTGGCCAGCAATACGAAGTGCTACCCCCCCTCGGCAACTTCGTGGTGCAGCCCAGCCCCAAGGCGGCGCGCTCGCTGGTGCTCATCGGGGCGGGCTCGGGCATCACGCCGCTCATGAGCATGCTCAAGGCCGTGCTGGCCGAGGAGCCGCAGAGCCACGTGCTGCTCATCTATGGCAACCGCAACGAGAACACCGTCATTTTCAAGCAGCAGCTCGCCGACCTCGAAGCCAGCAGCCGGGGCCGCCTGCAAGTGGAGCACGTGTATAGCCAGCCGCTGCACGCCACCGGCGCGCACCAGCATACCGGCCGCCTCAACCGCACCACCATGCTGCGCATTATGGAGCAGCGGCACCAGTTTCCGGCGCCGCAGGCCGAGTACTACATCTGCGGGCCCGAGGGCCTGATGGCCGAAGCCCAGGCCGCCCTGGAGCTGCTGAAAGTGCCCAGCAGCCGCGTGCGCCGCGAAAGCTTCGTGGCCGCCGCCGACGCGGCCGAGGCCGGCGACGCGCACGGCGACTCGCTGGCCGGCCCCAACGATGGTGCTGTGACCGAGCGCACCGTCACCATTCAGTATGAGGGTAGCGAGTATAAGCTGGTGGTGCCCGCCAAAACGACCATCCTCGACGCGGCCCTCGACCAGGACATCGACCTGCCCTACTCGTGCCAGGCGGGCGTGTGCACGGCCTGCCGCGGCAAGTGCCTCAGCGGCAAGGTGCACCTCGACGAGCGCGAAGGCCTCTCCGATGCCGAGCTGGCCAAGGGCTATATCCTCACCTGCGTAGCTCATCCGCTGACGGCCGATGTAGTAATTGAAATTGGCTGATAAACAAGTAAATAACGGGGGTAGGGTGCTATCTTAAAGAGGAACCGAACAAACCACGCAAGCGGCTGGTCATTAAATTACGTAACTTGTGATTCTATGTTGATTCCTGAGCTTGATACCCTGGCGGCCTCGCAAGCCACCGATACTACCCGGCCGCCTCGTCACTACCTGCCCGAAGACTTCCACGTCACCGACTGGGCCGCGCTGGAGCCGTTCTTCCAGGAGCTGCAACACCGCCCGGTGCGCGACGCCACTACTCTGGAGCGTTGGCTGCTCGACCGCTCGGAGCTGGAATCGGTGCTGAGCGAAGACCTGGCCTGGCGCTACATCCGCATGACCTGCGACACCCAGGACGAGGGCCGGGCCGAGGCGTTCCAGTTTTTTGTGCAGGAAGTGGAGCCGCAGGTAGCGCCCTACGACCACGCGCTCAACGAAAAGCTGCTGGCCAGCCCCTACCTCAGCGAGCTGAGCCCGGAGCGTTACGGTGTTTTTCTGCGCTCGGTGCGCCGGGCGTCGGAGATTTACCGGGAAGAAAATATCGCTCTAAAAACCGATATCTCGACCAAGCAGCAGCAGTACGCGGCCACCGTGGGCGCCATGACCGTGACGCTCGATGGCGAGGAGCTGACCCTGCCCCGCGCCGCCGACCGCCTCAAGAGCCTGAGCCGCCCGGTGCGCGAGCAGGCCTGGCGCGCCATTCAGGAGCGGCGCCTGCGCGATAGCAAGCCGCTCGACCAGCTCTTTACCGAGCTCGTGGGCCTGCGCCATCAGGTGGCGCTGAACGCGGGCTTCTCGAACTTTCGCGACTACATGTTTGCCGCGCTGGGGCGCTTCGACTACACGGCTGAGGATTGCTTCGACTTTCACTCGGCCATTGGGGCCACGGTGGTGCCGCTCATCAACGAGTTTGACGAAGCCCGCCGCCACGACCTCAAGCTGCCCGCCCTGCGCCCCTGGGACCTCGACGTGGACCCCAGCGGCCGGCCGCCGCTGCACCCCTTCCAAACCGGGGCCGAGCTGCTCGAAAAGACCATTGCCGTCTTCCAGCGCCTCGACCCTTTCCTGGGCGACTGCCTGCGCACTATGCGCCAGATGGGCCACCTCGACCTCGAAAGCCGCAAGGGCAAGGCACCCGGCGGCTACAACTACCCGCTCGACGAAACCGGCGTGCCGTTCATTTTTATGAACGCTACTTCGTCCTTGCGCGATGTGGTGACTATGCTGCACGAAGGCGGCCACGCCGTGCATTCGTTCCTAACCCGCCGCCTACCCCTCTCGGCCGACAAGCACCCGCCGAGCGAGGTGGCCGAGCTGGCCTCGATGAGCATGGAGCTGATGAGCATGGACCACTGGGACGTGTTTTTTCAGGACCCCGCCGAGCTGCGCCGCGCCAAGAAAACGCACCTTGAAGGGGTGCTCGAAACCTTCCCCTGGGTGGCCACCATTGATAAGTTTCAGCACTGGGTGTATGAGCATCCGCGCCACACCGAAGCCGAGCGACACAAGCGCTGGACCGAGATTTTCCAGAATTTCAACCAGCGCTCCGTAAGCTGGAGCGGCCTGGAGCAGTTCCGGCCCACGCTGTGGCAAAAGCAGCTGCATCTCTACGAAGTGCCGTTTTATTACATCGAGTACGCGATGGCGCAGCTCGGGGCCATTGCCATGTGGCGCAATTATCGGCAGGACCCCGCCGCAGCCCTGGCGGGCTACCAGCGGGCGCTGGCGCTGGGCTACACCGTGCCCATCGGCGAGGTGTACGCGGCGGCTGGTATCCGTTTCGACTTCAGCACCGAGTATCTGCGGCAGTTGGCCGACTTCGTGCGCGAAGAGATGGCGGCCCTGTAGAAAACGACTTGAATAAGTACAGAACGTCATGCTGAGCTTGTCGAAGCATCTCTACCGCGCCGTTCGGGTGTCGTTCAGTAGAGATGCTTCGACAAGCTCAGCATGACGTTCTTTTATGTTAGTTCTAGCTGCTCAGTTTCTCAATAATGCTTACCATTCCCGTCATCAATTCCTCGCGGCATCCGCTGCCCGAATACCAGACTGCCCACGCCGCCGGCCTCGACCTGCGGGCCGACCTGCCCGCCGGGCCGCTCACGCTGGGCCCCTTGGAGCGCGTGCTCGTGCCGACCGGCCTTAGCCTGGCCCTACCCCCCGGCTACGAGGCGCAGGTGCGCCCCCGCAGCGGCTTAGCATACAAGCACGGCATTGGCATCGTAAATAGCCCCGGCACCGTTGACGCCGACTACCGGGGCGAGATTAAAGTGCTGCTGGTCAACCTATCCAACGACGTATTCACCGTGCAGGACGGCGAACGCATAGCGCAGCTAGTAGTGGCCCGCTACGAAACCATCGAGTGGCAGCCCGCCGAAACGCTGAGTGAAACTGCTCGCGGCGCGGGCGGCTACGGCAGCACCGGCAAATAATGCAGCACGCCGAAGGGGGTAGGAGAAATTATTCAAATGATAATTTCTCCTACCCCCTTCGGCGTGCTGCAAGCTAACTTACTGCGCTTGCACGGTGCCGGCGGCGCGCTGGCGGGCAATGATTTGCAGGTTACCACCGGCCGAGTTGAGCTTCTGGCTCAGCTCGCGGATTTTGTCGCCGGTGCCTTCGAAGCTGTGGATGGGCAGGGCGGCGCGGGCCGTGAGGTCGGCGAGCTTCTGAAACGAGGCGCCCATGGCGCCCGCGTCGTTGCGCTGAATGTGCCCATTAAGCTGGTCGAGCTCGGCAGCCACGAGGCGCACGGCGGGAATGTCGCTGCCGCGCAGGTTCTGGAGCCAGTTGCTCACTTGCTGCTGGCCCGAACCGGGGTCTTGCACAAAGCCGTTGTTGACGGCCGCAAATAGGGCCTGAATGCTGGATTCGATTTCGGAGATGAAGTTCATAAGGCAAAAGTAAGAAGTCGTTAGCCTAACGCCGCTAGCTGGGCCATAGTTATGTGGCGCGGCGCATGGCGGGCCCTACCCCACCTTTGCGGCATGAACCTCATCACCCTCGCCGACCTGGAGCAGGCGCAGCAGCGGCTGCGTGGCCTGGCCCGCCGCCCGCCGCTCTTGCCTTTTGACCTGCCCGAGCTGGGCGCCGAGCAGGTCTACCTCAAGCCCGAAAGCCTGCAACCCATCGGCTCATTCAAGATTCGCGGGGCTGGCAACCGCATTATGGCCCTCACCGAGGCCGAGCGGGCGCGCGGCGTGCTGGCTTACAGCAGCGGCAACCACGCCCAGGGCGTGGCCTACGCGGCGCGGCAGCTGGGCTTGCGCGCCACCATCATCATGCCCACCAATGCGCCGCGGGTGAAAATCGACGCTACCCGCGCCTTGGGGGCCGAAGTCATTCTCTACGACCCCGCCCTCGAAAAGCGCGAGGCCGTGGCCGCCCGCCTGCTGGCCGGGGCCACCGCGCCGCCCGTGCTGGTGCCGCCCTTCGATGACCCGTACGTGATAGCCGGCCAGGGCACCGTGGGCCTGGAAATCTTCGAGGACCTGCCCGAAGTAGACCTCGTGCTGGCCCCCGTGGGCGGCGGCGGCCTGCTGGGAGGGGTAGCGGCCGCGCTCAAATTTTTGAAGCCCAGCGTGAAAGTAATCGGTGTGGAGCCCGAGCTGGCCGCCGATGCCCAGGCCTCTTTCCGGGCCGGCCGGGTGGTGGAGTGGCCCGCCGCCGATACCAACCGCACCCTGGCCGACGGCGTGCGTACGCTGGCCGTGAGCGAGCTGACCTTCGCCCACCTGCGCCAGTACGCCGACGATATCGTGACCGTGAGCGAAGCCGAGCTGCGCGCCGCCGCGCGCCGCCTGCTGCTCGAAGCCCGCCTGGTGGTGGAGCCCACCGCCGCCCTGCCGCTGGCCGCGCTGCTGCGCCACCGCGCCGCCCTACCCCCCAGCCAGCACACGGTGCTCATCCTCACCGGCGGCAACGCCGACCCGGCCACGCTGGCCGAGCTGCTAACCGCATAAAAATTTGGGTGGGGGGTAGGGCCGGGCCGGGGTTCGGCCGCATCTTTGTCGTGCCGGGCCGCCAACCGATTTGGTCCAAAGGCAGTAAGCCTACTTATACATTTCTGAAAACACCTTCCACCCAACTTCACACATGAAAATTATCGTCCCGATGGCGGGTATGGGTAAGCGCATGCGCCCGCACACGCTCACCGTACCCAAACCCCTGATTCCGATTGCCGGCAAGCCCATTGTGCAGCGCTTGGTCGAAGACATTGCCCGCGTGTGCGGCGAGCCCGTGACGGAAGTGGCCTTCATCATCGGCCGCTTTGGGTCGGCGGTGGAAAAAAGCCTCGTGGCCATTGCCGAATCGGTGGGCGCCAAAGGCACGATTTATTACCAAGATGAGCCCCTGGGCACCGCCCACGCCATTTTGTGCGCCAAGGAGTCGCTGAGCGGCCCGCTCGTGGTGGCTTTTGCCGACACGCTGTTCAAAGCTGATTTTACGCTCGATAGCTCGGTGCCCGGCACCATTTGGGTGCAGAAAGTGACCGACCCCCGGCCCTTCGGCGTGGTGAAGCTCAACGAGCAGGGCCAGATTACGGAGTTTGTGGAGAAGCCCGAAACCTTCGTGTCGGACCTCGCCATTATCGGCATCTACTACTTCCAGGACGGCGAATACCTGCGTACGGAGCTGCAATATTTGCTAGACAACGACATCAAGGACAAGGGCGAGTATCAGCTCACCAATGCCCTCGAAAACATGAAGAACAAGGGCACCATCTTCGTGCCTGGCCAGGTAACCGAGTGGCTCGACTGCGGCAACAAGGACGCCACCGTGTTCACCAACCAGCGCTACCTCGAATACCTCAAGGAGCGCGGCGAAAAGCTGGTGGCCGACTCGGCCAAAATCACCAACTCGGTGATTATCGAGCCGGTGTACATTGGCGAGAACGCGGTCATTACCAATTCGGTAGTCGGTCCGCATGTGTCGCTGAGTGCCAACGCGGTGGTCGAAGACTCGCGCCTGGCCAACTCCATCGTGCAAACGGCTGCCACCGTGCGCCACGCCAACGTGGCCAACTCCATGATTGGCAACAGCGCCAGCGTGACGGGCCAGCCCGCCGACCTGAGCGTGGGTGACTTTAATACGTTGCGCGTGTGATAATTTAGGCCCTGCGTGCGTTACCGAACGGCGCGGCCCCCACGGCGGGGCCGCGCCGTTCGTGCGTAAATTCGCCGGAGGGTTTTGGATTGTTTATTGTGCTTATGCGTGCTATGCTTATACGTTCAGTCGCGGTTGGTTTATTGCTGGTAGGTGGCTTGGCCACGGGTGGCCGGGCGCAGGGCGTCGAGCCCGCCGCGGGGGGTAGGACGGCCCCGGAAGCCACGCCCGCCAAGCTTACGCGCAAGGAGCGCAAGGAACTGGCCCAGCGCCTCGAAATCGAGGCCAAAAAGCAGGCGGCCCGCCCGCCGCTCTCGGCCAAAGAGCGCGAGCTGAGCGAGGCGCTGTACACCGATGGCGTGAAATACGTCATTCTGGAAGACTACCCCAAGGCCCTGGAGCGGCTGTTGAAAGCCTACACGCTGATGCCCGAAAACGCGGCCGTCAACTACAAGCTGGCCGAGGCTAACCTGCTGAGCGGCAACCTGCGCGATGCCACCGGCTACGCCGAGGCCGCCGTGAAGCTCGACACCAAAAACCCGTACTATTACTTATTGCTGGCCCAGGCCCAGGCCAGCCAGAAGCAGTATGAGGCCGCCACCGCCACCTACGCCAGCTTGGTGAAGGACGTGCCCAACTCGGGCAGCTACCTGTTTCAGCTCGCCGACCTCTACCTGGCCCAAAATAAGCTGCCCGAAGCGCTGACAACCCTCGACAAAGCCCAGCAGCAGTTTGGCAACGTGGACGAGATTTCCTTCAAAAAGCAGCAGATATACTTACGCCAGAACAACCTGCCGCTGGCCCTGAAAGAGGGCGAAAACCTCATCGCGGCCAACCCCACCGAGCCGCGCTTCGTGCTGGCCCAGGCCGAGATGTACGCCGCCAACAACCGCCTGCCCGATGCCCTGCGGGTGGCCGCCCAGGCCCTGCGCCTCGACCCCGGTAACCCCTCGGCCCACCTTATCCTGGCCGACGTGTACCGCCAGCAAAACCAGCCCGCTGAGGTGGAGAGGCACCTGCGGCTGGCCTTCGACAGCCCGGCGCTGGAAGTAGACCAGGAGGTGCGCATTCTGGTGGGCTACATCAAGCAGCTGCCCGACCCCAAGGTGAACCAGCTGGCCCTCGACCTGGCCGCCGCCACGGTGCGCAACCACCCCCGCGAGGCCAAGGCCTACAGCGTGGCCGCCGACGTGCAGATGCAAACTGGCCGCAAAAAAGAGGCTCGCAATACCTACCTCAAGGCTTTGAAATACGACAAGTCCAAGTTCCAGCTCTGGCAACAGGTGGTGCTGCTCGATGCCGAGCTGAACCAGACTGACTCGCTGCTGGTGCACAGCGACCAGGGCCTGGAGCTGTTCCCGAACCAGGCGCCGTTGTGGTTTTATAACGGGGTAGGGCACCTGCTGAAGAAGCAGCCCAAGCAGGCCGTTCAATCACTGGAGCACGGCCGCCGCCTGGCCGTCGGCAACGTGGAGCAGCAGAGCCAGTTCGACGCGCAGCTCGGCGATGCCTACCAGGAATTGAAGGAGTACGCCAAGTCGGACGCCGCCTACGACGCGGTGCTCACCACCGACCCCAACAACTACGCGGTGCTCAACAACTACAGCTATTACCTGAGCCTGCGGGGCGAAAACCTCGACAAGGCCAAGGAGATGGCGGGCCGCACGGTGGCCAAATTTCCCGACAACGATACCTACCTCGACACCTACGCCTGGGTGCTCTACAAGCAGAAAGACTACGCCGGCGCCCGCCCCAATCTGGAGCGAGCCAGTAAAACGACCAAGGATGCAAGCATCTTGGAGCACTACGGCGACGTACTGTGGCAACTCGGCGACCACGCTGGGGCCGTGGCGGCCTGGCAGCGGGCCCACAAAGCCGGGCCCGGCGCCTCGCCGCTACTCGACCGCAAACTCAAAGACCAAAAATTGTATGAATAAATCTGCGCTGCTACTGGCCGGGCTGGCCCTGGCGGGCTGCCACCGCGCCGTTTCCACCAAGTCGGGCTCGCTCACGGCGGGCACGTCCGAAGCTGTGAAGGTGACCACGCCGGCCGGCGTGAAAACCACCAATACCAATTTTCAGTACCTCAACGGCCGCGGCAAAGTCCACTTCAAGGCCAAGAATAGCGAGCAGTCGGCCAATTTCAACCTGCGCATCAAGCGCGACTCGGCCATCTGGCTTTCGGGCTCGCTGCTGGGCATTGAGGGCGTGCGCGCGCTGCTCACGCCCGACTCGGTGCGGGTAGTCAACCGCTTGCAAAAGACCTATTTCGCCGGCGACTACGCGTATCTGAGCCAGCTGCTGAACGTGCCCGTAACCTACCGCCAGATGCAGGACATCCTGCTCGGCGACTACCAGGCGGCCCCCAAGGGCGCCCTGCCGGTGGTGAAAACCGAGGGCGACAACCAGAGCGTAACCTTTCCCGTGGCGCCGCTCATCCTGGAGCAGCTCGTGAGCACCACCACCGGCCGCCTGCAGCAGTTGAAGGTGAGCGAGAGCGCCGCCCAGCGCAGTCTTACCGTAGGCTACACCGATTTCCAGAAGCCTAGCGGCGCTGACTTGCTCTTGGCCTTCACCACCAACGTGCTAGGCCAGCAGGGCGGCACCGAGAGCACCTCGGCCACCCTCAACTACCAGAAAGTAGAAGTGGGCAGCGGCCACCTCGACTTCCCCTTCAGCATACCTAAAGGCTACGCCAAACAGACGAAGGTGAAAAAGTAGGGGGTAGGAAAAAATAGAGTTGCTCAATAATATTAAGTTGATAGTCATAAAAAAGGCGGGCGGCTTGAATAAGCCACCCGCCTTTTTTATGACTATCAACTTAATAAGCTACTCAGCGCGTAATCTGAAACTGCTGGCGGCTGACTACTTCTTCCCCCTGCAGAATATGGACAACGTAGAAGCCGGCCGGTAGCTGGCTCACGCGTAGGTGTACAGTGTGCGCCTCGTGCCCGGCCTGCTCAAGCCGCAGTTGGCCGTAGCTGTCATAAAAGCGCACAGCCGTGATGCCTGAGGATGAATCATTGTCGTCGGCCGCTGTAGCCGCCGACTTGCTTTGAGTCGTCTTGGCATTGGCTGAATTAGGGGCAGGTTCGGTATCGGTTTGCTGCACGGTTACCTCATCGGCGGTGGGGTTAGGCGCTAGCGTCATCGCGCCGGAGCGCTGGCATTCGCCGGTGATAGTGATGCTGGGGCGGGTGGCGGTAGTGGTGCAGTCATTGGTGAAGGCATAGCTGATGGTGCGGGTAGCCCGGCACGGAAAATAATAGAGCAGCACACTGCTGGTTTCGTCAAGGAGGGTATTATTGCTGTACCACTGGTAGGCAGCGCCCGGTAGAAAGGGAGCGGTAAACTCGTAGGTAGTGGGCTCGCCCACCGCCGAAGTTTTGCGCACCAGCAGGGCGGGCTTGCCTACGATGACCTGCTTGGCCAGGGTAAATTGTCCGCAGTCGCTGCTGATAGTAGCCTGCACCGTGCCGCTGCCCGCGGCGCCGGTTGAGGTTACGGTGTAGGAAGCGCCGGTGGCGGCGGAGGTGCTGACGGAAGCCGTAGTAGCAAACGACCACGTAACGAGTGTGCCGGCCGGCACCCCACTCACGGTAAACGTCGAGCCGCTGCCCCCGCACACCACGTCGGGCCCACTAATAGTAGGCGCTACTTGGCAGAAAGCCAGACAATCCAGGTTTTGCGGGGTGGCCTGCATTTCCTGGAATGCCCATTTGCTGTTCAAGCCATTCCAAAGGATGTGCGTCAGGTTTTCGCGGCCGTTCGTGATAAAATTGGCGAACGGCGTATTGCGCGGCGCGGCGGGCGGCGCGGTATTGACGTAGGAAGCAGTGAGGTCCTGCGAACCTAGGGCGACGTTGCCGCCGCCAATATCGAGGGCGCTGGTAGTGGGTACGAAACAGAAGGTAGGCTGTACGTAGGAACGGGTGCCCGCAATCGGGATAGCGCTGCTAATCTGGCTTAACGCACCTTTGCTCAATTGATTAATATCATAAATGCCTCCCGGCGCACTGTCGTAGGGCAGCATACTGGGAGAAGAATTATTGTCGTTGGCATAGTTCAGAAAATGGGTAGTGAAAAGGCCGAAAACGACATCTTTGTAAATGCTAAGCCGACCGTGGTAAATGGGTAGCTGCTGCTGATTGGGCAAAGCGTTGACTACAAAATCAACGTTGCCTTCGTAATTGCCTAGAGCAAGAATGGCCCCTACCCCATAGCCTACCGCAATGGCTATGGCCCCCAAGCCGGTGCCCGCAAAAAGCGATAATATCCCTCCGGTTACGAGTCCGGTGCCTGACCCTAGAAAGAAATTTGCGCCGTTGATTAAGCTGCTATACGTGTCATCGAGCAAGCCGGTACCCTGGATGTTGAGCAAGTTTGCACCACCAGCGGAATGGCCCCGCCCCCGGCGGCCGAGGCGGCGCTGAGGCGGGCATTGAGGGCGGGCACGTCGGGCAGGGTGTCGGAGCCACTGACGCGGGCCGAGGCCAGGGTGGTGCGCAGGTAGCGCAGCTTGGCCATGTCGGTGCGGTTGGTGTCGGTGAGGGTGGCACCCGAGAAGAAGCGCAGGGGCAGCAGGCGCACGCCGTATTCTTCGAGGTAGGCGGTGGGCACCTGGTTTTTGTCGAGGGGGGCGAAAATGGTGTTCAGGCGCTGGCGCAGCTTGCCAGTAGTACGCAAGCTGTCAGAGCCAAGACCTATTATCTGTTCATCACTGCCATTACCTGTCAGGCGATAAGTTGCTACACTCAGTGTACCTTGAGCGTAACTGTAGTCGTAGTAAACACTGTAATTAGATGTGCCATCATTGCCCCCTGGCTGCCAAACTTGACCATTGACGAGGCAGCCAAAGGTGTTAGCCCCGGTTTGGGTCTCGGGGGGGAGCTGTTCTTCGGGCGTGAGGTCGTTTTTCTTACATTGGCTCAGGCTCAGTAGGGCCGCCAGTAGCAGAGGGGTAGGGGGTAGGCGCATGGCAGAGAGGTTAAGTAGGAATGCTGGAGCCAAGCTAAGCCGCTCTGGTCAGGCCGCGCAAGTCGAAAGTGCCACTAATCAGACTTTAGCAGGCGAGAATTAACGAGCGGCCGACGACAAAAACAGCCCTGGTGCCGCCTTAAAGCCAGAAAGCGCTGGGCCTTCCAAATGACTTTGGCAATAAGTAAACTGAGTAGCTGCTGTCGCGTTGGGCAGCCACTGCGGCGCCCGTTGGCGTGGCGGGCCGAATAAGCCCAACATTCGTGCGTTATTTTGTGGGGCGGTGGCCTGCCCGCCGCGCCCGGCTTTGTTTGTGACTTTTCTCCTACCCCTTCTGTTGCGGCGCATCGGGCCGGCCCTGCTGCTGCTGGCGCTGCTGGCGGCGCCCGCCTTGGCTCAGCGCCACCGCCCGGCCAAAAAGCCCACCCGCTCGGCCAAACCAGCCCGCGCCAAGCGCCCGGCCCGCCCGGCGGCGCGCCCTACCCCCCGCCCGCGCGGCAAGAGCAAGGCCCAGCTGGAGCGCGAGCGCCAGGCCAACCTGGCGCGCATTGCGGAGGCGGGCCAGGTGTTGACCCAAACCACCCAGAAAAAACAGGCTTCGCTGGGCCAGCTCAACGTCATTAAGGAAAAGCTGACGGTGAAGCAGGGCCAGATTCAGCATATCTCGACCCAGCTGCAGGGCATCGAAACCAACGTGCACCAGACCGTGAAGCAGGTGCTGAGCACCCAGGAGCAGCTGGCCCGCCTCAAGGCCGAGTACGGCCGGCTGCTCTACACGGCCGCCAAAACGAGCGGCGGCTTCAACCAGCTCATGTTCCTGTTTGCGGCCGAGTCGTTCAACCAGTTCGTGCTGCGGCTGCGCTACGTGCGCCAGTACACCGAGGAGCGCCAGCACCAGGCCCTGCGCATCCTGGGCGCGCAGCAGCAGCTGAGCCACGAGCTCGACGGCCTCACGCAGCAGCGACAGCGCCAGAAAAGCCTGCTCACCAGTCAGTTAGTCGAAAGCCGTAACCTGCAAGGCCTGAAGGTGGAGCAAGACGAGGTGGTGCAGCAGCTGAGCCAGCAAGAGCAGGGCCTGCGCCAGGAGCTGGCCCAGCGCCAGCAGGCCGTGGCCCGCCTCGACGACCTCATTGCCCAGCGCGTGCGCGAAGAGATA
>CAZZWL010000129.1:0-15084 GCA_964657755.1 uncultured Rhodanobacter sp.
AGCAGCTGGCGGGGCTTCTTGAGTGAAGTCAGGGCAAAACCGGGGGGTAGGGCCGGGCCTAGCGGTTGTTGGGGTCGGGCTTGATGAAGGCTTCTTTCTCCATCTCCTCGGGCACCACCACGATGCCTTTTTGCAGCATCGAATTGCGCTTGCCGTAGAGGAAATACACGATGAAGCCCAGCAGCATCCAGCCAATGGCCACTTTCAGGGTGAAGGAGTCGAGGCCGCAGATGAGGGCCAGGCACACCAGCGCGCCCATAATGGGCACCAGCGGAAACTCGGGCGTGGAGAGCGGCGCCCGGAAAGGCCGCGGCTGCGCGGGGTCCGACTTGCGCATAATCCACACGCCCAGGCTCACCAGCACGAAGGCCAACAGGGTGCCAAATGAGGTGAGGTCGCCGGCCAGCGAGCCGGGCACGAAGGCCGCGAACAGGCCCACGAACACCATCAGCATCAGGTTCGACTTGTAGGGCGTGCTGAAGCGCGGGTGCAGCTCGGAGAAGGCCTTGGGCATGAGGCCGTCCTTGGCCATCGAGAAGAACACGCGGCTCTGGCCCATGAGCATCACCAGAATTACCGACGTGAAACCCAGCAGGATACCGACCGTGACGGCCGTGGCCAGCCAGCCGTAGCCGGGCATGTGCGCCCGAATGGCGTAGGCTACCGAGGCTTCGCCACCCAGCGCCGGGTCGGCAAACTCGCGCCAGTTGGCCACGCCCGTGAGCACGTGCCCAAACAGGATGTAGAGCACCGTGCAAATGGCCAGCGAGCCCAGAATGCCGATGGGCATGTCGCGCTTGGGGTTTTTGGCCTCCTGCGCGGCCGTGCTCACGGCGTCGAAGCCGATGAAGGCGAAGAACACAATGCCCGCGCCGCCCAGGATGCCGCCCAGGCCGTGCTTGTTCCAGCCCTCGTAGGTGCGCACGACTTCGCCGGCGGCGTTTTTCACCACGGCATCGGCTGGGATGAGGTAGGGCGTGTGGTTGGCGGGGTTGATAAACTGCCAGCCCACGGCGATGAACACCAGCACGATGAGGGTTTTCAGGACTACTACCACGGCGTTGAAGAGCGCCGATTCCTGGGTGCCTTTCACCAGCAACAGGCTCAGGGCCACGATGATGAGCAGCGCCGGCAGGTTGACGAGGCCCTGCTGCTGCACGCCGTTAATCACGGCGTGCTCGAAGGGCGAGTGGCTGAGATTATAGGGTATACTGGTGTGAAAGACTTCTAAAAGCTTGTTCAGGTACTCGCTCCAGGCGATGCTGACGGTGGCCGCGCCCAGCGCGTATTCCATGATGAGCGCCCAGCCGATAACCCAGGCCACGAACTCGCCCATCGTGGTGTAGGCGTAGGTGTAGGCCGAGCCGGCAATGGGAATCATGGCCGCGAACTCGGCGTAGCACAGGCCCGCGAACACGCAGCCGAACGCCGCCAGGATGAAGGCCAGTGTGACGCCCGGCCCCGACGCCTGCGCGGCGGCGGCGGCCGTGCGCACAAACAAGCCCGCCCCGATGATGGCGCCCACGCCCAGCGCCACGAGGTTGCCCGCGCCCAGCGTTCGCTTCAGGGTGCCGTGCCCGGTAGAGTTAGCTTCGCCCAGGAGTTGGGCGAGCGGTTTTTTGGCAAAAATACTAGCCATGCAAAAAGGGGTAAAAGAACCAGTGGGGGAAAATAGTAACCGTTTTTTCGCGTTGCGATAAGCCTGGGGAATAACCAGCCGGGCCGAAAATACGCGAAACTTCGCGACTGACGCACCTGGGCGTTTGGCAAGGGCTTTGCGCACGGCCGCGCCAGGGCCCGCGCGGGCCCCCCCCGGCGGGGCCGCCAGACGGCTGGGGCTACTTTTCTAGTTTATTCATTATCAGTTGATTTTTTATGAAAAAATCCGTTTTCCTCTTGCTACTGTTGAGCCTGGCCGGCGGCGCCCGCGCCCAAACTGCTCCTACCCCCCCCGCCGACCGCAACGCCCTGCAACAGGCCACCACCCAGGCCCAGCGCATGGCCCAGGAGCTGGGCCTCGCGCCCGACCAGCACGCCCGCCTGCGCCAGGTGCTGCTACTGACCCGCCAGCACATGGACGCCGACCGCGCCGCCCACCACGACGACCCCGCCGCCCTGCAAACCGCCATGGCCTTCGACCGGGCCAAGTCGGACGAGCTGATTCGCGGCGTGCTCACGCCCGCGCAGTACGTGCGCTACCAGCAGCTCAAGGCCGCCCGCATCGGCCAGCTGCACACCACGGCGCACACCAATTAAGTGGGGAGTGGTGAGCAGTAAAAGAACGTCATGCTCATCTGGCGTCCGCCCGTCGCCTTCATCGGCAAAAGAGCCCTCTCCGGCGATGGAAGAGGGCTTTTTTGTGCCTGACCTGGGCTTTGGCGTGCTCCTTGTCTTTCACCTGGCACCCCGGAGCCAACGCGGCCGCGCCTCCTGCTTTTCTCTCCTTCTTTCTGCTTAAAAACAAGTCGTTATCATCATGAAAAAGCCCCTGCTTCTGCTGGCCGCCCTGGCCTTTGCCACCGCCAGCTTTGCCCAGACTACCCCCGCCCCTACTACCCAACTGCCCACCCACCACGTGCACCGCCTGGGTAAGCACCATAAAACCCCCGAGCAGCGCGCCGACCACGGCACCGCCATGCTCACCAAAAAGCTGCGCCTGACGGCTGCCCAGCAGCCCCAGGTGCGCCAAATATTGC
Organism: uncultured Rhodanobacter sp.; assembly: GCA_964657755.1. GTDB lineage: Bacteria > Bacteroidota > Bacteroidia > Cytophagales > Hymenobacteraceae > Hymenobacter. The sequence goes on from CAZZWL010000129.1 coordinate 2,697, forward strand.
TGGCTCAGGCCCAGGAGGGCCAGGCTCTGCGGGCGCAATACCCCGCCCAGGAGCAGCGCCCGGCCCGCTACCAGGCCATGCAGGCGGGCCGCGCCAAGTACCAGGCTCAGCTGCAAGGCGTGCTCAGCGCCGACCAGTATGGCCAGCTGCAGGCCCTGCGCCAGGAGCACCAGCACCGAGGCGAGCACGGCGGCCAGCGGCCGGCCAAAAGCTAGCCCCCTGGCCCCTACCCCCCTTCCAAACCCTGGCCCCACGGCCGGGGTTTTTTGGTGGTGCTGCCAAAACAGTGCGGGGCAAGCGGCACTTCTATGTTGGGCCGGCTCGTTATATTTGACCTTATCACCTACCCCGGCCGCCCGATACTCAGGCATTTAGCCTCGCGCAGCCCGCATCCCCCATGCCCCTCCCCAGTAGTAGCACCCCCGCGGTGCAGATTCAGCAGTTTTATGATAAGGGCCTGGCGCACGCCTCGTACGCCATCCGCGCCGGCCGCCAAGTGGCCGTCATTGACCCCGGCCGCGACCCGCAGCCGTACTACGATTTTGCCGACGAGCACGACGCCGAGATTGTGGCCGTGCTGGAGACGCACTCCCACGCCGACTTCGTGAGCAGCCACCTCGAAATAGCCCGCGAAACCGACGCCACCATCTATTGCAGCAAGCTCACCGGCGCGCGCTACCCCCACAAGGGCTTCGACGACGGCGACCGCCTCCGGCTGGGCACCGTGGAGCTGCACGCCCTCAACACCCCCGGCCACTCGCCCGACAGCATCAGCATCCTGCTCCTGGATGAGCTGGCCCAGACCCGCGCCGTGTTCACGGGCGACACCTTGTTTGTGGGCGACGTGGGCCGGCCCGACCTGCGCGAAGACGCCGCCGCCGGCCACACCCGCGAGGCCCTGGCCGCCCAGCTCTACACCAGCCTGCGCCAGAAGCTGATGGCCCTACCCCCCGCCACGCGCGTGTACCCGGCCCACGGCCCCGGCTCGCTGTGCGGCAAAACTACCAGCCCCGACCTCGACAGCACCATTGCCAAAGAGCTGGCTACCAACTACGCGCTCCAGCCCATGTCGGAGGCTGAGTTTATCCAGGTGCTGCTCGCCGACCAGCCGTTCGTGCCCAGGTACTTTGGGCACGACGTGCAGCTTAACAAGCTGGGCGCGCCCAATTTTGAAGACAGCGTGCGGACCGTGCCGCGCCTGGGCAGCCAGGCCGCGCTGGCCCCGGCGGTGCTGCTCCTCGACACCCGGCCGGCCGCGCAGTTTCGGGCCGGCCACCTGCCGGGCGCCATCAACCTGCAGGACGGCGGCAAGTTCGAGACCTGGCTGGGCGCGGTCGTGGGCCCCGCCGAGCCGTTCTACCTGCTCGCCGACACCCAGATTCAACTCGACGCCGTGATTCGCAAGGCCGCCAAAATCGGCTACGAGGGCAACATCAAAGGCGCCCTGCTGACCCCTACCCCCCTGCCCGCCACCAGCCCCGAGGTGGACGCAGAAGCCGTGCGCCAACACCCCGAGCAGTTCACCATCGTGGATGTGCGCAACCGCACCGAAGTGGCTAAGCCGCTATTCGACAACGCCCTGCTCATCCCGCTGCCCGAGCTGCGCGAGCGCGTGGGCGAAATCCCGACCGACCGGCCCGTGCTGGTACACTGCCTCGGCGGCTACCGCTCGGCCGCCGCGGCCAGCATCATCGAGGCCGCCCGGCCGGGGGCAGCGGTGTATGATTTGGGTGAGGCGGTGGCGGAGTTTATGGGGGCGAAGGAGTGAGATAAAAATCCATTGGCATAAGATTGCTTTTCGGACAACTCTGGAAATAAGGGTGGTTTTTGACTTCCTTGCGGAACGCAGGCAGCATGGCACTTTTCCGTTTCAGAGTATTTTTGAGATACTACGTAAAGTGCGTTGCTTAAGGCTTAACGTCATTTTTCGCCCCTTTGTAACGAGAACCCCCGTACCGTTTTGGGCAAGCGACCGGCAAAGGGCCGGCTAAGTGCCCCGCCAGCAGCGCCGACGATGAGAAGGACAAGGTGTTAATTTGTTGCCCGCCGTGAGGCCGCCCAGTCGCCCCTGAAGAGAGCTTACCCTGGCCCCGCTAGTACTTACTAATCAAGTGCCAGTTGTAGCTTTAAAGCCCGCGTATTATCACTCTCTTTCGCCATGAATCGCCACGACGTCGCCGACCAAGAAGTTGTCCCAGCCCAGTTTATTGCCTTTTTGCTGGCTTGTGCGATGGGCCTGCTGGGGGGCTTTTTCCCGCCGGCCGTCTCCGCCGTAGCGTATAAGTTTGCCGACGCGGTGTTCATCACGGGCTGCGTGCTAGTAGCCATGAAGCTGGCCCGCAAGGGCTGGGACCTGCCGGCGGCGGGCTACACGGTGCTCTCCATTGCCTGGGGCGTGTTTTTTCTGGCTAAGGATTTTCGGCGCTTGGAAGTAGGGAACGATATTTTCGCCTCGGCTTTCTACTTCCTGTTGCCCTCGCTGGTGCTGATTATCTTTTACCAACCCTTTCCGCGCTGGCTCAAAGCGCTTACTCTATTGGGCTTCGTGCCTTCACTTATAGAACTCCTTATTCTGAAATCGGGTACCGGACGGGCCTACGAAGACCTCGTGCGCACGACTGGCTACCAGCTGATTCACTTGGTCAGCCTGGCCTGGGGCACGTTCTTCTACCGGCAGTACCGCCGGGAAGTACGCCAAGCCCACCGCTCAGGCAGCGAAGGTGCCTGAGCGGTGGGGTGTAACTACCGATTGTAGTGCAGAAGATGGAAATTATTATTGGCCTCCAAGGCGCGCGGGCGGCGCACGGCGGCTAATTACAACGGGTCGGCGCGGACGCTCCGCACACCCAATTCCTAACAGGAAGCGCAGATGAGGCCCCAGCCCTACCAGAACTTGTTGATACACACCTCCTGGTTTTTCTTCTTCAGCCGCAGGCCAATCAGGATTTCGTGGCTGCCGCCGTTGTAGCCGGCCAGCTGCGAGGTGCCGGCGTCGTAGGAGTAGCCAATAGTGTACTGCTCGTAGCTGAGGCCCACCATGCCGATAACCGAGTCGAAGGCGCGCCACGACGCGCCAAACCACAGCAGGTCTTTGTACTTGAGCTTGGCGTTGAGGTCCACCGAGAGCGGGGCGGGGCTCACGACCTTGACCAGCACCGACGGCACCACCGACCAGTCCTCCGCAATCGGCAGGCGCACGCCGCCCGTGAGGAAATAGTGCCGCCGCAGCGAGTTGCCGGGCGCGCCCGCGTCGAGCTGGTTGGGGCCGTAGGAGAAGTCGAGCTTATTGCCAAAAAGCTGCGCGCCGGCCACGCCCACGTAAAAATCGGGGCTGTATACCCACAGGCCGGCCGTGCCATCTATCACCCGCGAGGCGGCGCTGGCCCCCACGGTGGTGGGGTCGTAGAAGTGCAGCAGCTGGCCATCGACGGCAAACTGCTGCATGCCCAGCGACACGCCCAGCGCCGCCCGGATGGTGCGCGTCAGGCGCAGGTTGTAGGCGTAGGAGCCGTAGAGGCTGGTGCGGCTCGTGGGGCCGGTCACGTCATTATACACCAGCCCGCCAATGGCGTGAAACGGCCGCTGGCGGTCGCGCAGCGGGTGCTTGCCATTGTCGTTGCGCCACGGGGCCAGCGACGAGCTGCCGCTGAGGTAGAAGGTTTTGGGGGCACCCTCCAAGCCCACCCACTGGGTGCGGTAGCTGGCCTTGAGGTCGATATAGTCCTCCACGCCGGTGGCGCCGGGGTTCAGGATGTAATTGTTGTTCATGTACTGGCTGTACTGCGCCTGCTGCTGGGCCAGGGCCGGCACGGCGGCCAGCAGCAGCGGCAGCAGCAGCAGCCGGGATAAAGCTCTTTTCATAACACTAACTGGCTTACTAGCTGACTAAAAAGGAGTTGACCCGGCCGTGACCAGCGCGGCCGGGCTTTTTATTAATACAGAATGGTAATCGACCCGGCGTAGGACTTGCCCAGCGGGCCCTTCGTGACGACGACGTAGTAGTAGGTGCCCAGCGGGGCGGGCTGGCCGTTGATATCGCCGCGCCACTCGTTGGCCCGACCGTAGTTTTCGGCCGAGAAAATCTTGTTGCCCCAGCGGTTGAACACGGTCACGGTGTTGTCCGGGTATTGCTCGATAAACTCAATCTGCCAGGTATCGTCGCGACCGTCGCCGTTGGGCGTGAAGGCGTTGGGGATGCGGATGGCCGGGCGCACGGTCACGGTCACCTGGTCAGAAGAGGCGCAGCCCCCGGCCCCACCCGAGAGGGTGTAGGTGGTGGTGACCAGCGGCGCGGCCAAGGGCCGCAGCGGGTTGTTGCCCGGAAAGGTGAGTCCGATTGCCGGCGTCCACGTCACGGGGTAGGGGCCATCGGCGGTGCCTTCCAGGATGACGGACGAGCCGGCCAGAATCTCCTTGTCGGGGCCGGCATTGACGACCACCGGCGGATTGATGCGCGCCACCACGCCATTAGACACCGCCGCCACGGCCTGCCCGCAGGCATCGGTCGTGCGCAGGCGCAGCGTCACGGTCTGGCCATCGCGCAGCGTGGTGCTGGTGAAGACCGGGCTGGTAGCCCCGGCCACGTCCCGGCCATCGACTTGCCACTGGTAGGTGAGGGTAGGGCCGCCATTGGTCACGCTGGCGATGCTGAACACCAGCGGCTCGCCGGGGCAGACGGACCCATTCAGCTGCACCGCGATGGCGAGCGTGGGCGGCGGCGTGGGCGTGCGCGTCACCGTGACGGTGGCCGTGGCCCCGCCCGTGGCGCACAGCCCCACGGTGGGCGTCACCTCCACCCGCACCTGGTCGCCGGTGGCCAGCGTGCTGCTGGTGAACGTGGGCCCGCTGGCCACGGCCACGTTGTTGACGAGCCACCGGAAGGTGGGCGCGGTGCCCGCGTTGGTCACCACGGCCGTGAAGGTGAGCGGCGTGCCGGCGCACTGCACGGGCGGGGTCGCCAGGCTCACGGTGGGCGTCACGTAGGGCTGCACCAGCACCGTCACCACGTTGGAAACCCCCGTGGAGCAGGTGCCGGTGCCCGCCGTGACGCGGCGCCGGAAGTAGGTGGCGGCCGAGAGCGGGCCGGGCGCGTAGGTCGTGCCCGTAGCCCCCGCGATGGCCGTCCAGTTCGAGTTATCCGCCGAAGTTTCCCACTGATACGCAAACATGCCGGTGCCGCCGCCGGCGTCGCTGGCGCTGGTGAGGGGGGTAGGCGTGGCACCCACGCAGATGGTCTGGTCGGCCGCGATGCTACCCGCATTCAGCGGCGGCAGCACCGTCAGGACTACGGTGGGCGAGTAGACCACGCCGCAGGCGCCCGCGCTCGCCCGGCGCCGGAAGTAGGTGGTGGCCGCCAGCGGGCCGGGCGCGTAGGTCGTGCCCGTAGCGCCCGCAACAGCCGTCCAGGTGCTGTTGTCCGGCGACGATTCCCACTGATACGTAACCGTGCCGATGCCGCCCGCGGCCCCCGCCGTGCTGGTGAGGGGGGCGGGGGTAGTGCCCGCGCACAGCACCTGACTGGCGCCGATGGTGCCGGCCGTTAGCGCCGGCGCCACAGCGATGGTGACGACATTGGACACGGCCGGGGCGCAGGTACCCGCGCTCACCCGGCGCCGGAAAAAGGTGGTCGCCGTCAGCGGGCCCGGTGCGTAACCAAGGCCAGTGGCCCCCCCAATGGCGGTCCAGTTCACATTGTCGGTTGAGGTTTCCCACTGGTAGGCAAACGTGCCGGTGCCGCCGCTGGCCGCGCTGGTGCTGGCGAGGGGGGTAGGGGTGGTGCCAAAGCACAATGTTTGGTCGGTGCTGATGCTGCCGGCCGCCAACGCGGGCAGCACGGTAATGGCCACGGCAGGCGAATACACCGGCCCGCAGGCGCCCGACGTGACGCGGCGGCGGAAATACGTAGTGGCCGAAAGCGGGCCGGGCGCGTAGGTGGAGCCCGTAGCCCCCGCGATGGCCGTCCAGCTCGAATTATCCGCTGATGATTCCCACTGATACGCAAACGTGCCGGTGCCGCCGCTGGCATCGCCGGTGCTGGTGAGGGGGGTAGGCGGGTCGCCGGCGCACACCGTTTGGGCAGTGGCAATGGTGCCAGCCGTGAGGGCGGGCAGCACCGTGATGGTCACGGGGGCCGCGTACACGGGGCCGCACGGTCCCGACGTGACGCGGCGCCGGAAATACGTGGTGGCCGTGAGTTGGCCGGGCGCGTAGGTGTCGCCCGTGGCCCCGGCGATGGCCGTCCAGGTCACATTATCCGGCGACGATTCCCACTGGTAGCTGTAGCTGCCCGTGCCCCCGCTCACGGCGGCCAGGCTGGTGAGGGCGGCGGGGGTGGCGCCGGGGCACAGCGACTGGGCGGTGCCGATAGTGCCGGCCGCCAGGGGCGGCGTCACGGTAATGGTGACGACATTAGACACGGCCGGGGCGCAGGCGCTGCCCGCGCTGGCCCGCCGCCGAAAGTACGTGGTGGCGTTCAGGGCGCCCGGCGCATACGTGGCCCCGGTGGCCCCGCCAATAGCCGTCCAGTTGGTGTTATCCCCCGACGACTCCCACTGGTACGCGATGGTGCCCGCGCCGCCGCCGGCGTCGTTGGCGCTGGTGAGGGGGGTAGGCGTGGCCCCGGCGCAGAGGGCCTGGTCGGCTGCGATAGTGCCGGCCGTCAGGGCCGGCGTCACCGTGATGGTGACCACATTGGTCGGGGCGGCGGTGCAGGCCCCGGAGCGCACCTGGCGCCGGAAGTACGTGGTGGTGGCCAGCGGGCCGGGCGCGTAGGTTTCGCCCGTGGCCCCGTTGATAGTTACCCAGGTAGTGCCATTCGGCGACGCCTCCCACTGGTAGGCAAACGTGCCGGTACCGCCCGTGGCCGGGGCAATGCTGGTGAGCGGCGCGGGGGCGCTGCCGGCGCACACCGTTTGGTCGGCCGCGATACTGCCCATCGCCAGGGCTGGCAGCACGGTGATGGCCACGGAGGCAGTGGGCGTGCGCGGCGCGCAGAAGCCCGAGGTAACCAGCCGCCGGAAGTAGGTGGTGGCATTCAGCGCGGGCGGCGCGTAGCCCGGCCCGGTGGCGCCGCCAATATCGGTCCAGGTAGTGTTATCCGGCGACGACTGCCACTGATAGCTGAACTGCCCGGTGCCCGCGCCGGCCGCGGCCGTGCTAGTGAGCGGGGCCGGCGCGGTGCCCGAGCACAGCGTTTGGGCCGCCCCGATGCTGCCCGGCGTGGGCGCGCCCGGCACCGGCACCAGACTCTGAATCTGCCGGCAGAAGCAGTTCGTCGTAATTCGCAGCGTCACGATGTAATTCTTCGCGCTGGGGAACGTGTGGACCGGATTGGCTTCCGCGGAAGTAGTGCCGTCGCCGAAATCCCAGGCGTAGGTTTTCGGGTCAAAATCGACGGGCGGGGCCGTGAACGTAAGCTGCAAACACGCCGTGGACTGCGCGCTAAACCCGAACCGCAGCAGGGAGCTTTGGTTGAAGTTGACTAGGCCCAGGCCACTCAGGCGGCCACCCAGTGTCAGGCTGTCGTCGGCGTAGCCCACCTTGGCCCCCAGCGAGTCGGGGTGGGCAAGGAAGCCCAGCGCGGGCTGGTTGTCGCGGGCCACGTAAATCTTGCCATCGGGCGCGCGCTGCAGCGAGCCCAGGTTGGCGGGGGTTTTCTGCTTGAGCGGAATGCTCTGCTTGTTGACCGGCCCATTGCCGCTGATGTTGAATTGCAGCAGCTTGGGCGGATTATTCACCGTGGCGTAGAGGTAGCTGCCGGGCGAAAACTCAACCCCGTAGTATTTCCCCTCGCCCTTGTCCACGACGTACGGAACCTGCGGGTTGGCGCTCACCTGGCCCGTGTTGGTATCAAACCCAAACAGCTCGACGGTGCTGCTGCTGTCGCCCAGCACCTCGCTGTAGCGGGCCAGGGCCAGCCGCTGGCCGTCGGGCGTTATTTTCATTTGGCCCTTGTAGCCCAGGGCCGCCACGCTCGGCGCGTGCAGGCTGCCGACGGCCGAAATAATGGGGGTAGTATCCACGCCGGTGCCGAGCCGCACGCGGTAGGCCAGAAAGGCGTCGCCGCGGTTGTCATTGCCGGTTTTGGTAGCGCCCCAGCCGTGCGTGATAACCCAGATATCGCAGCCGTTTTTATGGAACACGCCCGTTATTTTCTCCGCCGTGCCGCGAGCCAGGGGCGTATTCTTGGTAGCCGCTATGACGGTGCCCGCCCCGCCACCCGCGGGAATGTCTATTTCCGAGTAGCTCAGGCCCACGGTGCTGTTCAGGGTGAAGAGCAGGTAGCGCGTCGGCTGCCCCGGCATCGCGATGCCGGGCATCCGGATGGGCAGGGGCCCGTCGGTCGTGAAGCGGTTGCCGGCCAGGCCCGTGCCGTTGGTCATCACGGTGCCGTCGCCGTTCCACACGGTTTCGCCGTTGCTGTAGAAGAGAATTTTGCCGTTGGCATCCGACATCACCCCCGCGCCGGCGGGGGCGTCCATCGCCCCATTGGTCAGCACCGTGGGCGGAATGGAGTCCGTGGCCTGGTTGAAGTCGAGCCCCGCCTTAAAGCCGAAGTACCAGGTGTTGGCGAATTTCTCGTCTGCCGCGCATTCGGGGGGGGGCGTCGCCTGCGCCAGGGCCGTCGTGGCCGCGCCGCGCAGCACCAGCACCAGCAGCGCCAGCAGCCAGCGGCCAGCCAGCCGGCGGGGCGGGGCACTACGCGGGGTGGGAAGGGGGGTAGTAAAAAGGGCAGGATGCGGTAGCTCTGCGGGCATAAGGAGGCAGATAAATAGGCAGACAGGAAGCGGGTGCTCCGAAAGAAAAGCCCCCCTCGTCGCCCTTAAGGAACGGAACCTGATGACTAGTTATCACTTAAAAAAGCGCTGCTAGCCGGTTTCAGTAAAGCTACGCACGGCCAGCCGGGTTTATGCAAGCCAATGCTCGAATAGTGCTGAAAGCCGGCACCGGCCGCCGGCGTTGGGCCGCGTTGGCGCCAGCGTCGGGAGGGTAATCGGAAATAAGTCGCTTCACGTAATCCTAATTTGCCCCGCGCGCCACCGGCGTAGCTGGTACGTTAGGTTGGCCGGCGTTATTACAGCAGGCAGCTGAAGCCGCCTAACTAACTTCCCGCCTTACCTTTAGCCCACCACCCACGCTTTCTCCGCCTATGCTTTTCGCTCGTCCCAAACGCCTGGCAACTACCGCCCTACCCCCAAAGCCCAAGTCCAACTCGCGGGAATGGGCAAACTCGCTGCTGTTTGCGGTCGTGGTGGCCACCCTCATCCGGTGGTCGGCCGTGGAGGCCTACGTGATTCCCTCGGAGAGCATGGAGCACTCGCTGCTGGTGGGCGACTACCTGTTCGTGAGCAAGCTGCACTACGGGCCCATCACGCCCCAAACGCCGCTCCAACTCCCACTCACCCACCAAACCATTCCGGTCCTCGGGTGGCGCAGCTATTCCGACTTCATTCAGCTGCCTACCTACCGGTTTCCGGGGTTCAGTTCTATTCAGCGCAACGATGTGATTGTCTTTCACGTGCCGCACGAGCAGCCGCGCCCGGCCGACCTGCGGACGCACCTCATCAAGCGCTGCATTGCGGTGGCGGGCGATACGCTGGAAATTCGCCGGGGGCAGGTGTTTCTCAATGGCCGGCCCGGCGCCATCGGGGGCCAGCCCCAAACCACGTATTTCCTGGGCGTGGCCAACCCCAACGACGAGGTGCGCCAGGCCTTGCACGACCAGCAGGTGGTCGACTACACCCAGCCCGACGGGATTCCGGCGGCCGTGACGGACCCCGAAACGGGCCAACTGGGCTATTTTATCAGCTGCCCCGCCAGCGTGGCCGCTTATTTTCGCCGGCAGCCCTACGTGCGGGCGCTTACGGTAGTGGGTGGCAGCCTGCCCGCGTACACGCTGTTTCCGGATGCCGCCGATTTCCACGTGTCGGGGGTCCGCAGTGCCGCGCCGCGCGGCTGGCAGCTCGATAGCTACGGCCCGCTGCCGGTGCCCAAAAAAGGGCAAACCATTGCGCTGACCCCGGCCAACGCGGCCGTGTATTACAAAATCGTGGCGCAGTACGAACACAACCAAGGGGTTAGCTGGCAGCATGGCCTGATTTACCAGCACGGCCGCCCCCTGACGCGCTACACGATGAAGCAGAACTATTACTTCATGATGGGCGATAACCGGCACAACTCCGAGGACTCCCGGTTCTGGGGCTTCGTGCCCGAAGACCACATCGTGGGCAAGGCCGTGCTGGTGTGGCTTTCGCTCGACCCGTATGCCGACTTCCTGCACAAAGTGCGCTGGAACCGGCTTTTCCACATCATCAGTTGAGCCCACCCCCGCTTTTTGCGCGTCTAAAACCCCTCCCCTACCCCCGCACTAGCTTCGCGCCATCCCAGAGGGGTAGCACCTCGGGGTAAATGTCGATTTTGGTGCAGAACACGAAGTCGTCGTTGGCCTCCAGGGCGCGCAGGCGGCGCACGGCGGCCGATTGCAGCAGGTAGCCAGGCAGGTCGGCACGGGCGTTTTGCCAGAGCTGGTAGGCGGCCAGCGCGGCGTCCGACTGACTGATATCAAGGCCGTGGGGCAGCAGGCGCTCGGCCAGCGCGCCGCCCAGCAGCGTGTCTTCGAGGCAAAACTGGCCCTTCCAGCCGGCCGCCACCACCAGGATATCGCGCTGCTGGGCCTGGCAAAACTCGGCCACGGCGGCCAGGTTCAGAAATGCGCCGCACACCACGGCCTCGGCCGCCAGCGACAGGCGCAGGGCCTTGGTGCCGTTGGTGGTGCTGATGGCCAGGGCGCGGCCCCGCACCGGAAAATCCTCGTGCAGCAACTCGAAGGGCGAGTTGCCCAGGTCGAAGCCCTCGGCCGCCACGCCATCGCGCTCGGCTGCCGTCACGCAGCCGTGCTCGCGGCCCAGGGCAGCGCACTCTTCCAAGGTGCTCACGGGGTATACTTCGGTCATGCCGGCCGCCAGGGCCGTGGCAATGGTGCTGGTGGCGCGCAGCACGTCCACGATGACGGCCACCCGGCCGCGCAGGTCATAGAGCTGCAGCAGGTCGGGCGAGTAGCAGATGTCGAGTTTCAAGTTGGTTTTTTTAGATTATATATGGAACTGTCATTGCGAGCGCAACGAAGTGAAGCGCGGCAATCTTTCCTGCACGCTTGGGTTAGTAATCCAGCGATGCGAACGACCAAGGAAAGATTGCCGCGCTTCACTTCGTTGCGCTCGCAATGACAGGCGATTATAGTTGCCCCTACCCCTCCTCCGTGCCCGGCACCAGCGGCAGCTTGCTCACCGTGGCGGGCAAATTCTTGCCGCGCACCTGCACAAAAATGGGCGTGCCGGGCGCGGCAAATTCCGTGTGCACGTAGCCCAGGCCAATGCCTCGGCTGAGGCTCGGCGACTGCCCGCCGCTGGTCACTTCGCCGATGGGCGCGCCCTGGGCATCTACGAGGGGGTAGTGGCTGCGGGGCAGGCCGCCGGGCCCGTCCATGACGAAGCCCACGAGCTTGCGCGTGACGCCGGCCGCCTTCTGGGCCTTGAGGGCGGCGCTGTTGGTGAAGTCTTTGGTGAACTTGGTAATCCAGCCCAGGCCCGCTTCGAGGGGCGAGGTGGTGTCGGTGATGTCGTTGCCGTAGAGGCAGTAGCCCATTTCGAGGCGCAGCGTGTCGCGCGCGCCCAGCCCGATGGGCTTGATACCGAAAGGCTTACCCGCTTCCATAATTTTGTCCCATACGGCGGCGGCGTGCGCGTTGGGCACGTACAGCTCGAAGCCACCCGCCCCGGTGTAGCCGGTGGCCGAGATGATGACGCCCGGCGCCCCGGCAAAATCGCCCTGCACGAAGCTATAGTACGGAATGGCCGCCAGGTCCACGCTGGTGAGGCTGGCCAGGGCCGCGGCGGCTTTCGGCCCCTGCACGGCGAAAAGGCTGAGCTGGTCGGAGAGGTTTTCCATCGCTACCCCCTCCGTGTTGTGCTGTTGCAGCCAGTTCCAGTCCTTGTCAATGTTAGAAGCGTTGACGACCAGGAAGTAGTCTTCCTCGGCCAGCATATACACCAGCAGGTCGTCCACGATGCCGCCGTCGGCATTGGGCAGGCACGAATACTGGGCCTTGCCGGGCGCGAGCTTGCTGGCGTCGTTGGAGGTGGTGCGCTGGATGAGGTCGAGGGCGCGCGGGCCGCGCAGCCGAAACTCGCCCATGTGCGACACGTCGAATATCCCTACCCCCCGCCGCACGGTGTGGTGCTCCTCCAGGTCGGAGGAGTAGCGCACGGGCATGGCATAGCCGGCAAACGGGACGATTTTGGCCCCCAGCTGCTGGTGGGTGGCGTGCAGGGCAACGGTTTTGAGCGGGGTGGCTTCCATGAAAAAGAGGGGGGTAGGCGGGGCAACGGCC
>CAZZWL010000130.1:0-15005 GCA_964657755.1 uncultured Rhodanobacter sp.
CCAAGCAGGAATAAAACGGCCGAGGTCACCTCGCTAAGAGGGGGTAGGGCCCGGCGGCCTGGCTAGTTGCGCAGCAGCGGCAGGGCCTGCCGCATCCCGGCACCCTGCACCAGCACGAGGTAAGCACCCTGGGGCAGTCCGGCGAGGTCGAGCGTGGCTATTTCGGCGGCGGCTCGCTGGGTGCGCAGCACCCGGCCGGTGAGGTCGAGCACCTGCACCAGGTATGCGCCCGCCGCGTAGCTGCTCAGGTCAAGCCGCGTTTGGCCCTGGCTGGGGTTGGGGTAGAGCACCACGGTGGCTTTGGGGGCCGTGAAGCGCACGCTGCGCACCGGGCCGTAGGTGGTGGTGCCGTCGGCATCTACTTGCTGCAACCGGTAGTACACGGTTTCGGCGTTGAGCTGGCCGGCGGTCCCGTCGGTAAAGCTGTAGTCGTGCGGGCCTAAGCTGCTGCCCTGGCTCCGAACCGTGCCAACCGCCCGAAAACCCGTGCCCGTAACCGAGCGCTCCACGGTAAAGTGGTCGTTGTGCTGCTCCGTGGCGGTGTGCCAGGTCACGCGGGCCGCCCCCTGGGCCGGCACTACCTCGAAGCTCGTCAGCTCGACGGGGAGCGGCGCCACGAGTGCCAAGGCCAGGGTAGCCGTGTTGTTGCTGGCTACCGGGTCCGGAATGAGGGCATTCGCAGGGTAGGCGTAGCTGGAGGTCATCGCCACCGCCGCATTGCCGAGTACTGGAATAGCGATGATGAGCGAATTATCGACGCTTTCATTGACCGTAAGCGTAACGGGCACGAATTTTACTAGCCCAGTCGTCGCATTGTAGGCGTAGTTGGTAGATAGGGGTATGCTTAGGCCCAGGGGAAGCTGGAGCGTAGGCGACACGTTGTTGGCCGGTTCGATGCCGTTATTTCGAGTGGAAATCGTGTAGGTGAGCTGCGCACCGGGGCTGCCCGTGAGCGGGCCGCTGATGGCGCTGGCCACATCGGCCCCCGTCACATTCACCGTAATGATGGCCGGGTTCGACTCCTTGCCCAGAATATCGCTCACCACGTAGGGTAGGGTAACGGTTCCGGCAAATGTGCCGATGGGCGTAAACGTTACTACCCCTTGGTTAGTAACCACAAACGTGCCTTGCCCGGCCACCGTGTACGTCGGCTGGATGCCCGGCGTCGCGGGGTCCAGGTCCACTGATGTCTGGTCGAGCGCGGCGCCAATGCCGTGGTCATTGGCCAGGGCGCTGATTGTCACGGGCTGATTATAGGCCGTGCTGGCTTCATCGTCAACCGCGTACGGGTTGGCGAGAATGGCCAGGTTACGAATCTCGTGGATGTTAGTCGAGCTGCCCGTGGAGCCGGCAAACCCGACGCGCAGGCTGGCCGGCGGGGTGGCTACCGCGTAGTTGCTGGTCGTTGTCGTAACCGTGGAGCCGTGCTGAATCCTGACGGTCACGTTGTAGCCTCCGTTGGCCGGTATCACGTAGATATAGGCCTTGCGATAGTCGGCGCTGCCGGGCTGGGCGCGCGCCGTGCCCACGCTAAGCGTAAACGGCAGCGTGCCGCTCCCGGTCAGGTACTGATAGCCGGCGAGCCCATCGCCGGGGCCCCGCAGCGCCACCGCCTGCGGCGTCGCGCCGGGGCCGCCCGCGCGCCCCTCGTTTGGGTTAGAAAAAAAGCCGTACTCATCAATCCCGATGCCCAGGTAGCCCTTCGACACACCGTTGATATCCATTCCGCCATTGCCGGCGATGGTCTTTTGCGCGTAGCCCAGCGAGCCACCGTAGGAGCCGATGCCAAACTGCCCGGCCACTGCGGGGTCGGTGCCCGCCGCATCAACCAAGAACATGCTGATGCCGTCGGCCCCCGACCCCCCGTAGGAGAAGAACTCAAACGAAATGCTGAACCCTTTGGAGGAAGCGAAGCTATTGTTCAAAATCGCGTAGCCCGCCTGGTTGCCAATGGCCGAGGTCAGCCGCAAGTAGCCGGGGTCGCTGGCCGTACCGGTCAGCGAAGCCGTGCCGCCCAGCGTAAAGTTGGCCGAGGTCGCATCGCTAAAAGTTTCATTAATAGGAAACTGGGCATGGGCCGAAAGTGCGCTGGCCAGCGCGAAGACGGCCGTCAGCACGCCCACCGCAACGGGCGACGAGCCTGCGCGCGGCTGGCACATGGGCGGCGCTACGCCTGCGCGAAGGCTGCTAAGTACTCTTCTTTTCATATCGGTAAAAGTGAAGTGTAAATGGATAGAGGGAATCTATAAAAATTGGATAGAAAATAAAATAATGGTAAAGATATTGGCCATAAATGAGAATTGATGATGAATTTGCAAATTAAAATTGTATTTTTAGTAGATAATAATATTCTCTGCCGGTATTCCCGACGCTTTGCGAGAAAAGAATAAAAATTTCATTTAGTAGTTCAATTTTGGTAGCGCGGCAGCTTTAGAACTTAACCAAGGATAAGTAGGGCCCGTGGCCTACTGGCTTTATTACTCAGCCCACCCACCCTCGGGTAGTTACCTGCTTTTGCGCGTTGCCAGCCTATCGCCAGCCGCCAGTGGAGGCAGCCTAAATCGGCTGGGAAAACATGGCGAAAGCTGAGTTTAGCGGGACTACCAAACCCTAGCCCGAGGCCGCGCCGTATGCACGGGAGCGCAGCCCTGGGCTGCCGGCTCCTTCATTCCCGCGTTACTGACAAGCAGATGGCTAAGAAACCCACCAAACCCAAGCAAAAAGCCCCTGAGCCCGAGAAAAAGGCCCGCGTGCACAAAGAGCTGGAAGGCTTCGAAATTGGCGTAAATCCGCTGGGCGAAATCACGTCTAATTACTCCATCGAGCAAATAAACCAGTTTCTGGGTCGCCACGTGCGCGACAAGAAGATTGTGCACCGCGAGGGGCAGTTTGGCGAAGAGGCCCAGGCCAAGAGCGCCGCCGAAGCCGCCCGCCAGGAAGCCGAAGCGTTTGAGGACGCCGAGGGCCGCGACGACGAACCCGAGGAAACCGACGAAGATTTTATGCAGCGCACCAGCCGCGAAGCCAAGCGCAAAAAAAGCACCGCTTCCGACGAAGATGAGGCTGCTGAAACGCGCCGCGAGCTGCCCGAGTAAAAGGCGGGGGGTAGGGCACCCGATAAATCGTCGTGGCCCAAGGCGCCCTACCCCGCTTAGCTTGCGCGACGAGGCTGGTGCTGATTTCCCTACCCCCCCGGTCGGCATCGCCGGCACTACATAGTCTTTACCGGGCTGGTAGTGACCAGCTTGCCATTTTGGTAGGTTTCTATTTTTTGAAGTACGCCAGCGTCGGAATAACTCAGCCACTCGCCGTACCAGTAAAAGTGCATGCCACCGGGCTCGTCCACTACGCGGGCGTGGCCACGGCGGGCTACCTGGCCGTTGGGGTGATAGTAGATGATATCGCTGAGGCCGTGGCGGTGGTAGCGCTCCTCGCGCACCAGGCCGCCGCCCGCCGGGGCGTAGTAGCGCCAGCGGCCCACCGGCTGGCCATGCTGGTAGCGGCCCCGCGTCGAGAGCTGCGAGTTAGCATCGTCCGAATACACTTTCCAGCGGCCTTGCGGGTCGCCGTGTCGGTCTACGCGGTTGGTGTGCCAGAAGCCCCGCGGGCCCCTGGTGAGGCGCGGGGCACAGGTCGTGGCCAACGCGCCCAGCAGGACAAACAAAAGAGTGCGCATAGGGCCAGGAGAGGAAGCTGCAACTGCCTGCTGAACAACGCGCCAGCTGCTAGCACCAGTATACTGCGATACGCTGGATTTAGGTTGCGACCTACCTTTGCGACTCACCTTTTTCCTCTCTTATGCGCTCCCACGACGTTGACTACCGCATTATCGGCTCCGACATTCAGGTGCTAGAAGTCGAGCTTGACCCCCAGGAAACCGTGATTGCCGAGGCCGGGGCAATGGTGTACATGGAGGAAGCCATCGCGTTTGAAACCAAGATGGGTGACGGCTCCTCCGCCGACCAGAGCATCCTGGGCAAGCTGTTTTCGGCGGGCACCCGCCTCCTCACGGGGGAAAGCTTATTTCTAACGCACTTCACTAACCGGGGCGGGGCGGGCAAAAGTCGGGTGGCATTTTCGGCGCCCTACCCCGGCACCATCATCCCCATCGACCTGGGCACGATGCCTCAGGGCCTGATTGTGCAGAAGGACGGCTTTCTGGCGGCCGCGCGGGGCACCCAAATCAGCCTGCATTTCAACCAAAAGTTTGGCGCGGGCTTCTTCGGGGGCGAGGGGTTTATTCTGCAAAAGCTCACCGGCGATGGCAAGGCTTTCGTGCACGCCGGCGGCACCATCATCGAGAAGCAGCTCCGCAACGAGCTGCTGCGCGTGGACACGGGCTGCGTGGTGGCGTTTGAGCCGGGCATCGACTTTAGCGTGGCGCGGGCCGGGGGCCTCAAGTCGATGATATTTGGGGGCGAAGGGCTATTGCTGGCCACGCTGCGCGGCACGGGCCGCGTCTGGATTCAGTCAATGCCGGTCAAGAAGCTTATTCAGGCGCTGGCTCCCTGGGGCGGTAACGCGCGCAAAGAAAGTGGTACCGCGCTGGGCGGCATCTTCGGCGGCCTGCTCGATGAATAGCGGCCCGCTTGGCAGTTAGTTACTGTTAAACAAGTGGTAAGCTACCACGCCCAGCGTCGCGACCAGCGCTATTACTAGCAGCCCCACGGCTAGCAGCACCCGGCGGGTGGGGGCTCCCGCAGCCTTTAGCTGTTTGGCTCCGTTGAAGGAAGAACGACGATACTGGCGCGCAGCCGACGAAGAACTGAGGTGGGGTGAGGCCATTGCGGCTGGATAATAAGAAGAGTGATGGACGGAAGGGGGAAAGTATAAATTTTCTGAATAGGAAGCTAAAGTTACGTGCCAGCCGTGATATTGGATTGTATTCTCGCCGTAATCACCTAGTTACTCGCTCACTACCCCAGTTAGCCGGCTGAGCGCAAGGTGGGGTGTCCTGGTCTTGGCTAACTCTGCTCCCTCCTCGTTTAGTTTCATTTTTCTGGTTTGGCCCGTCCGCATGGATATCGCATTTGCCCCTACCTACGTGCTGCCGCTGCCGCCGGGCCACCGCTTTCCGATGCTCAAGTATGAGCTGCTGCCCGAGCAGCTGCTGCACGAGGGCACGGCCACGGCCCACGATTTTTTTGTGCCTACCCCCCCGCCGCTGGCCGAAGTGCTACGCACTCACGAGGCCGATTACCTGCACCGGCTGCTGCACGGCCAGCTCACGCGGGCGGAAGAGCGGGCCAGCGGCTTCCCGTGGTCGGCGGCGATGGCCGCGCGCGAAATGACGCTGCTGGGCGGCACCATCGGCTGCGCGCAACGGGTGCTGGCGGGCGGCGGAGTAGCGCTCAACATCGCGGGCGGCACGCACCACGCCTTTGCCAATCGGCCCGAGGGCTTTTGCCTGCTCAATGACCAGGCGGTGGCGGCCAACTGGCTGCTGGCCCACGAGCCAGCGCGGGTGCGCCAGATTCTAATCATCGACCTCGATGTGCACCAGGGCAACGGCACGGCGGCCATTTTCCGGCACGAGCCACGGGTGTTTACTTTCTCCATGCACGGGGCGCGCAATTTTCCGGGCCGCAAAGAGGTATCGGACCTGGACCTGGCGCTGCCCGACGGCCTTGGCGATGCGGAGTACCTGGCCCAGCTGGCCGACGTGCTGCCGCGCCTGCTCGACGAGCAGGTGCGCCCCGACTTCGTGTTTTACCTCAGCGGCGTCGACGTGCTGGCCACCGACAAGCTGGGCCACCTGGCTCTGAGCCGCGAAGGCTGCCGCCGCCGCGACGAGCTGGTGCTCAGCGCCTGCCATCGGCGCGGCCTGCCCGTGGTGGTGTGCATGGGCGGGGGCTACTCGGAGAAAATCGCCGACATCGTGGAAGCGCACGCCAATACCTACCGCGTGGCCGCCAGCCTCTGGGACTGAGCTGGCTGGCAGGGGGTAGGGCCTGCTTCTCAACGCAAAAGGCCCCGCTCCAGGGTAGAAGCGGGGCCTTTTCTATCGTAGCTAGCTACTAGCTGTGGTTCTGGTTCGAGGGGCGGTTGGGGTCATTGTCCGTGCCACTGAACGTTTTCGAGAACCAGTCTTTGATTTCGTCGATGGCGTGGCCGGTTTTCTTCTGGATATTGCCAAAAAACTCGTCTTGCTTGCCTTCATCGTAGGCCATGTCATCGTCGGTGAGTTGGCCCCACTTCTGCTTGGCAGCACCTTTGATTTCGTTCCAGTTGCCGCGAGCACGCAGCTCGGTTTGGTCGCTGATGTTATTATTGTTGACGTCCATGATTGAAAAAGAGAAAGAGGTGGGTTGTAGAGCTTTTACGGTGGAAGCGGCCGGCGGGTTAGGGGGCGGGGCGGGGCGCGGCCCGAAAACTTGCCTTCCGAGACGAGTGATTGACCAGGTGTGTAACAAGCTTCACCAGCAAAACTATGGCGCCGCCTAGGAGGGCCAGAAACAGTAAACTATACAAAATAGCGATGGCTGCTAAGCCATCAAACGCGCTGGAAGGCACAAGGGCGCCCGAGGCCGCGGTGTTTTGTTGGTGGCGCGCCGCTGGCCGGGCCCGCCGGGGGGGTAGGGCGGCCCCCAGCAGCTGCCGGGCTAGCGGCCTGGTTGCCTGGGTAATTGGCTGGGTCCGTAGTGCCCGGTGCCGGGCACTACGGGCCGGGCTGGCCACGTCCGCACTCTGGTGGGGGGTAGGGAGGGCGGTGGGCGAGTTGGGCACGGCCGCTAGCACCACTGCCGGGGCCGCTGCGTACGCCGGCTGGCTAGAGAAGGAGTAGGTGGCCCGGTGGCACGAGGCTAGTCCGGCCAGGAGGCCAACGCAGGCAATAGCCCGGTAGAAGGTTGTGGTCATAGGGTGAGGCGAAAGCGGCTGGCTGTGGAGTGTGGTGCGCGCGGGCGGGGGTCAGCGTGGGCAGCAGCGAAAGTACCGGCCGGTAGCAGGCCACCAAAGGCTATTTCAAGCGAATCCTGACGCGCTCATTGCCAATGGGCGTAAATTAATTTGTTGATAATTAAGGTATTGTATAAAATAAATTAGACGTTAGAGAATGACGTTTCGAGCTGGCTTCACCCTACGCTTACCTTGGCGCCCGACTAGCTGCTTCTCATGGACGACCTGCGCCTGACCCTGCAAACCCTACCCCCCGACGACCGCCGCGACCTGGCGCAGTTTATTCAGTGGCAGCGGCGCCGGGCCACCGGCCGCCAGGACCTGCGCCTGCTCGCCCTGCTGCTGCACCCCAAGGAGTACAAATCGGAAGAGCTGATAAAAAAACTCTATCCCGAGGGGCCTAACCCCGTGGCCTACTACGCGTTGCGCAAGCGGCTCTTCAAGCACCTCACCGAGTTTTTGCTGCTGCGCCAGCGTCAGCAGGATGCCACGGCCGCCACCTCGGTGCGCGGGCAGCTCACGCTGGCCCAGTACCTGTTTGGGGCCAGCGTGCCGCGCCTGGCCTGGAACGTGTTGCGCAAGGCCGAAAAGCTGGCTCTCGACAACGAGCAGTACGAGCACCTGAACGCCGTGTATAATGTGCAGATTGCGTACGCCCACTCGCCCCACGCCGAGCCGCTGGCCGACATTATCGAGCGCCGCCTGCGCAACAAGCGGGCGGCCGAGGAGGAGGAGCGCGCCGGCATCGCCGATGCGCTGCTGCGCCTGCGCCTGCGCCAAGCCCGCCTGCACGGCCGCGGCACGGTGCCGATTGATGAGCTGGTGCGCAATGTGCTGAAAGAGTACAACTTGCAGGAGGCATTTGCCCGCTCGCCCTCGCTGCTGTGCCGCCTGCTGAGCATTGCGCGGCACGCCATGCTGGCGCGCGGCGATTTTGCCACGTTCGCGCCCTTTATCGAGCGCTGCTACCGCCTCATGGAGCGCCGCCACGGCTTTGCGCCGGCCCACCGCGGCTACCAGCTGCGGCTGCTGTACATGCTGGCCCACGCGCTGTACCGGGCGCGGCGCTTCGCCGAGTCGGTGGCCTACCTGGAGCAGGGCTTGGCGGTGCTGGCCGCCGCGCCGGGCCGGCAGTTTGCCGAAATGAGGCCGCGCTTTACGTTTTTGCTGGCCGCTAATTATTCGTTTCTAAATCGTAACCGCGAAAGTATCAGCCTTTTGGAAGCAGCTTTGAAAGCCAAGCCGGCGCTGCTACCCCCCGACCAGCTCACGGCGCGCCTGCAACTCACCTTCCATTATTTTGCCGAAGGCCAGTTTGCCAAAGCCAACCACACCCTCATCAGCCTCGACCGCACCGACCACTGGCTGGAGCAGAATATGGGCCTGGAGTGGTTGCTCAACCACAATATCGGCGAGGTGCTTATTCAGCTGGAGCTCGGCAACACCGAGCAGGCGCTGGTGCGCCTGCGGACCATCGAGCGGCGCCTGCACGAGCAGTTTCCGGCCACCCCAGCTGCGGCCGACGTGCCCCCTACCCCCCTCGGCGGCCCCTACCACGCGGTGGTGTGCTACCTGGCGCTGGTGCGCGAGTTGCTCGACGACCCCGCCGTGGCAGGGCACCCCGATTTTGCCAACCGCGTGGCTACCATGCCCGCCTTCTTATCGGAGGAACGCGAAGACTTGCAGGTAATTAGCTTCTACGCCTGGCTGCGGGCGCGGGCCCAGGGCCGGCCCTACTACGAGGTGCTGCTGCGCCTGGCCGGGGGGTAGGGCAAGGCTAGCTTGCTGCCAGCCGCACGATGTCTTTCACTTCCAGCACGGGCTTAGCGGCCCCGCGCTGGGCGGCGTGCAGCATAGCCAGGCCCAGCTCGCGCAGGGTGGAGGCGAAGCCCAGCCGCCGCACCAGCGGAAACAACCACTTGAGCCAGCGGTACATAGGTAGCACGTGCCGCTGGCCCGCCTCGGGTTTCAAGAAGCCCGGCCGCAGCATGTAGGCCGCCCGGAAGGGCAGCGCCAACAGGTCGGTTTCGGTGCGGCGCTTCACCCGCGCCCACATGGCCCGGCCGCCGGTGCCCGCGCCCGAAATGTAGCAGAACGTGGCCGCCGGCGATTGCCGCACCAGCGTGCGGGCAAAGTGCAGCGTCAGGTCGTACGTCAGGCGGGTGTACTCGGGCTCCTTCTTGCCCAGCGACGACACGCCGGCGCAGAAAAAGCAGGCCGTGTAGTCTGCCAGCTGGCTTTCGATGGCGCTCAGGTCAGAAAAGTCGGGCACCAGCAGCTCGCGCAGCTTGGGGTGCGCGTGCCCGCTGGGCCGCCGGCTGATGGACAGTACGGCCTCCACGTCGGGCTGTTGCAACAGGGTAAGGAGCACGCCTTCGCCCACCATGCCGGTGGCGCCGGTAAGAATAATTCGTTGACTCATGAGTAAAAAAGCGAAAAACCCGCTCTTCAGTCAGACGGTGAAGAGCGGGTTTTATTTTAAGCTAACCTCTGGAAGCTAGTTGAATAACTCCGGCTTGCGGAGCATCAATGGCCGTGAGTCAGCAGAAATGTCTGCCTGACCGAAGCCACAGGCAGCGCAAAAGCGTGCCCTCGAAGTACGAAGCGGCTTATGACACTGTGGGCACGGCGGACCGTAAAGCTCGACAATATGGTGCTGCACTGCATTTGGATTTGTCTCCTCAAAACCCGTAAGCAAGCGGTACATTTCAAGCATCGGGCGCTGTCGGAGAGCCATGCCTGTCAAGGGAATTTCAGGTAGCAGGGATTTGCCCAACCTGCGAGCTTCAGCTTCCACAACGGATATTCCCTCGAAGCGCGCCTTGTCTATCAAGTAAGATTCCTCACCTTCCAGCATAGGTATCTCTTGTTTGCAACGCCAGCACCAAAGCAATTTCATGTAATTAGTTAATTGACCTACAGCTCCTTACGCAGGCGGGCCACCGGAATGTTGAGTTGCTCGCGGTACTTGGCCACCGTGCGGCGGGCAATGTTGTAGCCGCGGGCGTTCAGCATCTTTTCCAGCTTGTCGTCGCTGAGCGGGTGGTCCTTTTTCTCGCCGCCGATGAGGTCGCGCAGGATGCTTTTGACCTCGCGGCTGCTGGCATCCTCGCCCGAGTCGGTGGCGATGCCTTCGGAGAAGAAGAATTTGAGGGGGTAGATGCCGTGCTCGGTTTGCACCGATTTGGAGTTGGCCACCCGGCTCACGGTCGAGATATCCATGCCAATCTGCTGGGCGATATCCTTGAGAATCATGGGCCGCAGCTTCGAGTCGTCGCCGGTCAGGAAAAATTCGCGCTGCAAGTCCACGATGGACGACATGGTGCGCAGCAGCGTATTCTGGCGCTGCCGGATGGCGTCGATAAACCACTTGGCCGAGTCAAGCTTTTGCTTCACGAAGCTCACGGCCTCCTTCATTTTCTGGTCCTTCTTGGCGGCCTTGTCGTAGGTCTGGAGCATCTCGCGGTAGTCGCGGCTCACGCGCAGCTCGGGGGCGTTGCGGGCATTCAGGGTCAGGTTCAGCTCGCCATTGTCGTTGGTGAGGATGAAGTCGGGCATGAGGTACTGCGCTCCGCCGCCGCTGCCGCGGCCGGCGTTTACGGGGCCGTTGCCGCCCGGCTTGGGGTTCAGCTTGAGAATGACGGCCACCGCATCTTTCAGCTCATCATCTTCTAAATCAAGCTTCTGCTGAATGCGCTGGTAGTGTTTTTTGGTAAACTCCTCGAAGGTTTCGGTCAGGATGCGCTCGGCGTTTAGGGTATCCTCGTCCTGGTGGCGGCGCTCCAGCTGGAGCAGCAGGCACTCGGGCAGGTCGCGGGCGGCGATGCCCGGCGGGTCAAACTGCTGAATGACGCGCAGCACGGCCTCAATCTCGGGTTCGGTTACTTCCACGTTCTGGCTGAACGCCAGGTCGTTGGCAATAGCCGCCAGGTCGCGCCGAATGTAGCCGTCGCCGTCAATCGAGCCAATGAGCTGCTCGCCGATGGCCTGCTGCTGCTCATTGAGCCGCGCAAAGTGCAGCTGGTCGAGCAGCGAATCCTGGAGCGAGCCGCTGTTGTCGGCCAGCGGCATTTCGCGCTCTTCCTCGTCGCCGGGGCCGTCGCCCTGCATTTTGTAGCCCGCAATCTCGTCGTCGTTGACGTAGTCGCTGATGTCGATTTCGTGGTTGTCGTTGTCGATACCCAGTGCTTCTACCTCGGCGGCGGGCTCGGGGCGCTCGTCGGCATAGTCATCGGCCCCGGCATTGTCGTCGGCGGGCTCGCCGGGGCTAAAGTCCTCATCCAGCGTATTATCGTCGTTGTCGAGCGAGTCGTTGGGGTCGTCGGCCTCGGGCGTATCATCGGCGCTGTCGTCGCGCTCGTCGGCTTCGTCGTTGTCGCCTTCTTCGAGGGCCGGGTTTACTTCCATCTCCTCCTTAATGCGCGTCTCCAGCTCGGCCGTTGGAATTTGCAGCAGCTTGATAAACTGAATCTGCTGGGGGGAGAGGCGCTGGGATAGAAGCTGCTTTAAATCAAGGCGTTGCATAAAAATAGAACGAGAATAGAAAAAGACTTTGACAGTGCGGTTAAAATAGAATTACGCAAGTAAGCCATAATTGGTCGTAAGGTACCACCAGTGATTTCTGCTTGGTGCCAGCCGCGGGGGGTAGGGTCAGGCTTTACCTTTGCGGGCATAGTGCTTTTCGTATTTCGGTTTTCATCTTTCGTTTTTGGCTGGTAGTCACCGCTTAAAACTGTTATACAAACCGGGAGCCGGGAAGCAGCCACCGAAAAAAAATTGTCATGCCCATCGACCATCTGCGCCGCACCCGCATTCAAGACCTGCTTACGAGTACTGACCTCAACCGCGAAGTGCTGGTGAAGGGCTGGGTGCGCACCCGCCGGGGCAATAAGTACGTGCAGTTTATTGCCCTCAACGATGGCTCGGGCCTCGCTACCCTGCAAATAGTGGCCGACGCCGAAAAATTTCCGGAAGAAAGCCTGAAGGAAGTGACTACTGGCTCGTGCATCGCGGTGCGCGGCCAGCTGGTGGCGAGCCAAGGCAAAGGGCAGTCGTCGGAGATTCAAGCCACCGAAATAACCGTGCTCGGCACCGCCGACCCCGAGGCCTACCCCCTACAAAAGAAGGCCACCTCGCTGGAGCACCTGCGCGAGATTGCCCACCTGCGGCCGCGCACCAACACCTTCGGGGCGGTGCTGCGCATCCGGCACGCGCTGGCGTTTGCCATTCACCAGTATTTCAACGACCACGGGTTTTTCTACGTGCACACGCCCATCATTACGGGCTCCGATGCCGAGGGCGCGGGCCAGATGTTTCGGGTGACGACCCTACCCCCCGAGCACCCGCCGCGTACCGACGACGGCGCCGTAGACTACAGCCAGGATTTCTTTGGCAAGCCGACCAACCTCACCGTGAGCGGGCAGCTCGAAGGCGAGCTGGCGGCCATGGCGCTGGGCAGCGTGTACACCTTCGGGCCCACCTTCCGGGCCGAAAACTCGAACACCGCCCGCCACCTGGCCGAGTTCTGGATGATTGAGCCCGAGGTGGCCTTCAACGACTTGCAGGACAACATGGACCTAGCCGAGGACTTCCTCCAAAGCCTGGTGAAGTACGCGCTGGCGCACTGCGCCGCTGATTTGCAATTCCTGAACGACACCTACGACAAGGAGCTGCTGGGCCGCCTGGCCTCCGTGACCGACAACGCTTTCCAGCGCCTCACCTACACCGAGGCGGTGGAAATACTGAAGTCGGCGAAGCAGAAATTCGAGTTTCCCGTGGATTGGGGCACCGACCTGCAGAGCGAGCACGAGCGGTATTTGGTCGAGAAGCACTTTAAAAAGCCGGTTATTCTGACCAATTATCCCAAGGAAATCAAGGCGTTCTACATGAAGCTGGACGAGGATGGCCGCACCGTGCGGGCGATGGACGTGCTGTTTCCCGGCATCGGCGAAATCATCGGCGGCTCGCAGCGCGAGGAGGACCTGGCCAAGCTCGAAGCCCGCATGGCCGAGATGCACGTGCCCACCGACGAGCTGTGGTGGTACCTCGACACGCGCCGCTTTGGCACGGCGCCGCACGCCGGCTTCGGCCTGGGCTTCGAGCGCCTCGTGCTGTTCGTGACGGGTATGACCAACATCCGCGACGTGATTCCCTTCCCGCGCTTCCCCAAAAATGCCGAGTTTTAGGCTGGCTGATGCCTGTCAGCACAAAAAAAGCGACCAGCCAGGTCGCTTTTTTTGTGCTCAGTACTCAACTCCGATTGCTTGCCCCCGTTGCAGTAGGTACGTCATTCTTAATTGTCTGCTATGCTTCCCGAAATTGACCTCACCGACGCCGCCAGCCTGCCCGAGGGCGCGCTGAAGGCGTTTCCTACCCCCCACGACGGCCCCCAGGTGCTGCTGACCCGCCAGCAGGGCCAGGTGCACGCCTTTGCCGCGCACTGCCCGCACTACGGCGCTCCGCTGGAAAAGGGGAAAATCGTGCGGGGCCGCCTCATCTGCCCCTGGCACCACGCCTGCTTTAAGGTCGATGGCGGCCACCTCTGCGAGCCGCCCGCGCTCGACGACCTGCCCACGTTTGCGGTGCGCGAGGCCGAGGGACGCATCTGGGTGCAGGTGCCGCCTACCCCCCCCGCCAGCACCGACAAGCCCGAGGCCACGCCCACGGCCGAGGTGGGTGGCACGTCCCCGCCGGCCGCCGCGGCCCCGGCTGATGGGCGCACGTTCGTGATTGTGGGCGGCGGCGCGGCCGGCGAGTTTGCGGCCCAGACGCTGCGGCGCGAGGGCTTCGCGGGCCGCGTGGTGCTGGTGTCGGCTGATGAAAAAGTGCCCTACGACCGTACCAAGCTCAGCAAAGGCTACCTGGCCGGCAAGGCCAAGCCGGCGACGCTGCCCCTGCGCGAGGCCGACTTCTACACCGCGCAAAAGATTGAGCTGCTGACCGCTACCCGCGCCACGGGGCTCGACCTGAAGAAGCAGGAGCTTAGCCTAGCAGGCCAGCCGCCGCTGCGCTACGACCAGCTGCTGCTGGCCCCCGGCGCTACCCCCAACCTGCTGCCCAAGCTGCCGGGCCACGACCTGGTGGGGGTGCTGCCCCTGCGCACCCAGGCCGACGCCGACGCGCTGCTGGCCGCTACGGCGGGCGCCGCTCACGTCGTTATTATCGGGGCCAGCTTCATCGGGATGGAAGCCGCCAGCAGCCTCGTGGCTGAGGGCCGGCAGGTGACGGTGGTGGCTCAGGAAAAGGTGCCTTTTGAGCGCGTGCTGGGCCCCGAAATCGGGGCCATGTTCCGCCAGCTGCACGAGGAAAAGGGCGTAAAGTTTGAGGTAGAAGCTGAGGTGACGGACCTGCTCGGCGAGGGCGGCCACGTGGCGCAGGTGCAGCTCAAGGCTGGCCAAAAGCTGCCCGCTACGGCCGTGATACTAGGCGTGGGCGTGCGCCCGGCCACCGATTTTCTGCGAGACGCTTTCTCCCTGGAAAAAGACGGTAGCGTGCTGGTTGATGCCTACTTGCAAGCCGCGCCCGGCGTGTACGTGGCCGGCGACAGTGCCCGCTTTCCGCTGGCGGCCACCGGCCAGCCCACCCGCATTGAGCACTGGCGGGTGGCGCAGCAGCACGGCCAGGCGGCCGCCCGCAACATGTTGGGCCAGCAGGAGAAATTCACGGCCGCGCCCTTTTTCTGGACGCAGCAATACGGCAAAAGCCTGCGCTACGCCGGCCACGCCGAGCGTTGGGACGCTATTATCTACCACGGCGAAGTGGCCAAGCAGGACTTCTTGGCCTTCTACGTGCTGGAGGGGCGCGTGGTAGCCGCCGCCGGCATGGGCCGCGACGCCGACATGATTTACATCGCCGAGCTGCTGGGCCAGGGCCGCCTACCCGCCCCGGCTGAGCTAAGCCCCGACACTAAGTGGTCGCAGCTAAGCTAGCGCTCCAGCCCCGGCCGCCCAGTAAAAAGCCCTGCGTTATCACACGATAACGCAGGGCTTTCTTGTAGGTAAGTAGGCCGGGCTGCTTAGTGGCCCCGGCGGCCGCCGTCGCCACCGCCGCGCTGTCCGCCGCCATCACCACCACGCCCGACAACATCTCGAGCGGGAGCAGGTAACGAT
>CAZZWL010000131.1:0-14863 GCA_964657755.1 uncultured Rhodanobacter sp.
CTTGTCCTGGCTGTTTAATAGCTGGGAAAAGAGGTACTTGCCGCTGGGTGAAAAGTAAGATTGAAAAGCAAAAGTACGGCGCGAAAAAAGCCGCCCTGAAAACAGGGCGGCTCAATCGTCCACAAAATCCGTGAAATCCGCTAAAATCCGTGCTAATCAGTGGTCTAGGCGGCCATTTTCAGCGCGGGCTCCGGCTCGGTGCTCAGCAGGGCGGGCTGCACGCGGGTGCGCAGGCGCTCCTGCACGAAGCCGTGCTGCAAATGGGCCGGCAGCTCGCGCACCAACTGCTCGTAGCGAGCCAGGCCCAGCGCCTTGGCCACGTAGGCTTCGTGCACACCATTGAGGTAGCTCACCACGTTCAGCAATGAGCTGTGGAACAGGCGAAAGTCGATGTCGGCCTCCACGTAGCGCTCAATCTCGCGGCTGCTCTGCGAGATGCGCAGGCGGCCTAGCAGGTCGAAGATGGTGGTGTAGCCCAGGCGCCAGGTAATCTGCTGCCAGTGCGCGGCGGTCCACTTGTCAAGGGGCTTGCCGGTTTTCTGGCTGCGGATGGCCGTGTTGGGGTTGGCCTGCACCTGCTGGCGCGTGGTAATGGCCTTCTGCTTGCGGGTGGTGCGCAAAAACTGGCCAATCTGGGCCTGGGCGTCAATCTCCCGCGAGGCGATGTGCAGCCCGGCCTTATAGCCCGCCAGCGGCAGCCGGTGGATGTTGAAGTCGCCGTAGGCACCGGCGGCGTAGAACGACACCGGGCGGGGGTAGGCGTTCTTTACCACCAGCCGGCCCACCTCGCGGCGCACTACCTGCGCGTTGTTGGTGCGCACGCCCGTGGTATAGAGGAAGGCCTGCAAGCCGGTTTGAATGGTGTGGTAGGCCTGCGGGAACGTCCAGTGCAGGGCATTGCGCAGGAAGTTTTCGTCGCCCAGCTCAGCGGTGGCGCGCAGGGCGTACTCGGTGCTCCAGCAGGTGTGCAGCAGCTTGGTGAGCGCGGCTACGTCGGCCTCCGTCAGCTCGGCCTGGTGCAGGCGAAAATAGGGGAGGTGCGCCAGGCCACCCAGCGGACTTTCACCCGCCTGAATATGGGAGCTCAGGGCTGAGAAATAGTTGAGAAAAACCTGGGCCGGAATGGAGCGGCGCCAGGTTTCGTCGGCCAGGCGCTGCTGCTCCTGCTCCTCGGGCGTAAGCGTGGCCTCGGCGGGCGAAATGGCCATTACCGGAGCCGAATACGTCTCGGCCGGAATGAGCGGAATGATGCGGGCTTCGGTTGTCATTGTCATACCAGGTAAACCGCTGCCCAATACTTTTAGTTGCTTTTTGCTAAAGATATTTTAGACAATTTGCTAAATTTGTTAGTGGGGCTGCGCGGGCGTTTTTAGCCCGCAGAAGGCGCAGAGGTTTCCGCAGAAGGCGCGGAAGTTTACGGCACAAAAAAGCCCCCGAACCAGTGGTTCAGGGGCTTTAAAAACAAGTGATATAGCGCCGTTGAAATCGGCGAAATCAGCGTAATCTGTCTAAATCTGCGATTATTGTTCGTCCTTGATAACGGCTACTGCTTCGCCCAGGGTGATATCCTTGTTGAGGCCACGGGTGAAACGCATGGCCCGGTTCACCTTCACCGAGTCGCCCCCGAGGGCCGTGCGGTCTGCCGAGAGGGGCGCCAGGGCGAGGGGGGTAGCCGTCTTCTGAATGGTTTCGTACTTGTCCGACTCCGCCTTAAGCTGGTGTTGCAGCGTGCGGTATTTGTCGAGCTTGAGCGAAACTACGGTTTCGTCCTTGCGCTTGCGCAGGGTCTGCACCAGCTCCGTCATTTGTTGGAAGGCCGGGTTGGTAGCCACGCGGGCTTTGCTATTGGCTTCGAGCTTGGTGTAGTTGGGCTGGTCGTCCCAGGGACGGTAGCCGGCGGGCTTAATCTCGTCCCACTTGAGGGGGTAGTCCGACTCTTTTTCGCCCTGGTCGAGGTAGGAAAGCACGTCGGGCAGCACAATGTCCGAGGCTACCCCCTTAAACTGGGTCGAACCCCCGGTGACGCGGTAAAACTTTTGCATCGTGAACTTGAGCGAGCCAAAGGGCTTGAGGCTGGCTAGTTCAGTCGGCAAGGTCTCATCCAGGTCGATGATGCGCTGTACCGTGCCCTTGCCGTAGGTGCTGGTCGAGCCCATAATAACCCCGCGCTTATAGTCCTGAATGGCGGCGGCCAGAATCTCAGAAGCCGAGGCGCTGTACTTGTTCACCAGCACCACGAGCGGGCCGCTGTACTGCACGCGCGGGTCTTTGTCGTTGAGCACCTGCGTTACGCCGCGGCTGTCGTGCACCTGCACCATCGGGCCGCTGGGCATAAACAGACCGGCCATTTCCACGGCATCGTTGAGCGAGCCACCGCCGTTGGAGCGCAGGTCGAAGATGACGCCCTTCACACCCTCAGCCGTGAGCTTGGCCAATTCCTTCTTCACATCTTCGGCCGATGAGCGGCCGCCGTTGTCGTTGAAGTCGGCATAGAACGCCGGCAGGCGCAGGTAGCCGATTTTCACCCCGCTCGGGTCATTGATAACGGCCGATTGCGCGTAGGTGTCTTCCACCACTACTACGTCGCGGATGATGGGGATAATCTTGGTCGAGCCGTCGGCTTTTTTCACCGTCAGGCGCACCTCAGTGCCCTTCTTACCCCGAATGAGCGTTACGGCCTTGCTGGTGTGCCAGCCCTCGATGCTCACCGGCTCGGTGGCGCCTTGGGCCACGCGCAGGATGGCGTCGCCTTTCTTCAGCTCACCCTCGCGGTAGGAGGCCGAGCCGGGCACGATGTCCTCAATATAAATCAGGCCATCCTTTTCGCGCAGGGTAGCGCCGATGCCCTCAAAGCGGCCCGTGAGCTGAATGTCAAACTCCTGCTTTTCGCGGGGCGCAAAATACTCAGTGTGTGGGTCATAGGTATTGGCAATGACGTTGGCGTAATTGCCGAGTACCTCGTTGGTATCGGGCTGGTCGGCAAACTGCTCGTCGTAGTATTTCAGCACGCGCTTGCGGGCTTCCACTTCCATTTGGGCGGGCGTGCGGTCGGGCTCGGCGGTGGCGGGCTCCTTCGAGAGGCTGGCCACGCGGGAACGGTCGTGGCGCTTGTCCTGCTCGTCCATCATCTCGGCCACCCGCGTCAGCGTCTCATACTTGAGCAGCTTGCGCCACTGCTCCCGCTGGTCGGCTGCGCTGGTGGGGAAGGTAGCCTTTTCAAAGTCTGTCTGAATGGATTCTTCATTCTCAAACGAGAAGGGCTGGGCCAGCAACTCGTGCGCCAGCGCCTGCATCTGCTTGGTGCGCTCGGTCATGAGCTTGGTGCTCAGGTCCAGAAACTCGTGCGTGCCGCGCTTGGTTTCGTCGTCGATGTCGAGCTGATACTTGGTTAGCTGCGCAATGTCGGCTTGCAGCAGAAACTTCTTGCGGTAATCCAACCGCTTGAGCGCCAGGTCGAAAACGCGCTTGCTGAAGGCGTCGTCGACGCGCTCGGGCTGGTAGTGCGCCTGCGACAGGCCCTGCACGATGGTGCCGACGAGCACCTGCTCTTTGCCGGGTGCTGCCCCAGGGCCGCTGTGCTCGTAGAAGCGATAAGACGCCAGCCCAAATACGGCGGCCACCAGGCCGGCATACGAGCCAATTTTTAGGCGGGGGGAGAACATTTAGAAGATAATTAGGAAGAAGGCCAAATGTAAGCGGCGGGCGGGGGCAAGTTGCACATCCCTAGCCCAACTACGGTAAAAACGTCGATGAGGACGCAAATAGTGCCGCGCAAACCAGTTGTATTCCTACCGTAGGTGGCGCATAAATGTTTACTTTACGACCCGGCCCACTGCCGACAGTTCAGCTTATGACAACCAGCGCCATTCGCGCGGCCCTGCTGGGCCTGGCCGTGGGCGACGCCCTGGGCGTGCCCGTCGAATTTATTGACCGTGAAACTCGCCGCCGCGACCCCGTGACCGGCATGCGCGGCTACGGCACCCACCACCAGCCGCCCGGCACCTGGTCCGATGATTCTTCTCTGACTTTTTGCCTGGCCGAAACGCTGGCCCGGCCGGGTGGGCTAACGGGTTTGCCGGACCTGGCTGACTTCGGCCGGCGCGCCATCAATTGGCTCGACCAAGCCTACTGGACCGCCACTGCCGAAACGTTTGACGTGGGCGGGGCCACGCGCACGGCCATTCAGCGGCTACGGGCCGGCGTGGCGCCTACCAAAGCCGGCCCCCGCTCGGAGCTGGACAATGGCAATGGCGCGCTGATGCGCGTCCTACCCCTCGTTTTTCACGCGACGTGGCGGGCCGAAAAGCCGGACCTGCCGGCCGCCTGGGCCCTCACCGAAGCCGTGGCCAGCGTCACGCACGGCCACCCGTGCTCCACGCTGGGCTGCTTTCTCTACCTGCTGGTGGCGCGCGAGCTGCTGCTTGGCCAAGCGCCGGCCGAGGCGTATGCGCGGGCCCGCGAACTGGCTAACCACTGGCTGCACACCCAGGCCAAAGGCCCGGCTTTTCTGGAATGGCCCCGCTACGCAGCGTTTCTTGATGGTAGCTTGCCCAGCTTGGCCGAAGCCGAAATTCAGTCCACCGGCTACGTGGTGCACACCCTCGAAGCGGCCCTGTGGTGCCTGCTGCGCCACGATACCTACGCCGCCACCGTGCTGGCCGCCGTGAACCTGGGCAAGGACACCGACACCACCGGCGCGGTAGCCGGCGGCCTGGCGGGCCTGGCCTACGGTGAGGCGGGTATTCCGGCCGAGTGGCTGGCCGCCCTGGCCCGCCGCGCCGACATTGAGGACCTGGCCGCCCGGCTGGCGGCGGGGGGGTAGGGCTAGTTGGCGCCGCGCTACTCGCCGCCCACGGCGGGCGCGGGGGCCGGGCGGGCCGTGAGGGTGGCGCCCGCGCTGGCGGCCATCACCAGCGCCACGGCCAGCCACTGGGCCAGCGTGAGGCGCTCGTGCAGAAAAACCAGGCCGCACACGGCCGCCGCGGCCGGCTCCAGGCTCATCAGGATGCTAAACGTGCGGCTGGGTAAGTGCTTGAGGGCGTTCATCTCCAGGGTGAAGGGGAGGGCACTCGACAGCACCGCCAGCGCGGTGCCGGCCGCCAGCAGCTGGGGCGTGAGGTGCGCCCAGCCGCCCGCCGCCACGCTGAACGGCAGCACCACCAGCGAGGCAAACAACATGCCCACCGCCACGCCGCGCGGGCCCGGCAGCACCGCCGCCACCCGGCCGCCCAGCACGATGTACACCGCCCAGGCCCCGCCCGCCAGCAGCGCAAACAGCATCCCCAGCGGGTCGAGGCGGCTACCCCCCCACGGGGCCAGCAAGGCAATGCCCGCCCCGGCCAGCAGCACCCACACCACGTCGGCCCAGCGCCGCGAGCCGGCCAGCGCTACGGCCAGCGGCCCCACAAACTCCAGCGTGACGCCCAGCCCCAGCGGAATGCGGGCCAGCGCGCAGTAAAACAAGAAGTTCATGGCGCCCAGCGCCACGCCGTAGGGCACCACCGCCCGCCACTGGGCCGCTTGCAGCTGCCCCAGCCGGGGCCGCATCACGGCGGCCAGCAGCAGCGCCGAGATGCCGATGCGCAGGCCCACCGTGCCCGCCGCCCCCAGCACCGGAAACAGCCCCTTGGCGATGGCCGCCCCGCCCTGCACGCTCAAAATGGCCAGCAAAACCGAGGGTACGGGGGCTAGAATAGTAGAGCGAGCAGCGGGCATTAGAAAGCGAAAGGTTGGTGAACGTGAACGGCGGTGGTCTGATTGTCCACCCAAAATCGGTAGTTACGGCCCCAAAGTTCTGCCCGAATCGCGCAACTCGGGTTCCCGCGCCGGGTTCCTAGTCGCTGCTAAGGCCAGTCCGCGGGCTGGTTTTGGCAATGCGGTGGCCGGGCGTGCCCTTGGCCTGTTTGGGGGGGGTAGGCTAGCGCAGGTCCCCTCAGTTCAAACCAGGTAGAATGCGGAGAAGGTCGATAACTTGCTCCACCAGGGGGCGCTAGTTGGCGGCGCAGCCAAAGCCGGATTACCCGCGTCTGTGGAAGTCGCCCCCCATTTGACTTATATTCAGTTGCTTCGCTCCGTTTAACTTCTTCCCCGCATGTCCAAGTATCTCCTCCTCTTGGCTGGCCTGGCCAGCTTGCCCGCGCTCGGCCAGCAAGCGCCCAAAAAGCCCCTCGACCACTCGGTGTACGACCAGTGGCAAAGCGTTGCCAATCAGAAGCTAAGCCCCAACGGTAAGTACGTACTTTTCCAGGTGAAGCCCCAGCAGGGCGACGGCATGCTGTACCTGAAAACGGTGGCCAACCAGCCCCTGAAGCAGGTGGGCCGCGGCGACTCGGCGGTGTTCACGGCCGATTCCCGGTTCGCGGTTTTCTCCATCAAGCCGCGCTACCAGGACGTGCGCCAGGCCCGCATCAAGAAGAAAAAGCCCGACCAGATGCCCAAGGATTCGCTGGGAATCTACGCCTTTGGCACCGGCAAGCTCACGAAATATCCCAACGTGAAGTCGTTTCAGGTGGCCGAAAACGGGGCGGTGCTGGCCTTCCTGGCGGCGCGGCCCGCCGCGAAAGACTCGCTCAAGAAAGCGCCCGTCGACACGGTGAAAAAAATTACCGACCGGCTGCTGCAAACCAACCAGGCCGGCGCCCAGCTCACGGTAGTAAACCTGAGTACGGGCGCGGTGCGCACGTTTGAGGCGGTCACGGATTACCAGGTGAGCAAGCCGGGCAACAAGGTGGCCTTCGCCGTGGCGGCGCAGAAGGGCAGCAAGACGGTTAAGTCGGGCCTATATGTGTACGACCTGGCGGGCGGCACCCCGCGCCAGCTCAGCGCGGGCAAGGGCGTGTACAAGAACCTGGCCTTTGATGAGGGGGGTAGGCAGCTGGCCTTCACCGCCGAAAAGCACCCCGAGAAAGCGTTAGTGAAGCCGTTTAGCCTCTACTACGCCGACTTGGTGGGCGACAGCGCCCGCGTGCTGCTGGCGCCCGGCGCCGGCGCGCTGGCCAAGGGCTGGTCGCCGAGCGGCTTCGGCAAGCTGGTGTTCAGCGACAACGGCGAGAAGCTGTTTTTCGGCACCGCGCCCGACCCCATTCCGCAGGACACGACGCTAGTGGATTTTGAGCACGCCAAGCTCGATATCTGGAACTATAAGGACGACTATTTGCAGCCCATGCAGCTGAAAAACCTCAAGAAGGATTTGCAGCGCAACTACTTGGCCGTCATCTATCCCAAGCAGCCCGCCAAGTTCTTTCAGCTCGAAGACGAGTACCTGCGCGAGGCGCTGGTGGCGGCCAAAAATAACGCCGAGTACGTGCTGGCCGTGACCGACAGCGCCAAGCGCATCGCGATGCAGTGGGAGGGCAACACCCGCAAGCAGGCCTACCTGGTATCGACCCGCACCGGCCAGCGCGTGGCCGTGAACCCGCTGGCCGCCAAGAGCCGGTTTCAGCTCTCGCCGCTGGGCAACTACGTGGTGTGGTACGACTACACTTCCAAGAACTGGTTTTCGTTTGCCGTGGCCACCCACCAAACCGTGAACCTGACCCAGAAAACGGGGGTAGCGCTGGCCGATGAGGAAAACGACTCGCCCACCGACCCCGAGCCCTACGGCGTGGCCGCCTGGACGAAGGACGATGCCGCCGTGCTGCTCTACGACCGCTACGATATCTGGAAAATCGACCCCAAGACGGGCGTGGCTTCGAACTTTACCAAGGGGGTAGGGCGCGCCAATAAGCTCATTTTTCGCTACCACAACCCGGTCGAGAAAAAGGAGTTTCTGGAGCCCAAAGACGAGCTGTGGCTGCTGACCCAGGACGAAACCACCAAGCAGAACGGCTACTACCACAAGGGAGTGGCCAGCGCCCAGGCGCCGCAGCGCGCCGTGCTGGCGCCCTTCGGCTACTCGCCGCTCATGCAGGCCAAAAACGCCAACGTGTTTCTCTACACCAAGGCTAACGTAAGCCACTCGGCCGACCTCTACGCCAGCCGCGACTTGCAGCACGAAACCCAGCTCAGCGCCCTCAATCCGCAGCAAAAAGATTACAACTGGTTCACGGCCGAGCTCACGCACTGGACCACGCCCCAGGGCCACGCCGCCACCGGCGTGCTCTACAAGCCCGAGAACTTCGACCCCGCCAAAAAGTACCCGATGGTGGTCTATTTCTACGAAAAGCTGTCGGAGGGCCTCTATAAATACACGGCGCCGGCGCCTACCCCCTCGCGGCTCGACATTGCGCTGTTTGCCAGCAACGGCTACCTGGTGTTCACGCCCGATATCAGCTACACCATCGGCGAGCCCGGCCCCTCGGCGGTCGAGTACGTGAACTCGGGCGTGGAGGACTTGAAGAAGAATAGCTGGGTCGATGGCGCCCACATTGGCTTGCAGGGCCAGAGCTGGGGCGGTTACCAGGTGGCCTACCTCATCACCCAAACCAATATGTACGCCGCCGCCTGGGCGGGCGCGCCGGTCGTGAACATGACCTCTGCCTACGGCGGCATCCGCTGGGAATCGGGCATGAGCCGGCAGTTTCAGTACGAGCGCACCCAGAGCCGCATCGGCGGCACGCTCTGGGAAAAGCCGGAGGTGTACATCCGCAACTCGCCCCTGTTCTCCCTACCCCAGGTAAAAACGCCGGTCGTCATCATGTCGAACGACGCCGACGGGGCCGTGCCATGGTACCAGGGCATTGAGATGTTTACCGACCTGCGCCGCCTGGGCAAGCCCGTGTGGCTGCTGCAATACAACGGCGAGGCCCACAACCTGGTGAAGCGCGAAAACCGCAAGGACATCTCCATCCGCGAGCTGCAATTTTTCGACCACTACCTCAAAGGCGCCCCCGCCCCCGTGTGGCTGGAAAAAGGCGTGCCCGCCGTGGAGAAGGGTCGGAACTGGGGGTTGGAGGTGTCGAGTAAGTAGGTGGGATACGATGTTGGAGCCAATTTTTCAGATGGTTTTTTAGAGACGATTACCTTTAGAAAGTACCCTTTAGCTTTACTACATGAAAGTCACATTTGTATGTCCTACTTGTCAGACTAACGGCTTTTCTTATTGGGAAGAGAAAAGACCTATTGCAGATAGTTTTTTATATGAAGTTAAATGCCCAAATGGCCACATTACAGAAGTAGGTATTGGTGGCTTCAAATATCAGCGACTTTTTGAAAGTGGAATTACTGCTCTTAAAGCGGGATATCACCGAGAGGCGGCATCAAGTTTTGCAACTTCACTAGAAAGGTTTTACGAGTACTCTATCGGGGTGCTTTTAATGAATAAGTTTCCTTATCTAGGAGGAGGTATGTTTGATGAAGAAGCAGTAAAAAAATTTGAGATATTATGGAGGAAGGCATTGAAGTTGTCTGAAAGACAATTAGGGGCGTTTTGTGCATTGTACTTTAATGAATTTGGTGAGTGCCCATTGCTATTTGATGAAAGCTTCTCTAAAAGTCTGCGTCATTCTATAATTAAGAATCCGGTAAATTTTAGAAACAGAGTTGTCCACGAAGGTTATATACCGACCTATGAGGAAGCATTACAGTATGGTGAAGCTGTGTCCAAGTATATCATCCAATTAACGAAAATATTCCAAGAGAAGGATGCTATGAATGGCTTGCAAGATGGTATAGACCGTTCATTCTATATGTTTTCTTTAGAAAGGGCAATGGACTTCGCTAAGCGTAGTGAACCAATAAGAAAGATAAGTATAGGAATGGGAGGGGCTAACTTCTTGCTTTCGAACACAATATATTATGCTCTTATTGGTAAGTCACCGTCTGTTTCACTTATTGAGTATTTAGACAAGGTTAATGCCTGAAAATGCGAGTAGCGGTTTATGCTCGTGTGTCCACAAAAGACAAAGGCCAGGACTCAGAGAATCAGTTAAACTAGCCGCGCGCCTTATCAACATAGCAGAAACAGATTTCACCACTCCCTACCCCTCCCCGCCGCCCGTAAGCGTATAGCACCTGCCGCCTACCCCCTCGCCGATGCCCCAGCTTACTACTTCCCCCGCGCCTACCCCCTTCGATGCCGATGCGCGCCTGCGCTGGGTTGAGCACATTGCCCGGCTCATGGACAGCCAGTTTCGGCTGCCCGGCACCCGGTTTCGCTTCGGTCTTGACCCGCTGCTGAACCTGGTGCCCATCGTGGGCGACTTGTCCGGCACCGTCGTCTCGATTGCCCTGCTGCTGACGATGCTGCGCCACGGCGCCAGCGGGGCCGTGGTGGTGCGCATGGCCCTCAACATCCTCATTGATACCGTAGTGGGGGCCATTCCCATCCTGGGCAACGTGTTCGACTTCACCTACAAAAGCAACGAGCGCAACGTGGCCCTACTGCGCCGCCACTATGCCGAGGGCCGGCACACGGGCAGCGGCCGGGGGCTGGTGGTGCTGCTGCTGCTGGCGTTCCTGGTGGTGTCGGGGCTGGTGGCCTGGGGTAGCGTGGCCCTGCTGCACTGGCTGTGGCTGCACGTGGGCGGGCAGCCGGCGAGCCAGGGCTCCGGCGTGGTGGCCTGAGGCGGCGGGGCCCGGCCGGGTCAGTCCCTACCCAGCCCAAATTCCTCAATCTTGCGGTAGAGCGTCTTCACGCCGATGCCGAGCTGGCGGGCGGCTTCGGTTTTGTTGCCGTTGGTTTCGCGCAGCACCTGGCCAATGTGGCGGCCCTCCACGGCGCGCAGGCTGCGGTCGGTGGGGTCGGGGGGGGTAGGGGCGGGCAGGTATTGAAACTCGGGCGGCAGGTCGTCCACGGTCAGCGGCTGGTTGTCGGGGGCCAGGATGGCGGCGCGCTCCAGCACGTTTTTGAGCTCGCGCACATTGCCCGGCCAGGGGTAGCGGGCCAGGCGGGCCAGCGCCTCGGGCTCGAAGCCGGGCAGGCGCTTGCGCAGCTTGGCGGCGAAGAGGCGCAGGAAGTGCTCGGCCAGCGGGGCCACGTCGGCGGGCCGGGCGCTGAGCGGCGGCACGGCCAGCTCAAACACCGAGAGCCGGTAGTACAAATCGGGCCGAAAATGCCCCTCGGCGGCCTCCTGGCGCAGGTTGCGGTTGGTGGCGGCCACGAGGCGCACGTTCACCTTGGTGGGCTTGGTATCGCCGAGCTTGGTAAACTCCTGGGTTTCGAGCACCCGCAGAAACTTGGCCTGCACGGCCAGCTCCAGCTCCCCGATTTCGTCCAGAAAGAGCGTGCCGCCGCTGGCTTCTTCCAGCAAGCCCTTCTTGTCGGCCAGCGCCCCGGTGAAGGCCCCTTTCTTGTAGCCAAATAATTCGGACTCCAGTAAATCCTTCGGAAAAGCGCTGCAATTGACGGCCACGAACGGCTTGCCCCGCCGCTCGCTGGCCTGGTGAATGGCCTGGGCAAAGAGCTCCTTGCCCGCGCCGGTGGGCCCTTCGAGCAGCACGGTGCTGTCGGTGGGGGCCACGCGGGCGGCCAGGTCTTTGGCCTTGGCCAGCGCGGCCGACTGCCCAATCATGGCCTCGAAGGTGTACGGCTGGCCCACCTGCTTTTCGAGCGCGGCCACGCGGCGGCGCAGCTGGGCTTTTTCCACGGCGCGGGCCACCACCACCACCAGCTGGTCGTCGGAGTCGCCCTTGGTGAGGTAGTCAAACGCGCCCTGCTTCATGGCCCGCACGCCATCGGCCACGGTGCCGTAGGCGGTGAGCAGGATGATTTCGGCGAGTGGCGCGGTGGCCTGGTAGCGCGGCAGCAGGGCCACGCCGTGGCCGTCGGGCAGCTTCACGTCGGAGAGAATAACGAGAATTTCGTCGGCGTGCTCGGCCAGGGTTTGCAGGCCGCGCCGGGCGTCGGGGGCTTGCAGCACGAGGTAGCCTTCCAGCTCCAGCACCCGCGCCAGCACCTGGCGCAGGCGGTTTTCGTCGTCGATGAGGAGCAGGGTAGGCTGGAGCATGGGGGCAAAGGTCAGCCGGAGATGGAGGAATTTAGAATTGGGAATGAAGAATGAAGAATTGTCATTGCGAGCGCAGCGCGGCAATCGCACCTGAACGAAACCCGAACGATTCCCGCCAGGGTCGTGCTGGTGCGATTGCTTCGCGTTGCTCGCAATGACAATTCCTCCTTCCCAATTCAAAAACTCTCTACCCCAGCCCCAGCAGCCGGTCGGCGTTGCCGTAGGCCAGCTTGGCCAGGTCGGCCGGCGGCAACTGCAGGCCCGCCAAAAAGGCGTGGCCCGGCTGGTTGGGCGCGTAGGGGTAGTCCACCGAAAACAGGATATTATCCAGCCCAAACGTGGCCAGCGCGGCCGCCAGGGGGGCGCGCGTGAAGATGCCGCTGGTGGTGATGTGCACCTGGTCGCGCAGCGTCTGGGCGATGCTGCGCGGCAGCTGCGTTTCGTGGGTGGGCATGGTCTGGTCGGCGCGGTCCATCATCACGGGCAGCATCTCGCCCATGTGGCCGATGATGAGTTGGAGGCGCGGGTACTTTTCCAGGGTGCCGCTCAGGATGAGGCGCAGCACGTGAATGGCCGTTTCGGCGTGCCAGCCGAAGCCCGCCATGCTCAGGCGCGCGCCCAGGCCGTGGGGCAGCCGGTCGTAGTACACGCCGCGCACCGGCGCGGGCGGCACGCCGGGGTGCAGGTACAGCGGCACGCCCAGCTCCTCGGCCCGCGCCAGCAGCGGCGCAAACTGCGCATCGTCGAGAAATAAGCCCTGGGTAGTACCATTAATCAAAGCCCCGCGAAAGTGGTGCGTGCCCACGGTGCGGGACAGCTCGTCGGCCGCAGCCGTGGGGTTGGTCATGGGCAGGTGCGCGAAGCCCGCAAAGCGGTCGGGGTGCCGGGCGATGGCGGCGGCCAGCCGGTCGTTGTATTCCTGGGCGAAGGCCGGGCCCTCGGTGGGGGGTAGGAGCTCGGCGCCCGGCCCCGACACCGACAGCACCTGCACCGTGATGCCGGCCTCGTCCATGAGCCGCAGGCGCTCGGGGCCGATTTCGGCCAGCTGGGCCTGCTGCGCCCGCACCGGCGAGTCGGGGTTGGCGTCCGCCGGCCAGCCGGCCTGCTGCCGGGCGGCCAGCGGCACGCGCTGCACCATATCGGGAAAGGCAATGTGCTCTTCGAGCGCCACCACGCGCTGGGGGAGGGGTAGGGAAGGCATAAAAAAGGGTAAGCGTAAAAATGTGGATAAGGAGTGTGCGGCAAACGGCCGGACTGCGGCCACCGTTGCGTAGCTGGGGAAGTCGCCAGCATAATCGCAGGGCAAACCGCGCAGAATTTTCCGTCGCCCCCCGCGGCAAGGCCTCCCAAACCGGGGTAGGGGGGTAGGCCCCCGGCAAACCTGTGGGCTGAAAAAAGGTTACCTTAGCGGTCCCAGGCAGCTTTTGCCCGATTCTTCCCGTTATTATGGCTACCGCCCCCCTCGCCTACATCCCCACCGCCGAGCCGGTGTCGCACCACGTGCGCGCCCGCCAGCTGCTCAAGGCGCACCCCGAAGTGAAGCGCCTCATGACCCGCAACGCCACCACGGCCCTCATCACGGCGGGCTGCGTGGCGGCCCAGGTGCTGCTCACGTACCTGCTGCGCGGGCAGGCCTGGTACTGGTCGCTGGCCGTGGCCTACCTGGTGGGCGCGTTCATCTGCCACACGCTGTTCGTTATCATCCACGAGGCTACCCACAACCTGGTGTTCAAGGGCCAGTGGGCCAACGCGGCGGTGGGCATCGGGGCCAACCTGCCCATGATTCTACCCACGGCCATGAGCTTCCGCAAGTATCACCTCAAGCACCACTCGGCGCTGGGCCACTTCGAGCACGACGCCGACCTGCCCGACCACTACGAGGCCAAACTCATTCAGCACTACGCCATTGGCAAGGCCGTGTGGCTGTTTTTCTTCCCCATTTTTCAGGTGGTGCGCACCTTCCGCTGCCGCAGCGTGGTGCCGTTCGATAAGTATATCGCGGCCAACTGGGCGGCCCAGATTGCCTTCAACCTGGGCATGTACCTGTGGCTGGGGCCGGCAGCGTTTCTGTACCTGTTTTTCAGCTTCTGGTTTTCGGTGAGCCTGCACCCGGTGGGCGCCCGCTGGATTCAGGAGCACTACCTCATGCTCAGCCCCGAGCAGGAAACCACCTCCTACTACGGCCGTCTCAACGGGGTGCACCTCAACATCGGCTACCACAACGAGCACCACGACCTGCCCGGCGTGCCCTGGAACAAGCTGCCCGAGCTGCGCAAGCTGGCCCCCGAGTTCTACGAGCCCCTGCTGCACCACACCAGCTATACCAAGGTGCTGCTGCGTTTCCTCTTCGACCAGGAAATCTCGCTCTACTCGCGCCTGGTGCGCGGCGAGCACGTGGCCAGCAAAGTAGCGCCCATGACGCCCGCGCATAAGTAAGCCGGCTCCGCGCCCGCAGCCTGCTTCACCAGCAGGTACTTCCTACCCCCCCTACGCGGCCCGAGCAGGCTGGTAGTGGGGGTATTTTGCTTTCCTGACAAGGATATTTCGCTTGATTAGTCGTCTTCACCAGCTCCCGAAACTCAGCCATAATTTACACAATCGTTAATGTGTACTTAAAACGGCTTTAGCGGGCAGGCTTTTTTTACCTGCTGCTAGACTGTGAAAAACTCCTTGTAATCGATTGCAAGGAGTTTTTTGGTACGAATCATACTTTCAGTGATAATTTTCTTTTTGTTAATCTCAGAAAAAGCCGCTATTATTGTTCTGCTGATTCGATGCGGCATCACAATAGTCGAGCCCCGCGCGGGCTTGCTTAGCAGTTGGTGGCGTTTTTTTTACTTGGCTTACACAATCGATTGTGTAAAGTATTTGTCTCGGTTTACTTCACTTTTCCCACCCAATTCCTTCTCGCTCATGAGAAAGTCAGTACCCAAGATGGGGCGGCTCCTGGTGCCGGCCGCCCTTAGCTGCCTACCCCT
>CAZZWL010000132.1:0-14786 GCA_964657755.1 uncultured Rhodanobacter sp.
TAGCTGCCGGAGTAGGCGGGCTTCGGCGGGGTGCAACGCCTGGGCTACGAGCCGCTGGGCAGGTAGAGCACCCGCCACTTGCCATACTCAGCGAGGCCCAGGTTGCCGAAGTTGGCCGCAAAATCGGCGAATGATTGGGTGTAGCTCAGCCCGTCGTTGGGCGGGTTGAAGTCAATCGGGTCGTCGTCGAAGGTCGTGTTGATATTCCAGGGGTTGAGGATGTCGACGGTGGTGCCGTCGGGGGTGAGGTCGCCCTCGATGCCCTTCACCACGATGGCGTGCGAGGGCGCGCCCACCACGGTTATCCACAGCGGGCCGTACTGGGCCAGCCAGTCGGCCCACTGCTGGGGCTCGATGTAGAGGCTGGCATTGCTGGGCAGGTCAATATCCTGAAAGCCAAAGTGGTCCTTCACGGCCTCCAGCATGTCCCAGCCGTAGGAGGTGCGCAGGCTGCGGCCCACTTCCTCGGCCAGCGCTTCGGGCACCACCGACTGCTGCCGCTGGTAGCTGACGAGCATGGCCATCGAGCCGGCCCAGCAGCTGAGCTTATCGGGCTGGGGCTCCAGAAATACGTCGTAGGAGGTGCTGACCGAGGTGGTCGGGCTATCATCAACTGGCATGGCGGGGGTAGAGTGTTGGTTGGAAAGGCAGAAAAAGAGCTGGCTGAACGCGGGCCGCCAATGGCCGCCGGGCCAGGCCCCTAGGCCGGCACCAGCGAGGTGGGCCCTACCCCCGCGCCGGCATCGGTGGGGTCGGGCACAAAGAGCTGCAACACCGGGTCGAGCAGCGTGAACAGCGGCAGCAGGGGCCGCACGCTGAGGGGCAAATCGTCCAGCACGGGCACCTGAATGGGCATTGGCGCGATGATGGGCGCGCCGTGCATCACCGGGTCGCCGGGGTTCACGGTGCCCTTGGTGGCGGGCACGTTGGGCTGGGCCGTGACGAGGGGGGTAGGGGGCCGCAGGCTCTTGAGCATGCTTAGCGACGGCGCGAAGAAGTACTCGCCGCCGCGCATCGTCACGAAATCGCCGAAGGCCGCGGGCTTTTTGGTGGCGCTGCCCCAGTTGGTGGGCCACTGAAACACCGTGCCGGCGGGGCCGGCCGCCGGCTGGCCGATAATGGGGTCTTTGCCCGTGCCGGGGTGCGAAAACGAGG
Organism: uncultured Rhodanobacter sp.; assembly: GCA_964657755.1. Lineage (GTDB taxonomy): Bacteria > Bacteroidota > Bacteroidia > Cytophagales > Hymenobacteraceae > Hymenobacter. Next base: position 1,156 of record CAZZWL010000132.1, read on the forward strand.
CCGAGTTCTCCCACGAGCTTTGCACGAACTCGAACTGGTTCTGGATATTGGCCACGTAGCACATAAACAGCAGGCCCACGCCGCCGGTGGGCTGGTCGGCGGGGTTGTCCGAGAGGTTGCCCCCGGCATCGCGCACGCGGGGCTTGTCCTCAAACGGGATGCCCCGGCGCACCAGGCGCTTGGTTTTGTTGAAGACCGGGCCGCCCACGTCGGTGCGCGGCCCCGCCTTGCGGATGTGCGACTGGAAGGGGCATTTCGACTCGCTACCCGCGGCAGCGTAGTTGAAGTTATTTTCCTGGTTACCAGGGCCGGGGGTGGTATCGGTGCTGCTGAGCAGCACCGGGGTGCCGCCCTCAAAGCGGCCCACTATCATGGCGCCGGCCAGCTCGGGGTTGGCACCGGGGGCCAGCACGGCGGCGGCCACGGCCTTCTCGTTGGTCTTGAAGCCGCGCACGTTTTGCTCCAGCTTGCGAAACACGAAGTAGCTGCCGAGGCTGTTGCCATCCTTGCCGCCGGGGTCGGCCACCAGCATCAGGCTGGGCGGGGCCGAGGGGTCCCACTGGTCGCGGTGGGCGGGCAGCTCATCGGCAAAAAACACGGGCTGGCTGATACCGTCCACGTAGTTATTATGCTCAATGCCATCGCCCTTAGCGTTGCGCAGCACTACCCCCCGCTCGGTGGCCACCACGGTGCCCTTGCCGGCCAACGACAGCTTCACGGCCCGCGCCAGGCCCCGCGCCAGGTGCACGTCGGCATCGGCAATGAGCACCATGGCGTGGATGGCGCCGTTGGCACCGTTCAGGCCGGGGCTCCAGGTGGCGGGCGCCGGGTCGTGCAGGGCGGGGCCCGCAGCCTGCATACCGTGCCCAAACTGGCCATCGGTGGGCATCTTCGCAGTAGGCACGCCTAAATATTTATAGCCGGCCGCCGATAGGTAGAACGAGGTAAAAATGCCGCCCGGAATATGCTGCGCCTTAAATAGCGCCGTTTCGTCGAGCTGCTTGCGCGCCGAGGTCACGAATACGTTGCTGAAATTGGCAATCCAGGTGCGCACGGCCGTTTCCTGGCCGACCTTGAAGCTCAGAAACAGGTTGAACGTGAATTGCCGCCCGTGGCCTTTCAGGATGTTACCCTGCATATCGTCGAGGGCCGGGTCGGTGGGGTTGACGGGGAATTGCTGTAAGTTCATCAGCGTGCGGGTGATGGTGGAAACAATGAAAATCCGGTAGGTAGCTCGTTTTCAGCGCCGATGGAGCATAGCCCGGCCAACCAGCGGCGTCGGTGCGCAGCCAGCGGCCACGCATATTGGTTTGTTGGGTGCCCTACCCCCCCCTTGCGCGTCGTACTCGTCCTTGGCTGGCGCGGCGCCAGCCAGCTTCTCCCCTGCTCGTTCGCCCGTTTGCTGGCGTGTGCGTTGCTTGCGCCAGTCGTCCCTTCAGTTCTCGTTCAATAGCAGGGCAAAAGTATGTGGTCCCTACCCCCTCAACATCAGTGCCACCACTGAAACTTTGGTGGTGGCTGGGGTTGGCTTGCGTTGCTTGTTTTTGGCCCCCTCCGCGTAACAATGCTACCCGCACGAACTCGCCGACTCCGCGCTACAAAAAAACGGCCTCACCGCGGAGCGATGAGGCCGTTTTTGGCAAAAATTGACAGGCATTACAGGTCGTTGTCGAGCACGATGCGGTAGTGGGCTTTACCGGCGCGCAGGTGGTCCATGGCGGCGTTGGCCTGGCTCATGGGGAAGTGCTCGGTGAGGGGCTTGATGTCGTGCAGGGCGCAGAAGCGCAGCATTTTATCAATCTGGGCGCGGTTGCCGGTGGGCGACGCGCCGAGCGACTGATTGTTGAGCAGCAGCGGGAACACCGAGACCGGAATCGGCTCCAGCACGGCGCCCACGATGTGCAGGCGGCCATTGGGCTTGAGCATGGCGATGATGTCGTTCCAATCGAGCGACACATTGGCCGTGATGAGCAGCAGGTCGAAGGTGCGGGCCAGCTTTTTCAGCTCGGCCGTGTCGGTGCTCGATGCCGTGCGGGTGGCCCCCAGCTTATGCGCCTCCTCGATTTTGCGCGGGCTGGAGGTGAAGGCCGTGACATCGCAGCCCCACTTGCTGAGGAACATGACGGCCATGTGGCCCAGGCCGCCGATGCCGAACACGCCCACGCGGTCGGTGGGCTGCACGTGGTCCATGATGGGGGCAAACACCGTGACGCCACCGCATAGCAGCGGGCCGGCCTCGGCGGGGTCTACGCCCTCCGGAATGGGCACCGCCCACACCCAATGGCTGCGCACCTGCTGCGCAAAGGCCCCGTGCCGCCCTACGATGGTGGGCTGCAAGGTGGTGCACATCTGCTGGTCGCCGTGCAGGCAGGGCTCGCAGTGCAGGCAGCTGCTGGCGCTCCAGCCCACGCCCACGCGCTGGCCGATTTCGAGGCCTTTTTGGGCCGCTACGTCGCCCAGGCCCACGATGCGGCCGATGGCTTCGTGGCCGGGTACGAAGGGATACGCCGATATGCCCCACTCGTTGTCGAGCATCGAAAGGTCGGAGTGGCAGACGCCGCAGTACTCCACGGCAATGTCTACTTCTTCGGCACCCAGGGGGCCGGGGTCGTAGCTAAACGGTTCGAACTGGCCGTGGGCAGCGCTGGCAGCTAGGGCTTTTACTTCAGCCATTGGGCAGGTAGTGAGTTGGTTTGGAGAAGGGGTGAAACTGGGGTTTCACGCGGAAACGGGCAGTTGCTTCGTCTAACCGCTGGCGGGCGCGCTAGGTTTGGCGGGGTAGTGTATTGTACTAGAATTAGGATTGACATGCAGTAACTTGTACGGCACCACCGGTATTGAGAAATTACCTATACCCATTCTATATGAAACACATCAAGAAAAAATTTCAATTTGAACGTCAGCTATCGCAAGACGATTTAGCGACAATGCAACAGACTGGAAACTTGTTAGCTTACTCTACTAATGCGATAGCAAAAGTTCCCAAGGGATTTCAGTGCCATTTAATTACTGAAAATGATAAAAGCATTCTTGCTTTTCAGGTTAATTTAGATGGAAAACGATTTTTCATACCTGAACCTGACCCCGTGTTAATATACTTCAATAGCGCGTATGCAAATTTTAGACACATAGAAGAATATAAAAGAAACTTAATCTTAGTACTTGACCAAGGCGTAATTACAGAATCAATATCAAATGATTTATACAACTACTTCAGCATAACTAATGGCTTTGTCATATTTATATTTACAGCAATTGAAGCGTTCATTAATCGCTCCATTCCTGAGAATTTTATATACTCTATCCCAAGAAGCAATCGCACTGAATCTTATAATAAAGAGCAAATTCAAAGAAACTTATCATTTGATGATAAATTAGGCAAAGTACTTTCACAAGTAACAGGAAAAACGTTCGCTAAAAGCCATTCACTCAAATATCAACACATCATTAATTTAAAGGAATTTCGCGACTTAATTATCCATACTAAAGACAGCTTAGAAGGAGCTTCCACCTATGAACATATTTACAAGAAAGCTTTATCCTTTAAGTATGAGGAAACATTACACGCGACTAGAGATTTGCTAAATTTCTATCAACCTGACTATGTTGAAGAATGTCCCTGCGGTAAAGACTTTTAATATCTGCCCTACTCCCGCCCCAGCGCCTCGCGTATCCCGCCGATGCCGCCGGAGATATTCTCTAGCTGGGTGAGGCCCTAGAGCAGCTGGCCGCCGCTGCTGGTGCGCAGGTTACGGGCGAAGGTGGGGTTGCTAGCGGCACAGCGGGCGCCTTCGGCGGGGGTGAGCCAGCCGAGCAGCTCGTGGAGCTTGTAATATTACTCCAATATTCCTAGCGCCAGCCGTACCCCCCTATGCCCACCGGAACCCTGCTCCTCATCGACGACGAAGCGCGCTTGCGCCAGCTGCTGGCCCAGGTGCTGGAGCTGGAGGGCTACACCGTGCTGCAAGCGCCCGACGCCTACCGGGGCCTGGCGCTGCTGGCCGCGCACGCCGCCGAGGTGCTGGTGGTGCTCAGCGACGTGAAGCTGCCCGACGGCCACGGCGTGGAGCTGCTGCCCCGCTACCGCGCCGCCGCGCCGCTGGCCGAGGTGGTGCTGCTCACGGCCTTCGGCACCATCCCCGACGGGGTGAAGGCCATGAAGCTGGGCGCGTTTGACTACCTCACCAAGGGCGATTTTGAGCAGCAGCTGGTGGTAGTGGTGGAGCGCGCCGCCGAAAAGGCCCGCCTCCAGCGCCGGGTGGCGGAGCTGGAAAAGCGCGTGGGCCAGCGACATAGCTTCGAGAGCATGATTGGGGAGGCGCCGACCTTGCGCCGCGCCCAGCACCTGGCCCGGCAGGTGGCGCCCACCGATAGCACCGTGCTGCTCGAAGGCCCCACCGGCGCGGGCAAGGAGCTATTTGCCCAGGCCCTGCACGAGGCCAGCAGCCGCAAAAGCAAGCCCTTCGTGGCCGTCAATTGCAGCGCTTTCCCCAAGGATTTGCTGGAATCGGAGCTGTTTGGCTACAAGAAAGGGGCCTTCACGGGGGCGCTCACTGATAAGAAAGGCCTGCTGGAAGAAGCCACCGGCGGCACGCTGTTTCTGGACGAAATCGGGGAGCTGGAGCTGAACGTGCAGGCCAAGTTCCTGCGGGTGCTGGAGATGCAGCAGTTTACCAAGCTCGGCGACACCAAGCCCACGAGCGTGAACGTGCGCCTGGTGGCCGCCACCAACCGCAACCTCAAGCTGGAGGCCGCCGAGGGGCGCTTCCGGCCCGACCTGTACTACCGGCTCTCGGTGTTCACCATTCTGGTGCCCTCGCTGCGGGAGCGGGCCTCCGACGTGCCGGTGCTGGCCGACTTTTTCTTGCAGCACTTTGCCGCCCGGCTGGCCAAGCGCCTGCCCGGCCTGGCGCCCGATACCGTGGCCGCGCTGCAAGCCTACCCCTGGCCAGGCAATGTGCGCGAGCTGAAAAACGTGCTGGAGCGCGCCGCCATCCTGGCCCCGGCCGGCGAGTTATTAGCGCTGGAATATCTGCCCGAAGAATTCCAAAGCACCGGGCGCCCTACCCCCTCGGCCAACGACGAGAGCCTGCGCGCGCTGGAGGCCCGCCACATCAAGCGGCTGATGGGCGACCTGGCCGGCAACAAGCCAGAGGTGGCCAAGAGGCTGGAAATTGGCCTCACGACGCTGTACCGAAAGTTGCAGGAATACGGGCTGGAGGAGTAGTGGCACCTGTCCTTGCGAGCGCAACGAAGTGGAGCGCGGCAAGGACAAACAATTATTACCGGCTCTCCAGCGTCACGTAGCTGCCGGCGTCCACCGTGAAGTGGGCCGTGCCGTTGGCCACTGCTAGGCGCGGGCCTTCCTGCACCGCCCGCGTTTTGTCGGTGACGAACACGCGCAGGGTTTTCACGGTGGCGGGCAGGCCGGTGAGGGTCACGGGGCGGGTAGCGCCGTTGTTGACGAGGTGCAGGGCATACACGCCCTTGGCGCGGTTGCCGAGGGCAGCGCAGGCCAGGTTGGGCCGGTCGGCGGCGAGGGGTAGGGCCCGCACGTTGAGGGGCGTATTGGCCAGCTGCTGCAGGTTATAGAAGCGCTGGGTGGGGTGCAGCGGCGCGGGGTTGCCGTAGAGGCCGCCGCCCGCCAGGGGCGAGTAGTCGGAGGTGAGCTGCCACTGCAAAATGCTCAGCGGCTGGCACCGGGCCAGCAGGCGGGTGTAGAGCGTGATTTCCTGGAGGGCGTAGGTCGATTCCTCAAAAATGGCGGGGTAGCCCCAGGCCTGGGCGTCGATGCTGCCTTCGCCCACCAGCAGGGGCAGGTCGATTTCGCGGGCGGCGGCGGCCCACTTGGCCAGCGTGGCATCGTCGCAGCCGCGCCAGGAGTGAAACGACACCGCCCCGATATAGGGCCGGGCCGCCGGGTCGCGCAGGGCAGGGTAGATGAATTCGTAGGTTGTGGCGTCGGAATTATCGCCCAGCAGCAGCTTGGTTTTCAGGCCCCTGGTCACGAAATACGCCCCCAGGCCCTTGATAAGCTCGTCGTGCTCCTGCCCGGTTTGCCGGATGTTGATGCCCAGGTCCGACTCGTTGAACGAGAACATGGCTACCTCCACCCCGTACTTTTCCTTTAAGTACACGATATAATCGGCAATGGACTTGTAGCTGGCCTGCATCGTATTCTTATCTAGCGGGTTGCCCCAGATGCCATCGGGGCCCGGCCCGCCACCCCGGCTGCGCGGCCCCACAATGGCCCACTGCGGCGCCGACCACGCCGTGAGGATAACCGGCATCCCCTTCTGGCTCAGGCGCTGGGCCATCTCCATCGATTCGCGCACGTGAGGGTGCAGCTGGCCGGCCGCGGCGGTGGGGTCCTGGGCCAGGTCGGGCTGCCAAAGCTGCCAGGGCATCTCGACGCGGCCCCAGGCCACGCGCAGGTGCTCCAGGCAGTAGTCGATTACCTGCGGGTCGCCCTTGGGGTTTTGCAGCCGAAAATTGCCCCCGAAGCCCGCGAACGGCCGGCCCGGCTGCGCCGGGTTCAGCGTGAGGTGAATGGGCGCCCGGTCGATGGGCCCGCTGCCGCTGAGGGTAAAAGCCAGGTGCGCCGCCTGGCCCTTGGCCAGCGCCCCCAGCCGAATGGGCACGTAGAGGCGGGCCAGGCCCGCCGCCCTACCCCCCTCCGGGCGGCGCAGCAGCACCTGCGTGGGCTCGGCAAAAGCCAGCTCCAGCTGGTGGGCGCCGGCCACCACGCGCACGCGGCGGGCGGGCACCTGGGTTTCGGCCGAGGGAGCCGCCAGCGGCTGCTCGGCCAGCACCCGGCCGGTGGCGTCGAGCAGCTGCACGGTAGCTTGCGCGTAGGTGGCGGGGGGTAGGGCCAGGCTAAAAAACGCGCCCAGCACGTCGCTGGCAGCCAGCGCGTTGCCGTCGATGGTCACGGCGGCCCAGCCGGGGGCCAGGTCTTCCACCGTTTCACTAAAGCTCACGCTGTCGAGGCGGGTTGTAATGAGCTGCCGCGCGCCCTGGCGGGTGTAGCGCGGGCGCTGCCGCTCCTGGGCGGTGGCCACCACGCGGTGCCAGTCCGGGCCCACCAGCTGCAGGCTCGACTCAAACTCCAGCAGCTGCCCGCTCACGCGCAGGCCGTTGATATTGCCCCAGGGCGTGACTTCGGCCTGGCCAAAAGCCGGCTGCGTGGCCGCCGCAAGAAAAAGTAAGCTCGTGGCTAGGGCCGCGATAAAGGGTTGTTTGGAGCGAAGAAACGCGTTTTTCACGGTTGAGGCAGGGCTAGGGGGGTAGGGGGTGCGCAGGCTGATGACAAGGATACTAGCTGCTGGCGGGCGGCGGTAATAGTATTGCTGCGTTGTTTTGCCGAAAGGCGGGAGGTAGTGCCCGGCACGGGGCCAACGTGTAATTATTTTGCCCGCCCGGCTATTCACCTCCGCAACGCCCAACCCGTTCTCATGTCCCTCAAAATTCAAATTCGCCTGGGTGTTTTTCTCATGCTGGGGCTGCTGCTGGGGCTGGGCAGCTACGTCATTCTGGCCATTCACCGGCTCGAAACGGAGGCGCCCGGCGTGCAGCAAACCAACGCGCTGGCGGCCCAGCGGGCAGTGTATTTGTTCTTGGCAATCAGCACCTTGCTGGGCACCGTGCTGATGGTGCGCCTGCCGCGCCTCGTCACGCGCCCGCTCACCCTCCTCACCGCCGACGTGGAGCGCGTGGCCGCGCCCGGCCCCGTGACGCGCGTGGCCGTGACGCGCAACAACGAGGTGGGCTCGGTGGCGGCGGCCGTGAACCGCGTATTGCGCCAGGCCGAGGACGAGCGCCGCACCACGCTGGCCGAATTAATAACCCAGCGCAACCGCACCGACAGCCTCGTGCGCGGCCTCGACGAAGGCTTGCTGCTCATTGACCACCAGGGCCTTATCGCCCTGGCCAACCCCGTGGCCTGCCTGTTGCTGGGCCAGCCCGCCAAGGAGCTGCTCGACCAGCCCGCCGCCGCCGTGGCCCAGCGCAACGAGATGCTGCGCGAGTGGCTGCGCGCCCTCGACGCGCCCGCCGCCGGCCCTACCCCCCCCCACGCGGCCGACGCGGCCCGGCCCACCGGGCCGGTATTCACGGTGCGGCCCCACGGCGAAAACCTGCACTACCAGCTCACGGTGAGTGAGGTGACGGAGCTGAACGAGGAGCTGCAAAAGGCCGTGCCGGCGGGCCACGTCTTTTGCCTGCGCGACGTGTCGGCCTTCAAAAACCTGGACCAGGTGAAATCGGAGTTTCTGGCCACGATTTCGCACGAGCTGAAGACGCCGCTGGCCAGCATTAATTTGAGTTTGATGCTGATGCAGGACGAGCGCCTCGACGCGGCCCGGCGGCTGGAAATCGCGGGCGGCATCCGGGGCGAAACCCAGCGGCTGCTGGGCATGGTGGGCCAGCTCATTGAGGTGTCGCGGCTCGACGCGGGCAAGGAAATTCGCCTCAACCTGGCCCCGGTGCCGCTGCCCGAGGTGGTGCACTACGCCACCGACATCGTGCGCGCCCAGCTCACCGACAAAGACTTGCGCCTGGTGGTGCACTTGGCCGAGCCCCTGCCCCGCGCCCAGGCCGACGTGGAGAAAACCACCTGGGTACTAATTAATTTGCTCTCCAACGCCATTCGCTACTCGCCGCACGGCGCGGCGCTCACCATCCGGGCGGTGCCCTGGGGCGAGATGGTGCAGCTGAGCGTGGAGGACGAGGGGCCGGGCATCGCCAAGGAGTATCACCAGCGCATTTTTCAGCGGTTTGGGGGGGTAGTGGGGCCGGCGGGGCAGTCGCGCGGCAGCTCAGGGCTGGGGCTGAGTATCAGCCGCGAATTCATCACGGCGCAGGGCGGGCAGCTGTGGGTCGAGAGCCAGCCGGGCGCGGGCAGCTGCTTCACATTTACGCTGCCGGCGAGTAATGGGAGTAATGGGTAATCAGTCGTCGTTTGTCATTGCGAGCGCAACGAAGTGAAGCGTGGCAATCTTTCCTTCACGAAAGGGATAGTGACTCAACGAAAAGGAAGGATTGCCGCGCTCCGCTTTGCTGCGCTCGCAATGACAAACGAGGACTACCCATTACTCACCGCGTGGCACTGCTGGCACTGCGTGAGCCAGGCCGTGAGCGGGCCTTCTTCGGCAAAAAAGGCGACGTGGCTGGTGCTGGCGGTGGGGCCGCCCATCTCGGCTAATAGCTTGGGCGAGAGCAGGTAGCCCAGGCACACGGGGCCGGCCAGGCGCTGGGCGGCGCGGGCCAGAAACTCGGTGGTGAGCCAGTGGCGGTCGGCGGCATTGGGGGCGTTGCGGCTGCGCAAATCGACCTGCCAGAAGGGGCAGTTGACCTCGCGGGCCAGGCGCAGGGTGGCGCGGTAGCCCTGCCGCAACTCAGCCGCCGACACGGGCCGGCGCCAACGCGCCACCAGCAGCTGCAGGTCGGGGCGGTAGCGCAGCTCCAGAAAATCGGCCTCCGCGTGGAGGGGGGCAAGCGTGGGCACGGTCGTCATGGCAAAAAAGAGTTGGTAACCAACGGGGGGATGCTGATTTCGACGGCGAAGGTTGCCAGGGGTTTAGTCGGCCGGGCCCTTTGTTCGGCCGGTGGCGGGGCTTTCTAGACCAATGGGCCGTTTTCGTCGGGTGGCGCGGGCGCGGGCCTTTTTGGGAAGCTGAAGCCGGCGTGAGTTTATGCGTAATCCCCGCCGGGCGCGCTTATTTTACCTTCATGATTCCTCGCTTCTTGCCCCTCGTACTCGTGCTCTTCGGGGTCATGCCGGCCGCGCTGGCCCAATCCAAAACCAAGTCCCCGCCCGCCCCGCCCGCGCCCATGACCGATGCCGCCCGCTACCCCCTCAGCCAGTACCCTTTCTACCAAGGGCCCGATTTGGGACTGACGTTCAACCAGCTGGGCCAGGGCACGCTGCGGGTGTGGGCGCCCACCGCCGGGGCGCTGCGCCTGCGCCTGTACGCGGCCGGCGCGGGCGGCGCGGCCACCGCCACCCACGAGCTGCAGCGCGGCCCCAGCGGCACCTGGGCAGCCACGCTGCCGGCCGGCACCACCGGCTTCTACACCGTGCAGGCCACCATAGCCGGGCGCGAAATGGCCGAGGTGGCCGACCCCTACGCGCGCGCCGTGGGCGTGAACGGCCGCCGCGGCGCCTGGCTCGACCCGGCCACCGCCGCGCCCGCCGGCTGGGCCGACGACCGCCGCCCGCGCCTACCCCACCCCACCGACATCATAGTGGGCGAGGTGAGCGTGCGCGACCTCTCGGCCGACCCGCAGTCGGGCATCCAGCACCAGAAGCAGTACCTGGGCCTGACCGAAACCGGCACCGCCGGCCCGCTGGGCGTGAGCACCGGCCTGCAGCACCTCCAGGAACTGGGCGTGACGCACGTGCACCTGCTGCCCGTCAACGACTTCGCGGCCATCGACGAGGCCCTACCCCCCTCCACCACGCGGTATAGCTGGGGCTACGACCCGCTGAATTATTTCGTGCCCGAGGGCTCCTACGCCACCGATGCGCTCGACCCGGCGGTGCGCATTCGCGAGTTTCGGCAGCTGGTGCAGGCGCTGCACGGACGCGGGCTGGGCGTGGTGGTGGATGTGGTGTTCAACCACGTGGCCGACGCGGGCAGCAGCGCGTTTGAGCAGCTGGTGCCGGGCTATTATTTTCGGCACACGGCCGACGGGAAGCTCTCGAATGCCACCGCCTGCGGCAACGAGGTGGCCTCGGAACGCCCGATGGTGCGCAAGCTTATCGTGGACTGCGTGAGCCACTGGGCCCGCGCCTACCGCGTCGATGGCTTCCGCTTCGACCTCATGGGCGTGCTCGATATGGCCACGATGCGGGCCGTGCGCGTAGCCCTCGACCAGCAGGACCACGGCATTTTCATCTACGGCGAAGGCTGGGCGGCCGGCCCCAGCCCGCTGCCCGAAAGCCAGCGCGCCGTGAAGGCTAACATGGGGCAGCTCGACCGCGTGGCGGCCTTCGGCGACGAGCTGCGCGACGGCGTGAAGGGCCATTATGCGCATCAAGCGGAAGCCGGCTTTGTGGGCGGCCAGCCGGGGCTGGAGGAGAGCGTGAAGTTCGGCATCGTGGCCGCTACCCCCCACCCGCAGCTTGACTACCAACGGGTTAACTACAGCAAAGCGCCCTGGGCCAGCCAGCCGGGCCAGGCCCTCAACTACGTGGCCTGCCACGACGACCGCACCCTCTGGGACAAGCTCAAAATCGCCAACCCCACGGCCAGCGAGCAGGAACTCATCCGGATGGATGCGCTCTGCAACACCATCGTGTTCACGTCGCAGGGCGTACCGTTTTTGCCGATTGGCGACGACTTTTTACGCACCAAAAAAGGCTCGTCCAACTCCTATAACATACCCGACAGCATCAACCAGCTCGACTGGGGCCGCAAGGCGAAATATCAGGCCGTGGCCGCGTTCTACCGCCAGCTGCTGGCGCTGCGCAGGGCGCACCCGGCTTTCCGCCTGCCCACCCAGGAGCTGATTGCCCAGCACCTGGAGTTTCTGCCCGGCCTACCCCCCGGCACCATCGGCTACCGCCTAAAAGACCACGCCGGCGGCGACGCCTGGCAGACGATTACGGTCCTTTTCAACGGCTTGCGCCAGCCGGCCACCCTGCCCGTGCCCGCCGGCAGCTACAAAGTGGTGCTGCGCGGCCTCGAAATCAAGCCGAGCGGCCTCGAAACGCTGAGCGCCGGCGCTAGCGGTGTGGCCGTGCCGGGCAGCACCGCGCTAGTGCTGGTGCAGTAACGGCGCCTAAGTAGCGTCTCGGCGTTAGGAAGGCTCGCTCAACGCCAAGACACGTCTCTACACCCGACCCTATATTGGTGCCAAAACATCCTCAGTTAGCGACTGCCACTGCGCCATCGGTTCCGACGGAAACAGCTCCTTCCTGCGAATTTACCCAAGTCATAATCGCCTTAATATCCTTATCCGGTAGCTGTGGGAAAGCGGGCATCTGCTGCTTACCATTGTCGTTGAACAGCTTAACGGCGTATTCGTCGCCGCTGGCAATGACTTTGCTGGAGTTATGCACCCAGGAAACTACCCACGAGATGGGGCGCCGCTTGGTTATGCCAGCCAGCGCTGGCCCTACTATTTTGTCGTTCACGGCATGACATTGGGCGCAGTTGTTTTTGAAAAGGGCATCACCTGCGGCAATGGCGGCGGCCTCTTCAGCCGAGGCGGGCACGTAGGCCGCAGCTACTGCTGAAACTCCGGTTATTTCCTTCGGCATGGGCTGCTCCGTGGCAACTGCGTCTGCGTTAGTGCCCACCAGGCCCGCCATATTCAGCGCCAAAAATCCAATTAACAACACGATGAGGCCCATCCCGACGGTGAGGGCAAAGCTGGCGGAGTTTGTGCGCATGGCAGCGAAGGAGTTAGGTGAGAAGAAAAGTCCCAGGTAAAAACCGCTTCGCCGCACTTTTGCTTACTGGAAAAGTGCTTTTTTTCAGAAAAAACTCATGTGTTGCCAACGTCGGTTTTTCACCGCACCTGCCGTCCCTTCCAGGCGTAGCTGCCGCGCCGGGCGGCCAGGGCCACGGCCAGCGCGTAGGGCGCGTAGAGGAGCTGCAGGGGCAGCAGCCACCCCAGCCAGCGGCGGCGCTTGAGCAGGGTCAAAAACGGCCACAGCAGCCAGGCATCGGCGCCCAGCTTGAGCGCCCAGGCGGCCCCTACCCCCGGCCAGAGCGCCGGCCAGGCCAGCGCCAGGCCTACCCCGGCGGCCAGGCTCAGGTTGGTGCCCAGCACCAGCAGGGCCAGCCGGCGCGGGGCGGCGGGGCGGTAGTGCGGGTACTTGCTGGCCCAGCGCACGCGCTGCCGCAGCAGGGCCCGCAGCGTGGCCGGCGCGGTCGTATCCACCACGGCGCGGGCATCGGCCAGGAAGCGCACGCCGGCCGGGTAGCGCTGGTGGATTTTGTGGAGCAGAAACTCGTCGTCGCCGCTGGCCAGGCCGGCATTGTCGAGGTAACCGCCCACCTCGTGGAAGGTGCTGCGGCGGAAGGCCAGGTTGGCGCCGTTGCACATGGTGGGCCGGCCCCGCCCGATGCAGCCCGCCCCTACCCCCCCCAGCCCGGCAAACTCCAGCCCCAGCAGCCCATCGAACCAGGCCCCGCCCGGCGTGAGCCGCACCGGCCCGCTGATGAAGTGCAGGGCCGGCTGCGCGTGCAGCAGCTCGGCGTAGGCTGCCAGCCAGTCGGGGCCGGGGCAGCAGTCGGCATCGGTGGCCACCACCCAGGGGGCGCGGGCCTGGGCCTCGGCGGCGGCCAGGGCGGCCTTCTTGCCGGTGGAGCCGGGGGGAAGAGCAATGAGCCGCAGGCTAAAAGGCACTGTTTTGGCGGCGGCCCGCACCAGCGCGGCGGTGCCGTCGGCCGAGTGGTCGTCGGCCAGCAGCACCTCGAAAAATTCGGGGGGTAGGGACTGATTCCGGAGGGCTTGCAGCAGGTGCGGCAGGGCGGCGGCCTCGTCACGGGCGGCGATGAGGACGGAGAAGAGCGGGCGGGCGGGGGGCAGCACCTCGCTGTTCAATGCCGCCTCCGGCCCCAACGAGACCTCACCCCCTAGCCCCCTCTCCTTAGGAGAGTGGGGACTAGTTTCTAGCT
>CAZZWL010000133.1:0-14718 GCA_964657755.1 uncultured Rhodanobacter sp.
GGGGTAGGGGCCGGCAAGTGTTTCTTTTTCATGGCAAAAGTTGAAAAGGGAGGGGGTAATGCACTTGGCAGAAAAAGCGTGGGCTCCTCAGGCAGCCGGGCTGAGGCCGGTGAGCACCACGCTGGCGTACTGGGCGGCGGTGGCGGCGGTGGCCGGCGCGGCGGCGGGTGCGGCTACGGTGGCGGTGGGCAGCACCAGCACCGGCACCAGGCAATCGGCCAGCAGCCGGGCCGTGACGCTGCGGTGAAACAGCTCGCCCAGGTAGCTGCGCTCGCGGGCAAATACTACCACCAGGTCGGCCCGCGTTTCGCGCGCGGCGGCCAGCACGCCGGCCGCGTAGTCGGCCTGGGCGTAGCCGCGCAGCTCGGGGGTAGGCAGCCCCTCGAGCAGGCCGCTGTTTTGCACGGCGCGCAGGGCCGCCGCGCACCCGCTGTCATCCTCTACCCCCCCCGACACGTGGGCCACGAGCAGCTCGGTACCGGGCAAGGCCAGCAGCTCGCGCAGGGCGGTGGCCGCCGGGGCCAGGGTAAAGGGCTCGCGGTCGGCGGCGAGCAGGATGCGGCGCGGGGGCTGGTCGGCGGGGGCGTGCGCGGGCACCACCAGCAGCGCGTGCTGGCCGGCGCGCAGCAGCTCGGCGCAGTCGGCCACCACGCTGGCGGCGGGGTGAGCCGGGTCGGGCTGGCTGAGCACGAACAGGGCCGGGTGGTGCCGGGCGGCCACGTCATGGGCCACTTCGGGCAGCAAGTCGGTGGTCACCAGCACGGTAGCGGGGGTGCGCAGCGCGGCGGCCTGCCGGTGCAGGGCGGCCGTGGTGTCCGTTTCGGTAGCCAGCTCGGCCTGGCGGTAGCGCTCGCCCACTATCTTATACGGGTCGAAGAGCGAAACGCGGTTGACGTGCAGCAGCAGCAGGCGGCCGTGCAGGGCCTCGCCCAGCGTGTCGGCGTAGCGCTCGGCGTGGCGGGCGGCGGCGTAAAAACCAGCGAAAACAACGAGGGTCAGGGGCATGGCAAGTAGAAAAAACGGTGGCGGCGCCAGGCTCCCGCGCGGGAAATCCATCCGGCAAACCGGGTGCCGGGGGCGGCGGTCAGCCGGGAGCCAACGCCAAACGGGAGCCTGGAGTGAGCGGCGGCAGCCCGGCAACTCGGGCCGCCGCCGCAACAAAAGTATCGGCCCCCGCCAGCGGCCGGCATGACGCAACGCAGGCAATAACTTGATTTATATCAGGCCATTTTTATCGCCTTTCCTGCCGCCAAGCCCGCGCCCGCCCTCACCCCCGCGCCCGCCGCCCGGCCTTCCACCCCTCCACCCAGCCTACCCCCACCAGGGCGGCCAGCGCGCACCAGCCCAGGGCCGCCAGCGGCACGGGCGCGAAGCCGAACAGCCGCTGCGCCGCCGGCACGAACTGCGTGACCAGCAGCAGGGCCAGCGTGAGGCCCAGCATTAGCCAGAGCAGGCGGTTAGGCACGCGCAGGGTCTGCAGCACCGACTGCGTGAACGAGCGGTTGACCAGCGTGAGGCCGATGTTGCTGAGCACCAGCGTGGCGAAAGTGAGCGTGCGCACCACCGGCAGGGCCGCGCCCTGCTGCATGAAATAGTAGTACACGCCCAGCACGGCCGCCGCGATGCCCAGGCCCTGCGCCAGGCTGCGGCCCAGCTCGGCCCCGGCCAGGAAGGTGCTGGTGAGCGGGCGCGGTGGCTGGCGCATCTGGCCGGCCTCGGCGGGCTCGTTTTCGAAAGCAATAGAGCAGGTAGGGCCCATCACCAGCTCCAGAAAGATGATGTGGACGGGCGTGAACAGGTTTTCCCACTTCCAGCCCGCCAGCAGCGGCACGGCCACCGTGAGTACAATCGGGATGTGGATGGACACGACGTAGAACACCGCCTTTTTGAAGTTTTGGTAGATGCGCCGGCCCTGGGCAATGGCCGTGACCATGCCGCCCAGGTCGTCATCCACCAGCACCAGCGAGGCGGCCTGGCGGGCCACTTCGGTGCCGCGCCGGCCCATCGCTACCCCGATGTGGGCGGCCTTGAGGGCGGGGCCGTCGTTCACGCCGTCGCCGGTCATGGCCACTACTTCGCCGTTGGCTTTGAGGGCTTCTACCACCTTCAGCTTGGCCTCGGGAAACATGCGGGCGAACACGGCCGTGCCCGTCACTTGCTGCTGCAAGTCGGCGGCGGCTAAGCCCATGACCTGCTGGCCGGTGAGCAGCGTATCGGCGCCCGGCAGGCCCACCTGGCGGGCAATGGCCTGGGCCGTCTCGGGGAAGTCGCCGGTTATCATCTTCACCTGAATGCCCGCTTCGGTAAAAGCCTTGACCACGGCCGCCGCGTTGGCCTTGGGCGGGTTTTCGAGGGCGATTAAGCCCAAGAATTCCCAGGCAAACTCGTCCTGCGTGGCCGGGAAATCGGGCCCCGGCTGGGTGCCGCGCGCCACGCCCAGCACCCGGTAGCCCTGCGCCGAGAGCTCCTGCGCCACGCGGCGGACTTCGGCGGCTACGGCGGGGGTAGGGCGGCACCCAGCCAGCACGTGCTCGACGGCGCCCTTGGCGGCAATGAGCGGCTGGCCGGCTACCTGGCGCACGTGCGTCATCATGGGCGGGGTGCCGGCCAGCGGGTACTCGTGCCGCATGGGGGCGGGCGCGGCGGCGGCGGCCGGGTCGGCGGCGGCGAAGGCGGCCACGATGGCCTTTTCCATCGGGTCGAAGGGCTCGGTTTCGCTGGCGTAGCGGGCGCAGGCCAGCACCGGGGCGGCGGTGGCCGACAGCGGGCCGGGCACGGGCACGAGGCTGGCCGTGGCCCCGTCGTAGAGCTGCTTGACCACCATGCCTTCCTGGGTGAGGGTACCGGTTTTGTCGGTGCAGATGACGGTGGCCGAGCCCAGGCTTTCCACGGTTTGGGGCTGCTTGGTGAGCACGCCCAGCCGGCTCAGCCGGGCCGCGCCCAGGGCCATAAAGGAGCTGAAAGCCACCGGAATTTCCTCGGGCAAAATCGACATGGCCAGCGTAAGGCCGAAGAGTAGGGCCGTGACCCAGTCGCCCGACTTGGCATAATTCACCCCCCAGACCAGCGCAAATGCCCCGAGCCCCACCCAGGCCATGCGGGCCACAAACTGCGTCACCTGGCGCTGCAAGGGCGTTTTTTCGGTGGTAATGGCCGCCATGCTCTGCCCAATCAGCCCCAGCCGGGTGCCCGCGCCCACGGCCGTAAGCGTGAGCCAGGCGCTGCCCGAGGCCGTGCTGGTGCCGCCAAACACGGCGTCGCCCACGGCCTTGGCCACCGGCACGGCCTCGCCGGTGAGGATGGCCTCGTCGGCCGAAAAGTCGTTGGCTTCGGCCACGGTGCCGTCGGCGGGCAGGCGGCTGCCTTCGGCCACGCACACGGCGTCGCCTACCACCAGGTCGGCGGCCGGCACGGTGGCCAGGGCCCCGTTGCGCCGCACCTGGGCCTGGGGTTGGGTCAGCTCGCGCAGGGCCCCCAGGGCCGCGTCGCTGCGCCGCGCCTGGTACACCGAAATGCCGGCCACTACCCCCAGCGCCGCGCCCAGCGTGAGGGCCTCCGCTACTTCGCCCAGCGCCACGTACACGCCGCAGGCCACCAGCAGCAGCAAAAACATGGGCTCGGTCACCACGTCTTTCAGCGTGGCCAGCAGGCCGGTGGGCGCGTTGTCGGGCAGCACGTTGGGGCCGTGCGCGGCGCGGGAAGTGGCCACTTCGGCGGTGCTGAGGCCGGGGGTTTGGGGCAGGGTGCTGGGAGGGGGTAGGGTGCTAGCAGTCATAAGCAGGGATAGTGTAGTGCGATGTTGCAGCTCCCGGCGGGTGGGTAGCCGCCGAATTTTTCAGCTATTCTGCCACGACGGGCAGCAGGAGTACGGGCACCAGGGAGTAGCGCAGCACATCGGCAATCACACTACCGCTGAAGAGCTTATGCACCCAGCCGTGGCCCTGGTCGAGCAAGGCCACCAGGTCGGCTCCCAGCGCATCGGCGGCTTCCCAGATGCCCGTGGCGGGGCGCACGCCCACCACCCGGCGCAGCTTGGCACCGGGCAGCACGGCAGCCAGGCCGCAGGTTTGGGCGGCGCGCAGGCCCGCCTCGCCGGCGGCCAGGGCATGGCGCAGGGGCAGCACCGTAACGGGCGTGACGGGGCAGGCCAACGCATCGAGCAGCGGGGCCAGCGCCCGCGCCGGCGGCGTGAGTTGGAACGGCTGGTCCTCCACGGCCAGCAGCAGGTGGCGCGGGGGGCGCTGGGCGGCGGCGGGCAGGTGCTCGGGCACCAGCAGCAGGGGGTAGCCGGTTTGGTATGGCAGGGGCAGGGCGCGGTTGCTCAGCAACTCCTCGAGGGGGCCGTCGGTGGCGGTGAGGCCGGCCAGCAGCAGCGCCGGCTGGTGGCGGGCCAGCACCTGGGTCAGGGCTTCGTGCCAGTCGCTCTCCAGCACCGTCACGGTGGTGGGCACGGGTAGGCGGGCAGCCGCCCGCTGCAGGCCCTCGCGCACGGCCGGCACGTAGCTCGTATCAAGCAGCGGCAAGCCGTATTCCAGGGTGGTCACGGGCGGCATCGACACCACGTGCACCAGGTGCAGCGTGGCCCCCACGGCGGCGGCCAGCGCGGCGGCGTAGCCGAGCAGGGGCTCGCCGGCGGGGGCGGCATCGGTGAGCACAACAAAATTCATTTTCATGGCGACGCGGGAAAAAGACGGGGAATTCGCTGCGGTAAGCAGCTGACTTACACTAGCCAACGGTGCCGACTCGGCGCGGGCTGGCGCCTCATGAAACGCAGGTCGGCTGGGTAATTTCTATCAGGTGTGGGCCCGCTGACCCTGGCCCCTGTGGAAGCGGGCAGCCTGGCACTCAGCAAGGAGGAATTTTAGCTCGTTTAGCTCGTCACTTGCAACTCCGGACTCCCCACTCCCGCAGGGGTGGGGTCGGGCACCAGGGCAGCCGCCCCTGCCCCTACCCCCCGCCGCCGGCCGATGAGCTTTTGCAGCTCCACTGCCCAGAACACGACGCTCGAAATAGCCACCGTTAGCCCCAGCTCACCCCACGATAAGGGACTGGTGGTAAACAGCTTATTGAAAAACGGCAGGTAGATAATCAGCAGCTGCAAGGCCACCGACACGGCCACCGCGCCCAGCATGGGCTTGTTGGAAAACAGGCCGAGCGTGAACAGCGACTCGCGTGAGGAGCGGATGGCCAGCGCGTTGCCCAGCTGCGTGAAGCAGAGCACCGTGAAGGTCATGGTCTGCCAGTGCGCGTCGCCGTCGCGCAGGGCCCAGGCCTGGGTGCCCAGCGTGAGGCCGCCAATCAGCAGCCCCACCCAGCCCACGAACCAGCCCAGGCCGCCCGCAAAAATGGACTCGCCCGGCGGGCGGGGCGGGCGCTGCATGGCATTGGGCTCGGCGGGCTCGTAGGCCAGGGCCAGGCCGGGCAAGCCGTCGGATAAGAGGTTGACCCACAAGATTTGAATAGCCAGCAGCGGGATGGGCAGCCCAAAAAACGGGGCCAGGAAAATGGCCCACACCTCGCCCACGTTGCCCGACAAAATGTAGCGGATAAACTTGAGAATGTTGTCGTAAATGCGCCGCCCGTGCTCCACGGCCAGCACGATGGTGGCGAAATTATCGTCGAGCAAAATCAGGTGCGCGGCCTCCTTGGCCACCTCCGTGCCGCCGATGCCCATCGCGATGCCGATGTCGGCATTTTTGAGGGCCGGGGCGTCGTTCACGCCGTCGCCGGTCATGGCTACGAACTGTTTTTTAGCCTGCAAGGCGCTGATAATGCGCAGCTTCTGGGCCGGGTCGACGCGGGCGTACACCCGCACTTTTTCCACAATTTCGGCAAAGGCGGGCTCAGCGAGCGCCGCCAGTTCGGGCCCGGTCAGCACCAGCTCGCCGGGCCGGCCCAGGATGCCCAGCTTCTTGGCGATGGCCTCGGCCGTCAGTTTGTGGTCGCCGGTAATCATGACCGGGATGATGCCGGCGGCCCGGCACGCGGCCACGGCCGAGCCGGCCTCGGCGCGGGCCGGGTCGATGAGGCTGGCCAGGCCAATGAAGGCCAGCCCGGTTTCGAGGGTGGCCGCGTCGAGTTGGGGGGGTAGGGCGGGCAGCAGCTTGGCCGCGTAGGCCAGCACCCGGAAGCCCTGCGCGGCCTGGTCGTTGGCGCGTTTTTCGAGGTCGGGCAGCTGGCTTTTTTGGTCGGCGGCGAGCTGGGCGAAGAGCACGCCGGGCGCGCCCTTGGTGAGCACGAGCACGCCCTGCGGGGTTTGGTGCAGGGTGGTCATGCACTTGCGCTCCGAGTCGAAGGGCAGCTCGGCCAGGCGCGGAAACCGGGCTTCGAGGGCCGGGCGGGGGTAGGCGTGCTCGGCGG
Organism: uncultured Rhodanobacter sp.; assembly: GCA_964657755.1. Taxonomy (GTDB): domain Bacteria; phylum Bacteroidota; class Bacteroidia; order Cytophagales; family Hymenobacteraceae; genus Hymenobacter. The sequence goes on from CAZZWL010000133.1 coordinate 6,361, forward strand.
CGTAGCGGGCCAGCGCCACCTCGGTCGAGTCGCCGAGCCACTGGCCATCGGGGCCCTGGCTGGCGTCGGTGTTGAGGGCCAGGGCGGCCAGCAGGGCGTCGGCATCGCCCAGGGCGGGCAGCGCAAACGCCGGGTTGGCGTACACCTGCTGGACGGTCATCTTATTGAGCGTCAAGGTACCCGTCTTGTCGGTGCAGATGTAGGTGACCGAGCCCAGGGTTTCCACGGCGGGCAGCTTGCGCACCAGGGCGTGGTCTTTGGCCAGCCGCTGCGCGCCCAGCGCCAGCGCGATGGTGACCACCGCCGGCAGCGCCTCCGGGATGGCCGCCACGGCCAGCGAGATGGACACCAGCAGCAAGTCGCCCAGGGGCTCCCCCCGCCACCAGCCGGCCCCAAAAAACACCGCGCAAATGGCTACCGCCCCCACCGCCAGCCACTTGCCGAAGGTGCCCAGCCGCCGTTGCAGCGGCGTTTGAGCGTCGGCGGTCTGGAGCAGGCCGGCGATTTTGCCCAGCTCGGTCTGCATACCCGTGGCTACCACGTAGGCGGTGGCGCGGCCGTTGGTCACGAAGGTGCCCTTGTAGCCCAGGTTGAGGCGGTCGCCGAGGGGGTAGGCGCCGGCGGGCAGCGGGTCGGTATTTTTCTCCACGTTGGCCGACTCGCCGGTGAGCGACGACTCGTCGACCTTGAGGGCGTGGGTTTCGAGAAAGCGCACGTCGGCCGGAATCACGTTGCCGGCTTCGAGCAGCACCGCGTCGCCGGGCACCAGGCTGGCGGCGGGCACGGCCTGGGGCTGGCCGCCCCGCAGCACCTGCGCCTGCGGCGGGGCCAGCTGTTGCAGGGCCGCCAGGGCCTTGTCGGCCCGGTATTCCTGCCCGAAGCCGAGGGCCGCGTTCAGGAGGATGATGGCCAGGATAACGTAGGCCGACTGCGCCTCGCCCACCGCCACCGAAATGCCGACCGCCGCGAGCAGCACCAGTATCATCACATCCGTGAACTGGTGCAGCAGCAGCTGCCACCAGGCTTTTTGCCGGGTGTCGGCCAGCTGGTTGGGGCCGTGCTGGGCCAGGCGCTGCCGGGCGGTGGCGGCGTCGAGGCCGGCGGGCGAGGTGTGCAGCTCCGCGGCCACTGCCGCCACCGGGGCGTCGTAGTAGTTCATAAGCAGGGGCGGCGGGCGGCGCGGGAGCAGGCCCCGGCAGGAGGAGTAAATGCAGTCGCGGCGGTTTCCGGGTTGCCGCCCGCGGCGGGGGGTAGGGAGCCGCCGGGGCGCGCCCTAGCGGGCCAGGTAGCCGCCATCGACGGGGTAATAGGCGCCGGTCACGAACGAGGCCTTGTCGGAGCTGAGCCAGATAACCAGCTCGGCCACTTCCTCGGCCCGGCCCAGGCGGCCGATGGGGTGCAGCGCCACCAGCGCCCGCTTGGTTTCGGCCGAAAACCCACTTAGCAGCGGCGTGTCGATGTAGCCCGGCCCCACGGCATTGATGCGAATACCCTGGGCAGCGTACTCCTGGGCGGCCGTTTGGGTGAGGCCGATGACGCCGTGCTTGGCCGTGACGTAGCCCGCCAGCGTGGGCGTGCCCACCTGCCCCAGAATGGAAGCCATATTAATAATCGAGCCCGCCCCCTGCTTCAGCATCACTTCCAGCTCGTACTTGAGGCAGAAAAACACGCTGTTCAGGTTCACGTTGATAATCTTTTGCCAGCCATCCAGCGAGTAGTCGGCCGTCAGGTTCAGCTCGCCGGTGATGCCGGCGTTGTTGCAGGCCACGTCCAGGGTGCCAAAGGCGGCCACGGTGGCCTGCACCAGCTGGCGGCACTGGGCGGGGTCGGCGGCGTCGGCCTGGTAAAACCGGGCGGTGGCCCCGGCGGCCAGCAGCTCGGCCACCACCTGCTGGCCCTGTTCTTCGTTGAGGTCCGACACCATCACCCGGGCCCCGTGCTGCCCGTAGAGCAGCGCCACGGCCCGGCCGATACCCGAAGCGCCCCCGGTAACCAGGGCGGTTTTTCCTTGCAAGTCTTTGTCCATGAAACGAATAATTTAAGCTACCCAGGCGCCGGCCAAAGCAGCCGGGCCCAGCCAGGGGCAGGCCGTGAGCCGGGCATAAAGGTCCGGGCCAGGGCCGGTCACGCCCCTGATTCTAATTGCCTCAGAAGCTGATTTTTGTCAGGTCAGGTAAACCGGCGCGGCCCGCACCCATTGCGAAGCAGGCGGGCAAAAGGCGGCGGGCAGGCCGAACAACCAGCGTTGCCCCTCGTGCCGATGGCTTGCTGAGCGGCGGCGCGGGGCCCTACCCCCTACCCCGCCGCCGGCAGCAGCAGCACCGGCACCCGGCTGTGGCGCAGCACCTCGGCCGTGACGCTGCGGTGAAACAGCTCGCCCCAGAAGCTGCGCGGCCGGGCCACGAGCACCAGCATATCGGCCTGGGTATCGGCGGCGGCTTGCCGCACGCCGGCGGCCGGGGCCTGGTCGCACGCCTCGTACAGCGCCAGCGGCGTGCCGGGCGGCAGCAGCTTGCTGGCCCGCACATCGGCCAGCGCCTGCTGGCCCGAGGTGCCCAGCAGCGCACTATTCAGGTCAATGTGGACCACGGTATACGCCGCCGCCCACGACCCCAGCAGCGCCCCCAGGGCCCGGCTCGACGCCGCCAGGGCAAACGGCTCGCCATCGACGGCCACCAGCACCCGGCGCGGCGCAACCTGGGCCCCTGCGGCAGCCGGCGGGCGGGCGGGCACCAGCAGCACCGGCCGCCCGGTGGCCCGCAGCACGGGCAGCACCTGGCTACGCAGCAGCTCATCGAGCAACCCCTGCTCGGGGCCCAGGCCCATGACCAGCAGCAGCGGCTGGTAGCGGCGAATGGCGGCCGCCACGTCGTCTTCCACCAGCCCGCCCGCTTCCACTACCTCGGCGGGCACGGGCAGGCGGCTGGCCAGGGCGCGCAGCGCGGCCAGGGTTTCGGCCTCGTTGCGGTCGAGCTGCTCCACTACTTCGCCCACCAGCGCGGGCTCCAGCAAGGTGGGGTAGAGGTAGCAGTGCAGCAGCGCCAGGCGCAGGCCCAGCGACTGGCCCAGGGCGGCGGCGTAGCGCGCCGTGTGGGCGGCGGCCTCGGGCAAATTGGCCAGTACCAGCAGGGAGGGGTTCATAACGCAGAAAGGGGGTAGGAAGAATTGTCGAATTGGCTGCTAAATGCCGGGCCCTAAGCCGCTATGCCGGGGGCAGCGCCCCCGGCGAGCGCCGCCAGTGGAGTGGCCGCCGGCGCTTCGGCCGGCAAGCCGGGCCCGGCGTAGTCCGCCTCCCAGCCATCGGGCGACATGGTGGCGTCGGCTTCCTGGGCAATGCGCAGCGCGGCCGGGCTCACGGCGGGGCGGCTGGCGGCGCGCGGCGCACCACCGCCGGGGCGGGAAAAAGCACGCATGGCGCCGCGCTAAAGCTCCCGGCCCGTGGGCAGCCGCAAGTCGTTGTCCACGGTGCGGGCGCCGGCCTCGTAGGCGTCGAAGGTGGCCTGCTCGCGGTCGCGCCAGGTGTCCACGGTGCCGGTGAGGGTGGCGCGGCCATTGCTGACCTGCACCGCCACGTCCTGGCCGTGCAGGCTGGCCGACCAGAAATACAGCATCCGAATGCGCTCGGCCAGGGCGTAGTCCGAGTGGGAGTTGGCGGCCGGGTGCCGCGCGCCGGGGTACCAGGCGGCGGGCGCGCGGCCTGGGTCGGGGCTGCCCACCACGCGCACGTTGTTTTCGACCTCGGCCACGCCATTGACGCCGGCGGCCACTTCGGCGGCCTGCGCCTGCTCAAAGTAGTTGCTCACCTGCCCGTAGAGGTGCACTTTGCCGTTGCTCAGGCGCAGGCTGAAGTCGCAGAGCCCCACGTAGGGGTCGCGGGCCAGCGCCTCGAGCACGTTCTGGTGCAGCAGCACGTCGGGCGTGAACCAGCGGACGCGGACTTTCAGCAGGTTGTACACGTTCCACACGCCCACCACGTGGCGGGCATCGCGCTCGGCCTCCTGCTTGGCGCGCAGGTTGCTCACGGCCCCGCTCAGCGTCACCACGCCGTTGTGCACCGCCACCTCGGGCTGGTAGGAGAGCACGCGCGGGTCGTAGCGGAATGTATCGCGCACGGCCTGGGCAATGTCGGCATCCGGGCGCTCCGCGAATTTCTCGCGGCGCATATCGCTGCTCAGCGCCCAGGCGGCCACCACTAGGTCGCGGGCCTCGACGCGGCGGGCGCCGGCCTGGTAGGCCACGGCCAGCACCTGGGCCCGCTCGGCGGCCGTGCCCACGGTGCCGCTCAGGTGCACCGCCCGGTCGTTGGTGCGCACTTCTACCAGGGCGCTATTCACCCGAATGTCCCAGGCGAGCAGTTCCCGGATTTGGGTGCTGATTTCCTCGTCCGAGTTCTGCATTTCGCCCCAACGGATGGTTAGCTCGTCCGGCACCAGGCGGCGCACGCCCCGCACGCCCCGCAGCACGCGCAGCACCAGCTGCTGCTCGGCCCAGGACTGCACCACGCCCTCGGGCGTCACCACGCCCTCGGCCACGCGGCAGGCCACGGGGTAGCTGGTGGTGGCGGGGTCGGCGGTGAGGGCCCGCGTCACGGCGCGGTGCAGCTCCTCATTGGGCACCTCGGGGGTGCTGATGAGGAGCTCATTGACTACCCCCCGCACGCCGCGCACGGCCAAGGCTATTTCCTCGGCCCGCTCGCTGGCCAGCAGGTTGTCGGTGATGCCGGTCAGCCGCACGATGCCCTCGTGGGTGGCCACGTCAATCAGGTGCGCGGGCACGCCTTGCTTGGTCAGAAAAAACAGCTCGATGGCGGCCGTAATGTCGGCATCCGACAGGTACTCGCTCGCGGTGGGCGGGGCAAGGGTTTCTAGGGTTTGCATGGGCGTTGGGAGAAGTAAAAACGCAGACGGGAACAGACCCCAAAATTCCGCCCTACCCCCCGGCCAGCCCCTGACGATTGACGCCCGGCCGGCTGACTTTTGTCAGGCGGTCCCTGGGCCCCGCCCCTTGTTTAAGGAGGTGCCCCCGGCTACTGGGAGCGAGGTATTTTCCGGCCGTCCGCCGTCAGCGTAACGGTGCGGCTGAGCGCGGTTTCGCAGGTGGCCATCTCATAGGTGAGGCCCCCGGTGCGGGCATTGGTCACCTCAATGGCGCGGCAAAAGGTGCGGGTGGGGTAGTAGGTGGACAGGGTGTGCTGAATGGGGCGCGAAAGTGCCCCGAGCGCCATGTCCTGGCCCGTGGCTTCCACGTCGCCGTTGCTGCTGAACCGCACCAGCCGGTGGGTCTGGCTCTGGGTGTAGCTGGCCTGGTACCAGGCCCGAAACCGGCGCCACGTCACCTGCCGGGCCTGCGGATACTGCTGAAACATCGCCCCGAAGGCCAGCGGCGGCACGTCCGCGGTTGCCATCGCCTGCGCGTGGGCCACGGGGCCCGGCACCAGGACCGCCCCGAGCAGCCAGAGGAGCTTCGTGGCCGCGCGGCCACGGGCTTTTTTGGGGCTTTGGGGTTCCGACCGGCGCGGCGCCCCCCCCTGCGATGGCGCTACCACGGCCGGGGTGTGCGCGCGGGGGTTGGCCGCGCAGGGGGGGTAGCGGCAACCAGCCACCGCCGGGCCGCCGCAGGGGGGGCCATTGCAAGGAAATAAAACATGGTGGGAGGGCAAACAAGCCACCCAAAAGTACCCGCCCCTACCCCCGCCATTTATGACAAACGTCATCCCTCACGAATAATCTTTGTCATAAACGGCGGCTCGCCGCAGCCATGCAAACGAACTTGGGCGGATAGGGCCACGGCATGAGCAGGACTAAGCGGACCGGGTGAGCTGGCTGTCCAGCGGGGGTCCCGGCGCCGTTTCGACGGGGTTTTGGGCCACGAAGTCTTCCAGCAGCTCCAGCAGCTGGGGGCGGGGGTAGGGCCGGTGGGTGAGGCCCAAGCTATCGGCGGGGGCCTCGCCTAGCAGCGCGCGCAGGTCGGCGGGCCGGGCCAGGCGGCAGCCCATAGCCCAGCCCGCGAAGCTGCGCCGGGCGCACGGCCCCTCCCCCAGCACTTGGCAGTGAAAATGGCGCGTGTCGGACAGAATAACGTGGTAGTAGAGGTGCCGCACGGCCGTTTGGGGGCCTTCCAGCACTTGCAGGAAGCGCCCGTCGGTGGTGTGCAGCAGCACGCCCGAGATGTGGTGCGCCTGGTTGTGCGCCCGGCCCCGCCGCAGCAGGGCGGCCAGCTCGGGCGAGCCAAAGTCGCCCAGCGCCTGGCTCTGGTAAATAAGCTGATAAAGGTCCATAAAGCAGCGGGAAAAGATAAAAAACGGCCGCGCCACAACTCGGGCGGCCCGGCCCAAGACCCAGGCAGCAAGGCAGGCCACGGCGGCGGTGGCAATCGCAATCGCGGCCAGGGCCTCGCGGGGGAGGTAGCCCCGGTGGCCGGTCACGGGCCCGTTGGGGTAGGTGAGCAGCTGGGCAAACGTGGCGTCGCGCAGCGGGTCGCGCGGGTGTGGTCGGCGAAAAGCAGGCCCTGCCCGGCCTCGCACACCCTCAGGCCCAGGCAATGTCAATCGTAGCAAGCCGAGCGTAGCGAGTGGGCCTGGCGGGCCGCAAGGTTGCGGCCGGGCCCCGGCCGGAGCCATGATTAAAATCAGGTGGCGGGGCTGACGTTGCGCATGGCCGGAAGGCGGCCGCGCCGGGTTCTTTGCCGGCAGTTTTCTACTTTCCCCCTTCCCCACATGGTTCTCTCGCTGCTGGTGCTTACTGATTTCTTCCAGCCCGCCGACCGCGCCCTGGCCTATGCCGACCGGCTGGCCACGGCCATTGGCGCGCGGCTGGTGCTGCTGCACGTGCGCCGCGACTCGGTGCTGGACCCGGAGTACCTCACCGGCCGGGTAGATTTCCTGAGCCAGGAGGCCATCGACCTGGCCCTGGCCAGCCAAACCCGGCAGCTGACCGCGCCGGTGGTGGCCGAGGTGGCCCACGGCCGGGTGGCCGAGGCCGTGGCCGCCACCCTGGGCCGCTACCAACCCGCGCTGGTGGTGCTGGGCCACCGCAACACCGACGCCCTACCCGACGAATTAGTCTCGACGGCGGCGCTCGACATTTTGCGCGCCGCCCCGCAACCCCTGCTGGTGGTGCCCGCCCGCACCACCTCCACCGTGCCGCGCCGGGTGCTGCTGGCCCTCGATGCCGAGCCTTTCAGCCTGGGGGCGCACGCGGGCCTGGTGCGGCAGCTGCTCGATGCGCTGCGCGCGGAGCTAACCGTGCTGCACGTTGGCTCCGATGAGGCGGGCGCGGCCGCCGGCACCGCGGCCGCCGTCGCGGCCCTTAAGCAAACCGGGCTGGCCATAGACCTGGGGCAGGGGCTGCCCAGCCGGGCGCTGGTGCACGCCACGCCGGCCGGCGGCATCCTGGCGGTAGCGGCCACCGGCGAGTTTGACCTGGTGGTGGTGGTGGCGCGCCCGCGCAGCTTCCTGGGCGAGCTCTTCCACCGCAGCGTGACGGCGCACGTGCTGCTGCACAGCCCGGTGCCCGTGCTCGTGCTCCCGGCCCTGGCCGCCGCCTAGCGCCGCAGGTTGGCCACCGCCCGTTTGCGGCCTATGAGCCCGGCTTCAAAGCTTAGCGCCCTTGCCCGGCGGCGGGCAGGGTAGGTGGCCGTGTTTTTTTTGCTGGCAGGCAACAACTTAGGGCAAACACTAGGTGGCACCCGTTTTGCCGGCCCACCCCGCGGCGGCCAGCGGTGGCCGGGCTGCCCCCTACTCGGTGGGCAGCACCAACACGGGCACCGGGCTGTGCCGCAGCACGTGCGCCGTCACGCTGCGGTGAAACAAGGCCCCCAAAAAGCAGCGCGGCCGCGCAAGGAGCACCACCAGGTCAAACTGGCCCTCGGCCGCGGCTTGCAGAATGCCCTCGGCCGAGCTGGCGTGCGTGAGGTGCTGGAAGGCCAGGGGGGGCAAGCCGAGCGGCAGCCCCGTCCGCTCGACGGCCGCCAGCGCCGCCATGTCGGCCACGGCCGACTGGCGCGGGGCCACGTGCAGCAGGGTGAGGCGCACCTGCAATGCCGCCCACAGCTGGTGCACTAGGCCCGTGTGCGCGCCCAGCGAGAAGGGCTCGTCGTCGACGGCCAGCAGCACCCGGCGCGGGGCTCCCACGGCGGCCCCCACCGGCACCAGCAGCAGCGGAGTGTGGCGCAGAATGGCCAGCGGCACGGTCAGCGCCAACTCGGGGGGTAGGGCGGCGGCGGGGCCCTGGCCCAGCACCACCAGCGCCGGCTGGTGCCGGCCCAGGGCCTCGACCACGGCGGCAGCCACCGGGCCGGGCCCCACCTCGGCCACCACGGGGCCCGGCAGGGCCTCGGCGGCGGTGGCGGGCGGCGCGG
>CAZZWL010000134.1:0-14597 GCA_964657755.1 uncultured Rhodanobacter sp.
TAGCGGCTAACGCCGCCACCCGGCCTAACTTCCAACCCACGCTTAGCCGCGCTGAGCGCACCATCTGGCGCACGCTGGTAAAAGAATTGCAGTTGCCTGAGGGTTGCTTGTGGTCCACTGCCTGGGCTAACGAGTTCAGTTCTCATCAGGCAGCCCACTCTTTATTGTTGGTCGAGGTGCCCCGCGACTACGTGCAGGCCGTTTTCTTCGCACTTAAAGACCGCCACCCGCACCGCGTCTTCCTGCGGCCCCAGCCCGAAACGCTGACCTATTACATCGCCGAGGCCGACCGCCCCATCGTGGTGCTGCCCTTCGTTAGCCGGGCCCCTGTGCAACTTGTCGACGGCGTGCCCGTGCCTCGCCTCGAAAAGCTGCTGGTCGACCTCTTCAGCCGACCTGACATTTTCCCCGCCTACCAGGGCCACGAACTGAAAACCATTTTCACCAACGCCCGCCATCACTACCGCCTCGATGAGCGCACCCTGCTGCGCTACGCCCAGCGCCGCCACCACGCCGACGACCTGCGCCAGTTCTTGCGCCAACTGCCCGACTGGCCCCAGCCCGCTACTACCCGCGCATGATTGCCCCTGAAACCTTCCGGCCCGAGTGGCTGGCCGACCTGCGCCGTCGTCACCGCGGCCTCGACCCTAGCATTGTCGAAAAGATGATTTTTGCCCTCGCTCTGGTCGAACGCCTCGCCCAGGAGGGCTTGCCTTTTGTCTTCAAAGGCGGCACTTGCCTCGTTTTGCTACTGGGCCAGTTGCGTCGCTTCTCCGTCGATGTGGACATTGTCACCACCGCCACGCCCGACGCCGTAGCGCAGGCCGTGGCCCGCGTGTGCCAGCACCTGCCCTTCCGCCGCTACGAGTACGACGAGCGCCGCAGCACCAAAGACGGGATTCCCCGTGGCCATTACTACCTCTACTTCGACCCTATCCAAGACCTGAACCGCGCCGAGCCCTACGTTGCCCTCGACGTGCTGTACGAGGCCCACGGCTACCCCGCGCTGCTGTCGGTACCCGTGCAGTCCGACTTTTTGCAAGTCGCTGGCGAGCCCCAGCCCGTCACCATTCCCAGCGTCGAATCTATCACCGGCGACAAACTCACGGCCTTCGCGCCCACCACCACCGGCATCCGCTACGACCACGGCAAGGAGCAGGAAATCATCAAGCAACTGTTCGACCTCGGCATCCTCTTCGATGAAGTGCAGCAGGTAGAATTAGTGAACGCCGCCTACCAAGCCACGGTCAGCAAAGAGTTGGTGTACCGTAACCTGACCGACAGCGCCCCCGCCGACGTGCTGGCCGATACTATCCGCACCGCCCTGCACTTAGCCCACCTCAAACTAAATCGCCGACCCGCTACGCCCGCCGAAACCACCGCTGCTCGTGAACTGGCCACTGGCATCCCCGCCTTCGCCGGCTTCCCCTTCGCCACCCGCTTTGGCACCGACCAAGCCGCCACTAGCGCCGCCAAAACTGCTTACCTCGCCGCCCGCCTGCTCGTGGCCGACCACTCCGCCCTGCCGCGCTATCCCGACAGCCCCGCGCCCGCCATCACTGACCAGCGTCTCAATTACCTCAACAAACTCCGCAGCGCCCCCGCCGCCCTTTACTACTGGCAGCATACCGTCGAATTGCTCATCAAGCACGAGCAAGTGGAAATTCTGCTGCCTCTTGAATGAACAACGGGGAGCAATACCATTATCCTCGCTGTGCTTGTAGATTCTCCACCCGCGGCCACCACGCCCGCACCTTCGGTAGCCTAAGCGACTGCCCATTAAAGCGCTGCACCCCATAGTCGTGCCCGCCCAACTCCCCGAAGCCCTCCGCCACCCGCACCCGGTAGTCGCCATCCACCCAGAACAGATGCCGGTCAAACGCCCGGTGTAGGTTCGGACATAGCGCCAACCCGTTGCCAATGGTATCATCGTGGCTCACCGACCACGGCACAATGTGGCAGGCGTCGAGCAGCGGCGCGGCCCCGGTGGTGCTCAGTAGCTGCAAGCCCGACACGGCGCAAGTCGACTGGTAAGCCCGCAGCACCTCGCGCCCAAACACCGCGCTACGCACCAGTACCTCGGCCTCATCCGTCACGTCCAGTGCACGCCGATACACGGCGGCCGGCTCTTCCAGTATCTGCCGGCCCAGGTCGTCCAGCTTCTCCTGCCCCGCCCGCGGCCGGAAGTAGTGCCGTGTCAGTGGGAAGTAGCGCACCAGCAGCGCCTGCCTGATTTCCTCCCGCGCCACGGGCTGCATCAGTAATTCCCACAGCGCCGCATCCACCGAGGCGTAGGCAATCACGTCGCGCAGGTGCCCAAAGCTGCGCACCGACTTCGAAGAGGTCAGCACCAACTCCCGCCCCGCCCGGGCGTGCAGGTGCCAAAACCCGCTGCTCTGCAGGTGAAAAAACGGCAGTTGAAACGGACTGGCCGCATACTCCGGCCCCGGACTCAGCAACTGGCAGTACGCCTTGAAAGCCGTAATCAGCTCCGGCGTAATCTCGATGCGGTTTTCCCGAATAGTCTGCTCCTCTATGCCCTCCAGCACTGCCAGCAGTAGCGCCGGCTTATACGGCGACTCCAGCCGCACCCCGCCCACCGTGCGGGCGTCCACCCGTAGTTTGGTCAGTCGGGCTAAGTAAGGGGGTAAGCTATTCAACACGCAACCGGTCAATGAGAGCCCAAATCTAGTCAGGCGTAATGATGCGACCGGCCACCGCCGCTACGCGGAAAATAGAGAATAGCCTACCCCTTCGGATACAGCTTTTTCAGCAATTCTTTCCGCGCATAGTCGCTCATCGACCAGGCCTCCCGCGGCCATTTATCTTCAAAGTAGGCGCGGGATTGCAAGTGGGCAAGGTAGGCGTGATAGTAGCCGGCCCGCAGTGTGACGTGAATCAAGGTCTTGTCCTGCAAGTATTCATGCGTAATGCGAGAAACATAGAACGTCCCCTCATCTGCAAAAGCGCTCAGGAAATACAGGTCTATGCCCTCCCCAATCCGTGGCGTCACCGCCAGCCGGCACCTGAATTCAATACTCTTCTCTTCTTTTCCTTCCAGGTAAAACACGTGCTCCACGTCCATGAACTGCAACACGTCCGCATCCGTCGCAATTAGCGCCATAAAATCCGCGTAGAGTGCATCTAGCCACCGCCGATACACTACCGCGCTAATGCCTAGCCGCTGCTGAATGGCCTTGCCAGTCGGCGTCTTCTCTCCTGGCTCCATCTCTAGAATTACCTCAATCAGCGGCACGTAGCCTTTTCCACCCTGCTGCATTTTCAGGAGCGCCGGCTTCACCCGCGCTAAGTTGTAAAGCATTTTCGATGCTTCCATTGGCTCCTTTGGTACTTCAATAGGTCGTTTCATAGCGCCAAAATAAACCGTCGTTCTGGCTACCCTGCTACCTACCCCGCCACTATGTGACTGGCAGTTGACGCCCACGGTAGCATACCAGTTCGGCCCCACTCAAGTAGTACAGCCGCGTTGTCATCCCGTCATTTTAGCTGTTTCGCTTCATAACACTTCATAGTAAAAGTGCCTCAATCACTTTGAAAGGCATTTTTGAATTCATAATTTACCCGATAGTCGACACAAGCATTCATAAAAAATGGGTCTTACTGGTTCACTTAGCGATACCACATTTCTTTGCTGCTAATAATTTTGGATTGTTAATATGCCAACAAATTTAGTATTTGCTACGTTATTTGCAACCCCAGTATCCCACTCCCTTCATCTTTTCTACTATGTGTACCGTCGACATTCTCCAAGTCATCGAAGAGCCCGCTTGGCTCATGTATTGCGAAACCCCCATCCCGGCCGGCTTGCCTATTTCGCCCGAGGACTACAGGGGCCCCCGCGTCGACCTTAACCAGCTGCTGCTCCCGCGCCCCGGTTCCACCTACCTGGCCCGCGTCAAGGGCAACAGCATGGACGGCCCACCCTCGCACATCCGCGACGGCTCGTTCCTAACTGTCGACTGCTCCCTTAAGCCCCAGCCTGGTCATCTCGTAGTCGGTGCCCTCGACGGCGAGTTCACCGTGAAGCGCCTCGAAAAGCGCGGCGCAGCCCTCTGGCTCGTTCCCGACAACCCCAACCACCTTCCCATCGACCTCAGCCTCCAGGGCAAGGATTTCGAGTTTTGGGGCGTTGTCACGCACATCATCACGGAAACGGCAAGCCGCTCCCGCCACATGCAATAATGAATTCCGCAGACACTGTCTGCGGAATTGACGCTCACCAATTCTCCAGACACCGTCTGGAGAATTACAACTAGCCGGGATTCTCTCAACACTGTCGAGAGAATTCCGCCCCGCCCCCATGATTGACAAAATTGCCTGGCTGCACCTGCACAACGGCCAGCTGCTCAGTACCCGCAGCCGCGGCAAAGACCGCTACTACCTGCCCGGCGGTAAGCGCGAACCCGGCGAAACCGACGCCCAAACCCTGCTGCGCGAAATCAGGGAGGAATTAACCGTCGTCCTCGACCCCACCAGCCTAACCCACGCCAGCACATTCGAGGCGCCCGCCCACGGCCACCCCGCCGGCGTGCTCGTGCGCATGACCTGCTACTGGGCCCCGCGCTACACCGGCACCCTCCAGCCCGCCGCCGAAATTGAGGAAGTAGTCTGGCTTACCTACCGCCACCGCCCGCAGGTGTCGGCTGTCGACCAGCTCATCTTCGACTGGCTCCACCACCAGCACCTCCTGGCTGAGTAAAAGGAGCGCACCACACCGCCTGAACTTGCGCGGGGCGACCAGGTTATCTCGGTAGCAGCCACTGCGCTAGGGGCCCCTCACCCGGAACAATCCGCCAACAAGCCTTACTCACCCAGCAGCAAAACAATGAAATTCACGCTTCTCCTCACGGCCGCGCTGGCGGCCCTTACGCTCCAGGCCCCGGCCCAAACGGCCCCCACGCAGCGCGCGGCCCCTGACCAGATTCCGACCAGCAAAGGCCCGCTCACGGTGCAGCCCATCACCCACGGCAGCGTGGTCTTTACCTGGAACGGCAAGACCATCTACGTGGACCCCTACGGCGGGGCCGCTGGCTACACCGGGCTGGCCGCGCCCGACGTTATCCTCATCACCGACATCCACGGCGACCACCTCGACCCCAAAACACTGGCGGGCCTCTCCGTGAGTAAAGCCCTGATGATAGTGCCCCAAGCAGTGGCCGAGAAGTTGCCCGCCGAATACAAGTCGCAAGTTCGCATCCTGCGCAACGGCCAGCGGCTCGACACGCTGGGCATGAGCGTGTCGGCCATCCCGATGTACAACCTGCCCGAAGCCGCCGACGCGCCGCATACCAAAGGCCGCGGTAACGGCTACGTGCTGAACCTGGGCGGCAAGAACGTGTACCTGTCCGGCGACACCGAGGACATCCCCGAAATGCGCGCCCTGAAGAACATCGACGTGGCGTTCGTGTGCATGAACCTGCCCTACACCATGGACGTGAACCAGGCCGCGCAGGGCGTGCTGGCTTTCAAGCCGGGCATTGTGTACCCCTATCACTACCGCGGCCAGAACGGCTTGAGCGACGTGGCCAGCTTCCAGAAGCAGGTGAACGCGGCCAACAAGAAAATCGACGTCCGGCTGCGCAATTGGTACCCGGCCGCCCAGTAAGCAAGGGCCTGATAAACCAAAACGAGCGGACCATCTGGCCCGCTCGTTTCGTTTCCACTTAGCCCCGGGGCTTCCGCACCAAATTTTGTGCGCACGCCTCCAGTGCTCCAGAGGGCACCGCTAAAATTAGGTCCTTTCCCCAACCCATATTTTAGTGGCATCTTCGCTTGCCCGCGGCGTTCTGCAATTCCGGCCATCCGCTGTTCCTTGGTTCCCTCACCGCTTGCTTATGGCCCCCTCCGTACCCGCGCCTTTTCTGCCAGTTGCTGCCCCGCCCGACCTGCTGCAGGCCGCCTTCGAAATCGCGCTGACCGGCTTCATTCTCTTTCGGCCCGAGTACGACCCCGCCGAACCGGCCACCATCACCGACCTGGCCTACGTGCACCTGAACCCCGCCGCCCAGCGGATGCTGCAGCTGCCCGCGTGCCCCGCCGAGTCGTTCCTGACCCTGTACCCCAACGCCCTCGACACCGGCATCTTCGCCTTCTACCGCGACACGTTTCTAGCCGGCCGGCCCGGCCGCTACAACGTGAACTACCAGCACGACGGCCTCGACAACTACTTCCAGCTGGCGGCGCACCGGGCCGGCGACCTGCTGGTGGTCAGCTTCTCCGACACCGCCAGCCAGCCCCGCACCGCCGTAGAGGTCGCCCTGCGCGAAAGCCAGACCCGCGAGCGCGCCGCTCGCGCCGAGGCCGAGCACCAGCGCCAGGAGTTGGCGCGCCTCTTCGAGCAGGCCCCGGTGGCGCTGGCCGTGTTTCGGGGGCCGCGCCACGTGGTGGAGCTGGCCAACCCGGAGGTGCTGCGCATGTGGGGCCGCACCCCGGCGCAGGCCCTGAATACGCCCTTGTTCGAGCTGCTGCCGGAAGTGAGTGGGCAGGGCTTCGAGGAGCTGTTGGCCGATGTGATGGCCACCGGCCGGCCGCACGTGGCCTACGAAATGCCCGGTCTCATCGACCGGGAGGGCCGCCGCGATACCGTCTACTGGAACTTTGTCTACCAGCCCCTGCACGGGGCCGAGGGCCAGGTAGAGGGCGTGACGGTGGTGGCCGCCGAGGTGACGGAACAGGTAGTGGCCCGCCGGCAGCTCCAGCAGCTCAACCAGGAGCTGGAGGCCCGCGTGTTCGAGCGCACCCAGGCCCAGCGCCACGCCCAGACCGAAGCGGTGGCCGCCACCCAGCGCCTGCGGCACGTCACCAACAGCCTGCCCAGCACCAGTTTCACCGTCGACCAAAGCGGGGAGGTGCGCTACATCAGCCCCCAGTGGTACGCCTACACCGGCATGGCCCTCGATGCGCCCATCAACAAGGTCTGGCCCACGCTCATCCACCCCGACGACCTGCCCGCCATTGCCCACGAGTTCGGCACCGCCCTAGCCGAGGGCCGCCCCTGGCGCTACGAATTCCGCCTACGCGGGGCCGCGGGCCAGTACCGCTGGTTTGCCAGCCAGGGCGTGCCCGAGCCGCTCGAAGAGGCCGAAGCCGCCGGCCGGCCCCGCCAGTGGTTCGGCTCCAACCTCGACATCGACGACCTGCAGCAGGCCCAGCACGCGCTGGAGCAGCAGGACCGGCGGCTGCGCGAGCTGCTGCTGCAAAGCCCGGCCATGATAGCCGCGCTCACCGGGCCCGAGCACCGCTTCGTCTTCACCAACCCCGGCTACGACGCCCTGGTGGGCCACCGCGCCGCGCCCGGTCGGCGCGTAGCCGAGTGCCTGCCCGAAGTCGTCGAGCAAGGCTTCATCGACCTGCTCGACCGGGTGTACCGCACCGGCGAGCCCTATTTGGGCCACGAAATACCGATTGAGCTGCAGCCCCCCGGCGGCGTGCCCACGGTCCACTACCTCGATTTCACGTACCAGCCCCTGCGCGACGCGCACGGCCAGACGACCGGCGTGCAGGCGTTTGTGCTGGACGCAACCGAGCGGGTGCGTGCCCGCCAGGGAGCCGAGCGGCTGCAGGCCGAGCTACTGGCCGTGGCCGAGCGCCAGGCGCAGGAGCGCGCGGCGTTCCACGAGGTCTTCGAGCAAACCCCGGCCTGCATTGCCCTGCTGCGCGACCCCGGCCACCGCTTCGAGTACGTCAACCCCGCCTACCAGGCCTTCTTCCCCGACCGCCAGCTCGTAGGCCGCGAAGTGGCCGAGGCCGTGCCAGAACTATACGACCAGGGGTTTGTGGCCCTGCTCGACCGCGTGTACCAAACCGGCGAAACCTACTTCGGGCAGGAGTTGCCGTTTGCACCGGCGCCCACCCCCGGCCAAGTGCCCCGCACCAGCTACTTCAATTTCACCTTCCAGGCCTACCAGGAGGCGGGCGAAATGGCCGGAGTGTCCATTTTCGCCTACGACGTCACCGAACAAGTGCTGGCCCGCCAGGACCGGGAAGTCGAGCGCCGGTTGCTCACCGACGTTTTTGCGCAGGCCCCCGCCGGCATTTGGGTGGTGCGCGGCCCGGACTACGTGTTCGAGGTCGTGAACCCCGCCATGACGCACATTCTCGGGCGCTCAGCCGAACAGGCACTGGGCCGGCCGTACTTCGAGGTGCTGCCGGAGCTGACCAGCCAGGGCCTGCCCGAACTGCTGCGCCGGGTGTGGGAGCAGGGCGAGTCCGTGTTTGTCGAGGAACTAGCCGCGCGGCTGGCATACCATGCGCCGGGCGAGGTGGGCTACTTCACCTTCGTCTTCCAACCCCTGCGCAACGAGCACGGGCACGTGGCGCGCATTTCCTGCGTGGCCCTGGACGTCACCTTTCAGGTCCGGGCCCGCCGGCAGGTGCAGGGCCTAAACGAAGAACTGGCCGCCATCAACGAGGAATTGCAGGCCACCAACGAGGAGTTGGGCGACAGCAACCGGCAATTGACCCGCACCAACGTCGACCTGGATAACTTCATCTACACGGCCAGCCACGACCTCAAAGCCCCCATCAGCAACATCGAAGGCCTGCTCGACACCCTGCGCGACGAACTGCCGCTGCAAGCCGCGGGCGGCGAGGTCGCCTACATCCTGGAGCTGATGCAGGACTCGGTGAACCGCTTCACCCGCACCATTGAGCACCTGACCGACGTGAGCCGGCTGCAGAAAGAGCACGGCCAGCCCCGCGAGCCGGTGCCGCTGGCCGGCATCATCGAGGACGTGCGCCTGGACCTGGCCCCGCTGCTGCAGCAAACCGGTGGCCGGCTCCACGTCGACGTGCGCGCCGTGCCCACCGTGCAATTTTCGGTCAAAAACCTGCGCTCGGTGGTCTACAACCTGCTCAGCAACGCCCTCAAGTACCACCACCCCGACCGCGCCCCCCAGGTGCAGGTGCGGAGCCGGGAAGTAGGCGCCTACCACGTGCTGGAGGTGCAGGACAACGGCCTGGGGCTGGACCTGACGCGCGAGCCGGAGCTGTTCGGCATGTTCCGCCGCTACCACACCCACGTCGGCGGGTCGGGCATCGGCCTCTACATGGTCAAGCGCATGGTGGAAAACACCGGCGGCCGAATCGAAGTACACAGCACCCTCGGCGAAGGCTCCACCTTCACCGTATACTTCCCCCAGCCCTAACTCCCCGTCATGCCCATTCCTAAGCTCCGCTGCACCCTGCTCGTCGACGATGATACCACGACGAACTACCTCAACCGCAAGCTGCTCGAAAAACTTGACGTCACCGAGCAGGTGCTGGTGGCCCTGAACGGGGAAGAAGCGCTGCAGGTGCTGCGGTCCCAGTGCACGGAAGCCAGCCGCAGCTGCCCCGCGCTCGTGTTCCTCGACATCAACATGCCCCAGATGAACGGCTTCGAGTTCTTGAGGGCCTACGAGCAGCTGCCCGTGCCCCAGCGCGGGGCCATCGTCATCGTGATGCTGACCACGTCCATGCACCCGCAGGACCTGGAGCGCCTGCAGCAATTCCCTGTGGCCGGCTTCTTGAGCAAGCCTCTGAACCAGGCCAAGGTGAACGACATCATGCAGGCCCACTTTAGCCGGGCCTAGGAGGAACTGTTTGAAGCTCCGTGGCCACTTCCTCGTAGCTCAGCGAAGTAGCGCCGCCGCACCAGGTCCACGTACTTCGCCGGCAGCCGGGCCTAACGCTTCGCGCACCCGCCCGCCGTGGCCTATACGGGCCGATGGGGTAGCTTTACCTATCCGCTGCCCCGTTCGCCCGCCCATGCCCCCTCCGGTTTCTTCGCCCGACCTCCAGGCCCTGCTGCCCATCTTCAACGCCCAGCCCGGTGCCACCCTGCTGCTGTCCCCGCAATGAGTGATTGTGGGCGCCAGCGACGACTACCTGGCCGCCACCCTCACCGAGCGCGCCACCATCGTCGGGCAGTACCTCTTCGACGCCTTTCCCGACAACCCCAACACCCCCGAGGCCAACGGCGTGGCCAACGTGCGCGCCTCGCTGCAGCAGGTGCGGGCCACCGGCCAGCCGCATGAGATGGCCCCGCAGCACTACGACGTGCCCGACCCGGCGCTGCCCGGCCGGTTTGCGGAGCGCCACTGGCTGCCGCGCCACACGCCCGTGCTCGATGCCGCCGGCCAGGTGCAATTCATCCTTCAGTCCGTCCAGGACGTGACCGCCAGCCGCCGGGCCGAGCAGCTGCTGCGCGAAAGCCAGGCTGCCGCGGACGCCGCCCGCGCCGACGTCGAGCAGCAGCGCCAGCGCTTCTACGAGGTGCTCCTGCACCTGCCCGCCTACGTGGCCGTGTACCAGGGACCCGACCACATCAACCAATTCGTAAACCCGCCCTACCAGCGCATGTTCCCGCACCGCGCCTTTCCCGGCCGGCCGTTCCGCGAAGCCATGCCGGAGGCCGTGGGGCTCGGGGTGGTGGCCTTGTTCGAGCAGGTGTACCGGTCCGGGGAGCCGTACTACGGATACGAGATGGAGGGCTGGTTCGACTTCGAAGACACGGGGAAGCTCCAGCAGCTGTTCTTCAACCTTTGCCTGCACCCGCTGCGCGACGCGCAGGGGCGCATCGACGGCCTGCTCAATTTCTCCTACGACGTGAGCGAGCAGGTGCGCGCCCGCCGGCAGGTCCAGCAGCTCAACGACGAACTGGCGGCGACCAACGCCGGCCTGGCCGACACCGTGGCGGCCCGCACCCGGGAGCTGGCCCAGGCCCAGGCCGAAACCGAAGCCCAGCGCCTGCGCCTGCACCGCCTCATTGCCGAGGCCCCGGCCCTGATTGCCAGCCTGCGCGGCCCCGACCACCGCGTGGAGCTGGCCAACGACAGCTTCCGCCGCACGTTTGGCGGGCGCGCGCTGGTGGGCAAGCCCTACCGCGACGCCGTGCCCGACCTGACCGGCCAGCCGTTTTTTGACCGGCTCGACGCGGTGTACCGCACCGGCGAAACCTACTTCGGCACCGACGAGCCCATGGCCCTCGACCGCACCAACTCCGGGCAGCTGGAACAGATTTACGCCAGCTACATCTACCAGGCCACCCGCAACGCCGCCGGCCAGGTCGACGGCATCCTGATTTATGCCTCGGAGGTGACGGAGCAGGTGCTGGCCCGCCAGCAGCGCGAAGCCGAGCAGCAGCAGCTGGCCGAGCTGTTCATGCAGGCCCCGGCCCCCATCGTCATCCTCGACGGCCCCGACCTGGTGTTCCAGCTGGTCAACCCCGCGTACCAAAAAATCTTTCCGGGCCGGGCGCTGGCGGGCAAGCCGTTGCTGGAGGCCCTGCCCGAGCTGGCCGGCACCCTCATTCCCGGCCTGTTGCGCCAAGTGTACGACTCGGGCAAAACCTACACCGTCCAGGAGCTGCCCCTGCAGATGGCCCGCCAAGAAGGGGCGCCGCTGGAAATCATCCACTGGACTTTCACCTACCAAGCGCGCCGCGACGCGCAGGGCGTAGTGGACGGGGTGCGCGCGTTTGCCCACGACGTGAGCCCGCAGGTGCAGGCCCGGCAGCTGGCCGAAGCCAACCGCCAGCAGGTGCGGGCCCTGAACCAGCAACTGGCCGCCGTCAACGACAAGCTTTACGCCGCCAACACTGCCCTGGCCGATGCCAACGAGGGCCTCAGCGTCGCCAACGGCCAGCTCACCCGCGCCAACGCCGACCTCGACACCTTCGCCTACACCGCCAGCCACGACCTGCGCACCCCCATTGCCAACCTCGAAGGCCTGCTCCGGGCCCTGGTGGAGCAGCTGCCGCCCGTCGTCCGGCAGGACGCCGAGGTGCGCCCGCTGCTGCACCTGATGCAGGGCGCCGTCGACCGGTTCCAGCGCACGCTCACCCAGCTCACCGACATCATCCGGGAAGACAACGCCCCGCCCCAGCCCGCCGAAGCCGTCGACCTGGCCGCCCTCGTCCGCAACGTGTGCCTCGACCTGAACGCGCTGGTGGCCGCCGCCAACCCGCAGCTAGTGGTGGACGTGGCCGGCTGCCCCCGCCTCACCTTCGCCCCCGGCAACCTGCGCAGCATCTTATACAACCTGCTCAGCAACGCCCTCAAGTACCGCGACCCAGCCCGCGCCTCCGTGGTGCACGTACGCTGCCGGTCCACCGAAAGTACCACTGTGCTCGAAGTCGAGGACAACGGCCTCGGCCTCGACCAGGGCCAGCAGGCCCGGCTCTTTGGCCTGTTTCAGCGCCTGCATACCCACGTGGAAGGCAACGGCGTGGGCCTGTACAGCATCAAGAAAATCGTGGAAAACGCCGGCGGCACCATCGCCGTGCGCAGCCAGCCCGGCGTGGGCACCGCCTTCACCGTCACCCTGCCCGTGCCGGCCTGACCCATCCACCGTTGTTGATTCCCTGCCCACCGCCGCCCTCCGACGCCAAGCCGTCGCCTTTGGCCGCCGCTTGACCAAGGGCACCCCGCTGGCCCCCAGCTACTACGAAAAACAGTTGCTGGCCCGCTATATACGGGGCCGGCTTACCCTCGACCAGGTGCTCGATTGCCTAAACCAGCCCGTGCCCGCCGGCTGCCTGGCCTAAGCCTAGCCGCCGCGCCCGGTGGACCGGGCTCAAGGCAGGGCTCGCTGGCTCGACCGTAGCTTTGGGAACCTGTTGTCTCACTCAAACAATCCGGGCGCTGGCAGCTTGTCTGCCGTTCGCAACCCCCACTTCTGCATGATAAAGCTCTCCAGCGTGCTGCTGGTCGACGACGACCCCGCCACCAACCACCTCAACGAGCGCCTGCTCAAGCAGCACGGCGTGGCCGACCAATACCTGTCGGCCAACGACGGTGCCGAAGCCTTCGTAGCCCTCGAACAGCTCGCCGCCCAGGCCAACCCCAGCAGCCCCGTGCTGGTGTTGCTCGACGTGAAGATGCCCGGTATGGACGGCATGGCCTTCGTCGAAGCCTACCACCGCCTACCCGAAGCCCAGCAGCAGGCCGTGGTCATCGTCATGCACACCGCCAACATGAGCTCCACCGACCTCGGCCGCATCGAGGCCCTGCCCATCGCCGGCCTCGTAAGCAAGCCCCTTACCAAAGAGAAAGTGGATACAATCCTCAAGCTGCACTTCCAGCGCCAGTTCCCGGCCGCGTAATTCGCCCGGTAGGTATCTGTCCTAAACGAAACGAGCGGACCATCTGGCCCGCTCGTTTCGTTTCCACCCTACACCTCAAAATGCGGCCGGTCCTGAAACCCCGGCCAGTCGCCGCCCCAACGCACCCGCACGTCGGCCGCCTTCATCAGCCGCGCAAACTTGCTCAGCAGCAGCCCCGACCACACCACCGACCCATCGGCCAGCAAAAACGCCACGTCCAGCGCCCGGCTCGGCAGGTAGTTATGCTTCGATTCGCCGCCCCGTTTGTAGGTCACAATCGGCCCCGGCGCGCTCCGGCCGTGCGTGTATAACTCGTCCTGCGCCGCCGCCGACCGGTAACCCTCGCTCACAATCGGCCGCCCCAGCAAACACAGCACCGGGTCGCCCAGCCACCGCCGCAACGCCACCGCGTAGGCATCCGCCAGTTCCGGCCGTATGTCCGCCAACCGCGCTACCTGCCGCGCCGCCTGCGCCGCGCTCAGTTGCGGCGCCACCCGCACCCGCGTAGGGGAGGGCCCTACCGGCGCCATCTTAACGCGGGCCGGCGTCCCCCGCCGACTGGTCTTGCTTACCCGCCGCCGCCGCCGCCCCCGGCTCCACCGTCAGCGCCGACAGCCCCGCCGTCAACGACCCGGCCAGCACCAGGTAGCCCGCCGCCGTCAGCACGGCCGCTGGCAGCGCCACCGGCGCGGCCACCAGCACCAGGCCCAACCCGCCCACCGCTTTGCCCACGGTCCCCACTTTCTGCCAAAACTTCGGCGAAGGCAGCGCCACCCGGTCGAGAATGCTCATTTGCTTGGAGTTATCCATCAGTAAAAAAATTAAAGAGACCATAAGGCAGGGTAGGGGCTAGGGCGTGGGCAGCTGGCTTTCCGCGGCCGGGCTGCCCATCTCCGCCACCGCTGAAGTCGAATCTGGCACCGTCACCGGCACCGCCACCACGGGCAGCTTCACCACCTCTTCCGGCTTCTGCAGCGCCTTGCGCACCGTCGCCCAAATGGTCACCACCGCCACCAGCACCTGTATCAGCAGGTGCCCATACATTTCCACCACGTGCGGGTTCGGGGGTGCCAATTCCTGCGTCACCACCTGCCCCGCCAGCGCGGTACCCAGGATGTGTAGCAAATGCCCGGCCTTCGTTTGAGCAAAAAACATAATTTCGTAATTAAGTAGAGTGAATGAACAAATTTATACAAAATTACGAGTTTGTCACAAATTAAGATTCATGCCCGGACTGTAGATAATAAATTGTACTTTTATCGGGGCGCATCCCCGGCCCTCCGCGTTGCTGCGGGCCGGGGTCGGGCTATGCAGGGCTCCGCTGCGCTGCGGTGCTGCGCACAGCTCCCGTTGGTCGCTCCCTTCCTATCCCTTGCGCATTCCTGCCGCCACTCGCTGACTCTCCCGAAACCCCGCCAGCGGGCCAGGCCGCGCCCCAAAAGCGCCGCCTGGCCCTACCGCCGCCCACCGCCCCAGCCCGCCCGTCGCCTGC
>CAZZWL010000135.1:0-14464 GCA_964657755.1 uncultured Rhodanobacter sp.
GGTGGAACCGCATGGTGCCAACGATGATGCTCGCTTTGCTCGCGCACGAACTGGAAAGTTCGCGCTACCACCCGTTTACAAGCTAATAGCCAGGGACTGACCGGTATAGGTTACGGTTTTTTCGGCTTGGGCGGTGGGCTCGCCGCCGGTGCCGTGGCCGGGCCGCACCAGCACCACGCTAAAGGTGCGGCTGGCCGCCATACCAGGAAAGCTGCCGCGCCGGGCGCTGATGCTGAGCTGGCGCAGCTTGTCGTTCCAGCGCAGCTGGTAGGTGGCAAAGGCGCCCTTTTCGTAGTTGTAGGTGTCGCCCTCGTCCTCGTACACCGTGAACTCGCCGTCGGCGCCGGGGTACACGCGCAGCTCGGTGGGACTGGTGGTGGGCTGGGTGGCGTACTCCACCTCGGGGCCCATCGGCACGATGGAGCCCGCGCGCACGTAGAGGGGTAGGGTTTCGAGGGGCGCGGGCGCGGCAATAGTCTGGCCCCCGGCCAGCGGATGGCCGGTCCAGAAGTCGAACCACTTGGTGGCCGCCGGCAAATACACCGGGCGGGTACCGGCCGTGGTGCGGGCCTTGGGGCCCGAATACAGCTGCTCGGTGACGGGATTGACCAGGAAGGCCGGCCCGAACATGTACTGGTCGGGGATGCCGTACACGTTTTTATCCTGCCGAAAATCAAACGCCAGCGACCGCATCAGGGTGTAGTTTTCGCGGGTGACGCGACCAGCCAGCGAGTAGATATAGGGCAGCAGCCGGTAGCGCAGGCGGTCGTACTTAAGCAGCGTAGCCTTGGTGGCCGCGTCCCAGTTGCTCGAAAACAGCGCCCGCTCGCCCTTACCGTGAATGCGAAAAATGGGGCTGAACGCCCCGAACTGAAACCAGCGCGTAAACAGCTCCCGCGCCTGCGGGTCGGCCCAGTTCGGAATGCCCTCGGGAGCGGTGTTGGAGCGGTAGCCGCCGATGTCGGAAGTCCAGTACGGCATGCCCGACGCGCAGGCGTTGATGCCCTGCGGCACCTGGCTCTTGAAGGCCCGGAAAGTAGTCAGAATATCCGACGACCAGAGCGTGGTGGCGTTGCGCTGCTGCCCGGCAAAGGCCTGCCGCACCAGGAAGAAGGCGCGCTTATCGGGCACGTCGGCGCGCCAGCCTTTGTAAAGGCCCTTGGTGTGCTCCAGCGAGTAGGTATTGAAAAAATCGATGCCCTTGCCCACCGCGAAATCGGCCTTGCGGCGCTCGTCGAGCAGGGCCCCGTTGTCGGGCTCGCACTGGTCCACCCACCAGGCATCCCAGCCGTACTTTTTGATGAGGCCGTCGCGGGCCTGCTGCCAGTACATGTCGCGGGCCTTGGGGCTGTGGGCATCGTAGTAGGTATCGAAGGTCTTGGTCACGAAGTTGTCCCAGGTAATGCTGGTCAGGTTGCCCGCCTTTTGCAGGGCGTCGAAGTTGGCCGTGCCCTTGCCAAACACCGGCCAGATGGAAATCATGGCGTGCAGGTTGGCCTGGTGCAGCGCGTCTACCATCGCCTTGGGGTCGGGGTAGCGGGTAGGGTTCATCACGTGCGAGCCAATGGGTAGGGGCTCCCAGTAGTACCAGTCCTGCACCAGGGCATCGACCGGGAGGTGATTTTGGCGGTAGCCATCTTTCACCGCCAGCACCTCGGCCTGGGTCTTGTAGCGGTCCTGCGACTGAAACAGCCCGAACGACCACTTCGGAAACAGCGGCGCCGCGCCGGTAGCCACCCGGTACTGGCTGATGATGCGGTCGAAATCGGGGCCGTAAAAAAAGTAATAATCGACCTGCTTCCCACTCTCCGACACGTACTTATACCGCGTATTGCCGCCTTCTGCGCCGTAGAAGTTCGACGCCGCGTAGTTGTCCCACAGCAAGCCGTAGCCCTTGGTGGAGAGCAGCACCGGAATGGCCCCGGTCATGTACTTGATGAGCATTTCCTGGTTGCGCCCCTTGTAGTTGATGGAGAGCGTGTCTTCGGGGTGGCAGCCCAGGCCAAATAGGCCCTCATCGGCCGGCGACTGGAAGCTGGTGGCGCAGCTGTAGGTAGCGATACCGGCGACGGTGGCGGCCGTCATGGCTTTATTACCCTGCGCGGCCTCCGCCGCGATGGGCGCGCCACGCAAGTCAAAGTAAGCCACCGCATTCGTGGCTTTATTGACCCGAATTTGCAGCCGGGCAGTGGTAAGGGTGATTTGCCCATTCTGCTCAGCCACTTTGAACGGCGTTTTCGCCGACCACGGGTTGTTGACGACCAGCGAGGTTTTGGCCGGCAGCGCGGGCAGAATGGTGTACTGCACCTGCACCACATCGGCCTGACACACACGAATGCTCATCAAGCCCTTGTCGAGCTTAAACGTAACTTTATCGCCGCTTTGGGCATACGAAATGACGCTGGCCTGGGCGTGGGCCAGCGACAGCAGGCCCGCTGCCAGCAGCAACAGCCACTGCCGCAGGCGAGGGCGTCGGGAGGGGATTTTTAAGGACATAGGTGGGAAAAGGTTAGGTAAAAGCAGCCGGGCCAGCCCGTTTGCCAGGGCGAAGTAACTTCTCACCAGGGAGGCGGCGCCTGCAAAACACCGCAGCCGCTCATTTTCGGGATAAATAGTACCAATAAGTGCGCCCGGTCGGGCCGGCCAGGCCGCCCATGCCGGACAATTTTGCGTAGAAACGCGCCCCTACCCCCCTACCTTCCTCCCATGACTCTTATCACCCGCCTCGAACACGATTTCTTGGGCGAGCTGCCCATTCCCAACGATGCTTACTACGGCATCCAGACCCTGCGGGCGCTGGACAACTTTCACATCACCGGTATTCCGATTAAGGTCGAGCCGCTGTTTGTGCAGGCCCTGGCCTTCGTGAAAAAAGGCGCGGCACTAGCCAATAAAGAGCTCGGCGTGCTCGACCCGACCATTGCCGACTACATTGCCCAGGCCTGCGACCGGGTAGCCAGCGGCGAATTCGATAATCAGTTTTTGACCGACATGATTCAGGGCGGAGCCGGCACGTCGGTGAACATGAATGCCAACGAGGTGATTGCCAACGTAGCCCTGGAAATGATGGGCCACCCGAAGGGCGAGTACCAGTACTGCCACCCCAACAACCACGTCAACTGTTCGCAGAGCACCAACGACGCCTACCCCACCGCCTTCCGCATTGCCCTCAACAACAAGCTGGCCGGCTACCGCGACACGCTTTCGCAGCTCGCCGACGCGTTTTTTGCTAAGGGCGCGGAGTTCAAGAACGTGCTCAAGATGGGCCGCACCCAGCTCCAGGACGCCGTGCCGATGAGCATGGGCGACGAGTTCAACGCCTTCGCCACCAACCTGCGCGAGGAGCTGCTGCGCATTGACGATTCGCGCCGCCTCATCGCCGAAATCAACATGGGCGCCACCGCCATTGGCACCGGCATAAACACACCGCCCGGCTACGCGGGCCTGGTTACCAAGCACCTGCGCACCATCACCGGCCTCGACCTGAGCCTGGCCGGTGACCTCATCGAGGCCACCTACGACACCGGGGCCTACGTGCAGCTTTCGGGCGTGCTTAAGCGCACGGCCGTGAAGCTGAGCAAGATATGCAACGACCTGCGCCTGCTGAGCAGCGGCCCGCGCTGCGGCATCAACGAAATCAACCTGCCCGCTTTGCAGCCGGGTAGCAGCATCATGCCCGGCAAGGTGAACCCGGTAGTACCCGAAGTGGTGAACCAGACGGCTTTCTACGTCATCGGCGCCGACCTCACGGTGACGATGGCCGCCGAGGCCGGCCAATTGCAACTCAATGTGATGGAACCGGTTATCTCGTTTGCGCTCTTCACCAGCATCTCCTACATGACCAACGCCTGCCGCACGCTGCGCGAGAAGTGCGTGCTCGGCATCACGGCCAACGTGGCGCACGCCGCCGACCTGGTCTACCACAGCATCGGCATCGTGACCCAGCTGAACCCCGTGCTGGGCTACGAAACCAGCGCCAGCATCGCTAAGGAGGCGCTGGCCACCGGCAAATCCGTACACGACATCGCCGTAACCGAGCGCCAGTTGCTAACGCAGGCCAAGTGGGACGAGATTTTCACGTTTGAGAACCTGATTCGGCCCGTGTTTATGCAGTAGCGCGAACTTTCCAGTTCGCGCGCGAGCAAAGCGAGCAGACGGTACCGCACGGCGCGAACGATGCTGCTCGCTTCGCTCGCGCACGAACTGGAAAGTTCGCGCTACGCCGTCGGGAACTCAATCTCCCGCGCCAGCTCGGCGTACCATTCCGCGCCGTATTTGCGCTCCAGCGGCTCCTGCAAAAACTTATACACCGGCACGCCCAGCTTGGCCCCGAAGGAGCAGGCCGGCGAGCAAATATCCCATCGGTCGTAGTTGAGCGCTTCAAAGCCCTCATACTTCGTGACGCGGATGGGATATAAGTGGCAGCTAATCGGCTTCTTAAAGCTGGTGGCGCCCGCTAGATACGCCTGCTCAATGCCGCACTTCAGGATGCCGCGCTCGTCGTAAAGCGCGTAGGCGCACTCCCGGTCGTTGATGGTCGTGGTGCTGTAGTCGCCCTCCCAGTCCTCAATATAAAGCCCTTGCGCCGCAATAGCTTGCTTACCGGCTTCGGTCAGGAAAGGCTCAATTTTCGGGTACTCGTTCTTCAGGATTTCCAGCTCTGCCAGCTCTAGGGGCGCGCCGAGGTCACCCTCTACGCAGCAAGCACCCTTGCAGGCATCGAGGTTGCAGACGAAGAAGTTTTGGGCCACATCGTCGGAGATAACGGTATTTTGGATAACAATCATAATGCGGACGAATTTATCGACTATAGAAAACGGTTAGTAAAGAACCGCCGGGCGGCAGGTTGCCTAAAAACGGTGGCACAAAGATACCGCCCTACCCCCCTCCAACTTATCTTTGTCAGCTAGCCGCCCGCGGGGCGGCCTTTTCGTATGGCTTTAGATTATCACGCGCTTTTAAACCCTTCGCAGGCTGCCGCCGTCCTCCAAACGGAAGGCCCCTGCATGATTATCGCCGGTGCCGGCTCGGGCAAAACCCGGGTGCTCACCTACCGCATCGCCCACTTGCTGGAGCAGGGGGTAGACCCCTTTAACATCCTGGCCCTCACCTTCACCAACAAGGCCGCCAAGGAGATGCGCGCCCGCATCGAGAAGGTGGTGGGCCCCAACGCTAAGAACCTGTGGATGGGTACTTTCCACTCCGTTTTTGCCAAAATTCTGCGCTCCGAGGCCGATAAAATCGGCTACCCGCGCTCGTTCACCATTTACGACACGCAGGATACGAAAACCCTAATCGGGCAGATTGTGAAAGAGCTGGAGCTGGACGACAAGCTCTACAAAGCCAGCACGGTGCTGGGCCGCATCTCGGCCGCCAAGAACAAGCTGGTATCGGTGCAGCAGTACCTCAACGACCCCGTTATCAAGCAGGATGATGAGGCGGCGCTCCGGCCTAAAATCGGGGTTTTGTATCAGCAGTATCAGCAGCGCTGTTTCAAGGCCGGCGCGATGGATTTTGACGACCTGCTGTTCCAGACCAACGTGCTGTTTCGCGACCACCCGGATATTTTGAATAAATACCAGAATAAATTCCGGTTCGTAATGGTGGACGAGTACCAGGACACCAACTATTCACAGTATTTAATTACCCGGAAGCTCGCCGCTAAAGAGCGGAATATCTGCGTAGTAGGTGATGACGCGCAGAGCATCTACGCCTTCCGCGGCGCCGATATTACCAATATTCTGAATTTTGAGAAAGACTACCCCGAGCTGAACGTATTTAAGCTGGAGCAGAATTACCGCTCTACTAAAAATATTGTGTGGGCGGCTAATTCGGTTATTAAAAACAACCAGGCGCAACTACGTAAGGACGTTTTTTCGGATAACGAAGATGGCAATTTAATTGAAGTAATTAAGGCCGCTTCCGACAACGAGGAAGGCAAATTAATTGCGCAGTCTATTTACGAGGACAAGATGAATCTGCATCTGTCCTACGACAATTTCGCCATTCTCTACCGCACCAATGCCCAGAGCCGGGCGATGGAAGAATCGCTGCGCAAATTAAATATCCGCTACAAGATTGTAGGTGGCCTGAGCTTTTACCAGCGCAAGGAAATCAAGGACTTAGTGGCCTATTTGCGCCTCACGGTGAACCCGAATGATGAGCAAGCGCTGCGCCGGGTAATTAATTATCCAAAGCGCGGCATCGGCGATACGACGATTAGCAAATTAATTAATTCGGCCGAGGAAGCTAACCACACCATCTGGGAAGTGGTGAGCAATGCCGAGCAGTTTTTGCCAGCCCGCGTGAGCAATCCGGTAGTAGGCTTTGCCGAAAAAATCAAGAGTTACACCGCCGTAGCCGCCAAGGAAGATGCTTTTGAGGCCGCCAAGTTCATTGCCAAAAACTCGGGCATGATTGAAGAGTTGTACGCCGACAAGAGTATTGAAGGCTTGTCGCGCTACGAGAACATTCAGGAGTTGCTCAACGGCATCAAGGAATACGTGGACGACCACGAGCGGGAGGACAAGTCGCTAGGCGCGTTTTTGCAGGATATCGCGCTCGTCACTGATTCTGACCTCAAGGATGCGGCGCAGGAAGGCGAGGCCGTGACGATGATGACCATCCACTCGGCTAAGGGCCTGGAATTTCGCAATGTGTACATCGTGGGTATGGAGGAAAACCTTTTCCCGAGCCAGATGATGATTACCTCACGGGCCGACCTGGAGGAAGAGCGCCGGCTTTTTTACGTGGCCATAACGCGGGCCGAAAAGAAGCTGACGCTCAGCTACGCTACCTCGCGCTACCAGTGGGGCAACCTGCGCTCGTGCGAGAAGTCGCGCTTTCTGGATGAGATTGACCCCCAGTATCTTAATGTGAAATTTACGGCCGGGCCGGTAGTAGGTGAGTCGCCGTTTCAGCACGTTTTTGAGCGCCGCTCGAACCTAGTGGCTACCCCTCCCCGTAAGACGGTAGCGACCAAGTACGTGGCTCCCGCCGACTTCCAACCCTCTGATACCACTAACTTGCAGGCCGGCCAGCGTGTGGAGCACGCCAAGTTCGGTTTTGGCAAGGTGGCCACGCTCGAAAAGCAGAATGGTACCGTGAAGGCCATCATCCAGTTTGAGGAAGTAGGCGAAAAAACGCTCTTGTTGAGCTTTGCCAAGCTGCGGGTGTTGTAGCGCGAGGTTCCGCCAGGTGAAGCAAAGTTCCGCCAAGGGTGAAAACTGAAAAGCAGGTTTGCAAAACTCAGTTTCACCGGGCAGAGCCTTGCGTTAACTAACTTTAAATCAATGCAAGAAATACCAACCACCCTGCCCTTTCACCTGCAACTGCTGGTGCGCGAATATGGGCAAAGTACTTACCAGCTCATTCGGGGTCTGGCCCAAATTGAGGATGTAGCCGAACGCACGCGTCGCGCCGCCGGCATCGTGCAGCTGATGCTGCGCCTGCGCCCCAGCTTGCGCGACCAGCCCGAGATTCAGACGCGCCTCTGGAACCACCTGCATGCGCTGGCAGGTACCGACGTGGCCCTCGATGCGCCGGTACCCCTGGTGCCGCCCCGCTTGTACGAAGCCAAGCCCAAGCGGCTAGAATATCCGCGCCAGGCACCTAAGCTCAAGGCTTACGGACGTGGCGTGGAAGCGCTCATTGCCAAGGCTTTAACCATTACGGACGCAACTGAGCGCGAGCAGGCGGCCACTCAGATTGGGCGCACGATGAAGTTTTTATACCGCCAGCACAACAAGGAAAACGCCAAGGATGTGACCATTATCCGACACCTGGGCGAGCTATCGGGCGGGCAGTTGAAGCTAGATGCACAGGTAGTGGCCGACCAGGGGCTATTTGAGTTGGCGGCGCTACCAACCACGACTACCAGCCCTACCCCCCGCCCCAACGGCCAAAGCAGCAGCCGCGATGCCCGCGACCGCCGCACCGACCGGCCCGACAGCAGCGCTAGCTCTGGCAACGGGGGCAGCAATGGCAAAAAGCGCGATAAAAAGCGCAGCAAGAAATTTCGCTCCGAGCCTCAGCAGCCGCCGCAGTAGCTTTGCGGCTTAGTTGGCTAAGCCTTTTCAGGACCTGGCCACTTGATACTTGCTCATTGTTACCTGTTAATTGAAAAAGAATGGCTGCATTTGAAGTGCGCGGCGGAAGGAAGCTGCACGGGGAAATTATTCCCCAAGGGGCTAAGAATGAGGCGCTCCAGATTCTGTGCGCAGTGCTGCTCAGCGCCGAGCCCATCACTATCAGCAACGTGCCCAATATCCGGGACGTGAACAAGCTCATCGAGCTGCTGCGCGATATGGGCGTGAAAGTGGGCCGCCTGGCCCCCGATACCTACCGGTTTCAGGCCGAAGACGTGCACCTCGACTACCTCGACACGCCCGAGTTTGTGGCGCAGGCTCGCGAGCTGCGCGGTTCCGTGATGATACTGGGCCCCCTGCTGGCGCGCTACGGCCGCGCCCAGCTCCCCAAGCCGGGCGGCGATAAAATTGGCCGCCGGCCGCTCGACACCCACTTTGTGGGGCTCGAAAAATTGGGCGGTCAGCTCACGCTGGAAGGCACCGACTTCTATCGTCTAAGCGTACCCGGCGGCAAGCTGCGGGGTGCCTCGATGCTGCTCGACGAAGCCAGCGTCACGGGCACCGCCAACATCGTGATGGCGGCCGTGCTGGCCGAGGGCACTACCACCATCTACAACGCGGCCTGCGAGCCCTACTTGCAGCAGCTGTGCCGCATGCTGGTGCGCATGGGCGCTAAGATTCAGGGCATTGGCTCCAATTTGCTCACTATTGAGGGGGTAGGGAGCCTGGGTGGCACCGAGCACCGGATGCTACCCGACATGATTGAAATCGGCTCCTTCATCGGCCTGGCGGCCATGACGGGCTCCGAAATCACCATCAAGGACTGCCAGATTCCGGAGTTGGGCATTATCCCGGATACGTTTCGCAAGCTGGGCATTCAACTCGAATTTCGGGGTGATGACATCTTCGTGCCGGCGCAGGAGCACTACCAGATTGGTACGTACCTCGACGGCTCCATCCTTACGGTGAGCGACCACACTTGGCCGGGCTTCACGCCTGACCTGCTGAGTATTATCCTCGTAGTGGCAACGCAGGCGCGCGGCACGGTGCTCATTCATCAGAAGATGTTTGAGTCGCGCTTGTTCTTCGTGGATAAACTTATCGACATGGGCGCGCAAATTATTCTTTGCGACCCGCACCGCGCCACGGTTATTGGCCTCGACCGCCAGAAAAAGCTGAACGGCATTACCATGTCGTCGCCCGACATTCGGGCGGGGGTAGCGCTGCTCATCGCCGCCCTCAGCGCCGAGGGCACCAGCAAAATCCTCAACGTGGAGCAGATTGACCGCGGCTATCAGAACATCGACGAGCGCCTGAATGCCCTCGGCGCCGATATCCGGCGCGTGTAATAAAGACCAGAACTCTTAACATAAAAAAGGGCCCGCGGTAGCAACCGCGGGCCCTTTTTTAGTGGCTAAAACCAGCCGGGCAAGCTAGTCGATTACCATGTCTACTACCGTCGTCACCAGCGACAGGGCCAAGCTGAAAAGCAGCGCGTTCACGAAGCCGGTCACGGCGAAGCTGGTCATCAGCAAATCGGCCAGCTTCACGATGATAACGTTGATAATCAGCAGAAAAATACCCAGCGTCAGGACCGTAATCGGGAAGCCGATTATTTTCAGGATTGGCTTCACCGTCGCATTGAGCAGGCCCATCACGATAACCAGAACGGCGGCACTCCCCATCCCATCGAGGCGCACGTTGGGGAGCACTTGGGCCAAGCCGTAAGTAAGCACGGCCGTAAGAATGAATTTGATAAGAATTTTGCCCATTTTTTTACTGTGTTGATTGGCTGATTGGCAGTGGTTGAAAGATGACTTATACCTTATTTTTTAGCGCTTTTCTCTTCGGTTCCTTCTACACCTTTGGCTACCAGGCGGCCCTGCGAAACGGCCATCCAGTTGCAGAGCTGGTACAGGAGGCGCGCCCCTACGATACCATTCCAATCGGTATCGCCGGGCGCCACTTCATTGAGGTCCAGGCCAATAATGGTACGGCCCGAACGCACAATCATGCGCAGCAGATAAGTAGCCTCATCAAATTCCAGGCCGCCAGGCACGGGAGTGCCGGTGCCGGGGCACAGCTTGGGGTCGAGGCCGTCGATATCAAAGCTGAGATATACTTTTTGCGGAAGCTGCGCGATGATTTTGCCGCACACCTTCTTCCAGGATTTTTTGGCAAATTTCTCCTCGCTCATGAAGCGCTGGCCAAATAAGGCCACCCTACCCACCGAATGTTCGATAAGGTCGGCTTCCTGCTGGCACATATCGCGGATGCCCACTTGCACCAGCTTTTTGACGGCGGGCAGCTGCAAAGCATTGTACATAATGCTGGCGTGCGAGTACTGAAAACCCTCGTAGGCCGGGCGCAGGTCGCAGTGCGCGTCGATTTGCAAAATACCAAAGCCGTCGGGGTGGCGCTCGGCTAAAGCGTGCAGAAAACCCAGCGGGGTGCTGTGGTCGCCACCCAGCACGGCTACCGCCTTACCAGCGTCGAGCAGCGCCCCGGTTTTAGCCTTTAGCCACTGCACCAGCTTGTCGCCTTCGGCATTGATGCGACCGGGCACCGTGCCGTGCGTGCTGGCTCCTTCCTGGGGCTGCCCCTCCTCTAGCCAGTTGATGTAATCGGCGGCCACGGGGCGTAGCTCACGGCTGGTGCGAGCAATGGCTTCGTCTTCTTCCTCCAGTGCCAGGCCCAGCTTCCAGGCTTCGGGCAGGTCCGGGTCATAGAGGTCCACCTGCAGAGAGGCGGCGCGAATGGCTTCGGGGCCCTGGGCAGTACCAACGCGGTAGCTCACGGTCACTTCCCACGGCACGGGCACCACTACTACCTGGGCTTCTTCCGGGGTAAAGGGCAGGCCAAAAAGCCCACCCGCGGCGTCGCCGAGGGCATTGGGGTCAAAGTTGGCAATCTTTTGCGCGAGAGTTGATTCAGACACGGTAAAAAAGAACACCAAGCGCCAAGCACTTGGTGGATTGAAAAATAAGGGAGAGTGAAGGTGGCGGCCCATTGGTGGCAGCCAAGGGTGTTAAACGCAAGGCTCTTGACTAAGCCGCCGACTGCGTTTTACCCAAGAAATCATACGTGCGAATTATTTCCAGGATTTTCTCAAAGGTCGCCCGGTCAAAAAACAGCATCAAGGGCAGCTCTACCGAGTTATCCTTATCTGAAAATTGCGTAATAACCGAAAAAATGAGGGGTTGTAAAGCTTCGGGGTCGGGCATTAAGCTCTGCAGCGCGGTAGCCAAATCGCCGGTGGGGGCCAGCGGCGGCGCACCGTAAATACTGGCTTTCAGGATATTAGCCAGCTGAGTTACCAAGGCGCCCGTAATAATATTACTTATTTCCAGTAGCAGCGACTCCTGTAATTCGTTGAGCTGCAGGGAATCTGTCACTTGCATGCGCAGGCAGACGCGCGAGAGGCGCTGAATGTGCTGCCCCGAAAAAAACATGAATGTTGACCCGTTGAAATCTCCCCGAATATCGCTCTGAATAGCAACATAGCGCGTTTGGTAGTCGCGCACGCGCTCAATAATGCTGGTGCTGGGCAGTAAGTCTAGGTTAGGTACCTCCAGCATTACCCGCTCCTGCGCGATGACAGCAAAGCTGTCGGCTGCTCGCGCCAAGCCGATATTCAAGATTTCGCGAATAATATCGCGCTCTAACTCATTCATTGCTAAATTCATAACGGCTTAGTACGTAGCAGCGGCGGCCAGGGCCGGCAAGGTAATACGAAAAAAGACAGCGAGCAGCTAAAGTCAAGGTCGCTTAGCTAGAAACAACCGGGTAAGGGCAGGCACATCCAATACCAGGCACAACTGGCCACTGCCCAGCAGCGTCACCCCACCAAACAGGTCGATGGTGTCGAGCGGCTTGCTCAGCGATTTAACCACTATATTCTGCTGGCGCAGAAAACGGTCAATAATTAACCCTAGGCGCCGATTGCCATAGCTGACAATCAGCACCTGTAACAGCCCATCGGTAATAGATAAATCAGCCCGCGTGGCGCGCGGCAGCATTTCTTCGCCTTCGGCATACAGCAGTTGCCGCAGGGGTATCAGCGGCACGTTTTCGTCCTGCACCCGCGTCATTAGCAAGCCCCCCACGGCAAATACCTGGTCGTTGGCCAGGGCCAACACCGTATCGGTGTGCAGCAGTGGCACGGCGTAGGCCCGCTCATCGAGTTCAATCAGCAGGGCGCCCTTCACCGCGATGGAGGTGGGTAGGACCAGCGTAAACGTCGTGCCTTTGCCGAGCTCGGAAGCCACGCGCAGGCGGCCGCCCAGCGAGTCAATGGCCAGTTTCACCACGTCGAGGCCCACGCCCCGGCCCGAAATATCGGTTATTTTTTCCGCCATCGAGAACCCAGCCTCAAATAGCAGCGCCCATACGCCCTGCTCGTCGAGCGCCGCCGCCGCTTCGGCGGTCACTACCCCCTTGCGAATGGCCTTGCTCCGCACGGCCTCGGTATCGATACCCCGGCCGTCATCCTGCACTTGTATCAGCACGTCGTCGCGCTCCGTCAGAGCGGTGATACGTAGTTGGCCGATGGCGGCTTTACCGGCCGCCTGGCGGGTAGCAGGGTCTTCGAGGCCGTGGCTGACGGCATTGCGCACGATGTGCAGCAGCGCATCCGTAATAAGCTGCAGCACATTGCGGTCAATCTGCACATCCTGACCGGCCAGGGAAAGCTCGACTTGCTTGTTTTCGGCCGCAGCCACGTCGCGCACCACTCGTGGAAATTTGTTGAGCAATACCCCGGCCCCCACCAGGCGCACATCCATTACGGAGTATTGCAAGTCGTCGGAGATGCGAAATAGGTGCTGGGCCGTAGCCTGCAAGGCCGGGTGGTTGAGCTCAGCAGCCAGCGTCAGAATCCGGTCCCGGTCAATGACGAGCTCACCCACCAGATTAAGCAGGTTATCAAGCTTTTTAACCGGAATATAGACCAGGTCCGACAGCTCCAGCTTGCGGGCGGCGTCGCCCTCAGCTTCTTCCTCAGTTTGTTTGGCCTGGGTCTCAACGGGCTCCTGGCCCTGAATGAGGCGCTCCAGGTTTTCGATAAAAGGCTTGGCATCATCTGATTCCTGGCCGGCGCCCACGGCCCGAATCATGTTGCCCAGGATATCAACGGCCCGGAAGGTGAGCGTGACGAGCGAGCCAGTGAAAGCGCGTTCCTGTTCCCGAATTTGCCCAAACAGGGTTTCCATCTTGTGGGCTACTTCGCCCATGTCGACGAAGCCCATAGCACGAGCATTGGCCTTCAGGTTGTGCATGAGCCGAAACAGCTCATTGAGCGCGCCCATATCCTGCGGGTTACGCTCCAACTCGCTGAGGTGCCGCGACATAGCGTCGTAGTACTCCAGCGCCTCGGCCATAAACAGCTCCCGGTACTCCTGCTCGCGTGATTTCATAGCCGGCAGCTTGCTAAGTGGCTAGGAAAAGTCCCTACCCCCCCCGTACCGCGCGAGTTAGCCACGGCGGGGCACTCGGGGTCGGCGTTTGTACCGCACCATGTGGTAACGAAAGGAGAAGCAGGCAGAAGTAAGGGCAAAACTAGCAGCAGTTAAAAAAGATGCGCGGATAAATAGCTATCCACCCAGCCGTACGCAGTGGCCTTAGGCGAGCGAACTGTCGCCTTGCAGGGCGCTGCCCACGATTTCCAGCACGCGCTCTTCCGAGAAAGGCTTCACGATGTAGGCGAGGGCGCCGTTTTCAATAGCCTCATTCACAATGGTTTCCTGGCCCACGGCCGAGCACATCACCACTTTGGCATCGGGCTGCTGCTGGCGAATACCCTTTAGCACGTCCAGGCCCGTATTGTCGGGCAGGATAACGTCGAGGGTAATCAGGTCGGGGGTAGTAGCTACGGCCATTTCCAGGGCCTGCTGGCCATTGGCGGCTTCGCCCACTACGTCGTAGCCGGCATCGGTGAGCATATTCTTGAGCATCGTCCGCATATAGAACGAGTCATCGACGATGAGAATGCGCTTATTCATGTACAGTCAGAATCTTGAAGTGAGAAGGAGGAAACAACGCCGGCCCAATAAGCCGGCTGGGCACTCTACGGCGTTTGGGGGGCCGCGGGTGCATTGCCACTGGCGGCGGTTTTTTTAGCCGACTTGGCCGGCGGCTCGGCCGGAGCGCCGGGCAGGCGCATTATCTCGCTGGGGGTAAGGAGCTTGGGCATATCCAGCACGATAATTACGTCCTGGCTGCCCGGCAGCCGGGCAATGCCCTCCAAATACTTTTCACGCTGGCCAGTGTCTTGCACAAACTCCGGGGCGGGCTCAATCAGACTCACCGGAATAGTGACCGGGCGCGGCACTTCGCGCACCATCAGGCCCAGGGTATAATCGGGCGCTTCCACGGCCAGC
>CAZZWL010000136.1:0-14360 GCA_964657755.1 uncultured Rhodanobacter sp.
CTACCGCTTCGTTCAGCCTCATGCAACGAAGCGGTAGAGATGCTTCACTGCGTTCAGCATGACAGTCCTTTAACGGGCTTTAAGACTGGACATTATCTTCTCGATATGAAATTTATTCCCACCCTTCGCCTTCCTACCCTCACTACCGGCCTCGCGCTACTCGGCGCGCTGGCCGCCAGCGCCCAGGCGCCGGCTACCCTCACCGTGCAGGTGAATAAGCCCGGCGCGGCCGTCAATAAAAACATGTACGGCCTGTTTTTCGAGGACATCAACTTTGCCGCCGACGGGGGCCTGTACCCCGAGCTGGTGAAGAACAAGTCGTTCGAAATCAATCCCGGCCTCATTGGCTGGAAGGCGCTGCAAAGCGGCTTCAACCTCGATACCTACGCCGTGCGCAACGAGCAGGGCATCAGCCAGAACAACGCGCACTACCTGCGCCTGGCGACCCGGGCGGGCGGCACCGGCGAGGCGGGCATCGAGAACGAGGGCTTCCGGGGCATGGGCGTGAAAGCGGGCGAGGACTACAACCTCTCGCTCTACGCCCGGCGCGGGGCGGGCAGCATCAGCGGCCTCACCGCCGTGCTGGTGGGCGAGAAGGGCGAGGTGCTGGCCCAGGCGCCGGTCACGGGCTTCGGCGACCAGTGGCAGCAGTATAAGGCCGTGCTCAAGCCCACCGCCACCCAGAATAAAGCCCACCTTAAGCTGGTGCTCACCGGCACCGGCAGCGTAGATTTGGACGTGGTGTCGCTCTTCCCAAAGGATACCTGGCAGGGCCGCCCCAACGGCCTGCGCACCGATTTGGTGCAGCTGCTCAAGGACATGAAGCCCGGCTTCCTGCGCTTCCCCGGCGGCTGCATTGTGGAGGGCCGCACGCTTTCGGAGCGCTACCAGTGGAAGGAAACCATCGGCGACGTGGCCAGCCGGCAGCCGCTGATAAACCGCTGGAACATGGAGTTCAAGCACCGCTCGACGCCCGATTACTACCAGTCGTTCGGGCTGGGCTTCTTTGAGTATTTCCAGCTTTCGGAAGACATTGGAGCCGAGCCCCTACCTATCCTGAACGTGGGCATGGCCTGCCAGTTCAACTCGGGCGAGCTGGCCCCGATGGGCAGCGCCAGCACCAAGGGCCCGAACGCGGGCAGCCCTACCCCCCCCAGCACCGGCGACCCGTCGCTGGACGTGTTTATTCAGGACGCGCTTGACCTCGTGGAGTTTGCCAACGGCCCGGCCAGCAGCCCCTGGGGCGCCAAGCGCGTGGCAATGGGCCACGCCGCGCCCTTCAACCTCAAGTACATAGGGGTAGGGAATGAACAGTGGGGCCCGCAGTATTTGGAGCGCTACGAGCCGTTTGCGAAGGCCATCAAGGCGAAATATCCGCAGATGCAAATTGTGAGCAGCGCCGGCCCCAGCCCCGACGGCGAGCTGTTTGACAAGGCCAGCAAGCGCCTCGGCGAGCTCAAAGCCGAGTATGTGGACGAGCACTACTACGCCAAGCCCGAGTGGTTTCGCGCGCACGCCGACCGCTACGACAAGTACCCCCGCACCGGCCCCAAAATCTTCGCCGGCGAGTACGCCGCCCAGAGCGTGGCCATCGGCAGCCCCGAGAACAAGAACACCTGGGAATGCGCCATTTCCGAAGCCGCCTTTATGACCGGCCTGGAGCGCAACGCCGACGTGGTGGGCATGGCCAGCTACGCCCCGCTCTTCGCCAACGTGGACGCCTGGCAGTGGACGCCCGACATGATTTGGTTTGATAACCTCAACTCGTACGGCTCGCCGAGCTACTACGTGCAAAAGCTCTACGCCCTCAACAAAGGCACCAACGTGCTGCCCGTGACCATGCCCGCCGGGGCCAAAAACGGCGCCGACAACCTCTTCGCCAGCGCCGTGGCCGACGACGCGGCCGGCGACGTGGTGCTGAAGCTGGTGAACTACTCTAGCAGCCCGCGCCCGGTCAACATCAACCTGGTCGGCGCCAAAAAGCTCGGCAAAACCGGCCGCGCCCAAACCCTGGCCAGCGCCGACCTGCAAACCCAAAACAGCCTGGCGGAGCCCAAAAAGCTCGCGCCCCAGGAATCGACTTTTAGTGTGAAAGGCACCACGCTGAGCTACACGCTGGCCCCTAACTCGTTCACGGTGCTACGCGTGCCGGGCAAGAAGTAGGGGGTAGGGCCTCCCAAAACTAGTTGCGCGTCAGGCTGAGCCCCGCGCAGCTGACGCGCAGCTAGCGTTTGAGCGGCCCTGCGGAAACCTGATTTCTATGCTTAACGCCTTCGGTCCTACCCCCCCCAATTGCCATGAAGAAGCCCATTTCTACTTCGCTGCGCTGGAGCAGCCTTTGGGTGCTGCTGCTGCTCGGCACTGCTTCTTGCAAAAAGGAGGACACGACCAGCAGCACACCCACGCCCACGCCGGCCCCAACGCCCACTCCCACGCCGGCCGCGTTTGATATCAACAGCATCACCGACACCTACTCCAACGTGGCGCCGCTGAGCTCCTCGGCGCAGTGGGGGCCCTACAACGTGCACGACCCGTCGGTGCTCAAGGCCGACGACGGCTACTATTATATGTACAGCACCGACGTGGGCTACGGCATTTCGGACGCCGTACTGACGCCCGGCTTGCAGATGCGCCGCTCGAAGGACCTGGTGCAGTGGGAGTTCGTGGGCTGGGCGCTCAAGGGCCTGCCGCCACTGGGCGTGGCCTACATCACGCAGCGCGGGGGCACGCCCAACAAGCTGCTGTGGGCGCCCTACGTGCTGAAAGTAGGGAGTGAGTACCGGCTGTATTACTCCCTGGCATCCAACGTGTTTAAGCTGAGCGCAATCGGCCTGGCTACGGCGGCCTCGCCCACGGGGCCCTGGACGGAAAAGGGCCTGGTAGTGACCACCGACAACTCATCGGCTGACATTACCAACGGTATCGACCCCACGGTACTCATCGACCAGCAGGGCCAGCACCGCCTGTACTACGGCTCGGCCTTCGACGGCATTCACACCGTGAAGCTCGACGCCGCCACCGGCCTCAACGCTACCCCCGGCGACCGCGGGCCACGTATCGCGCAGCGCGGTTTTACGGGCACGGCCATCAATGGCAACATCGAGGGGCCCGAGATTATCTACAACGCGGAGCAGAAGAAGTACTACCTGTTCATCTCCTACGACTGGCTCCAGACCAAGTACAACGTGCGGGTGGGCCGCGCCGACTCGCCCGCCGGCCCTTTCCTCGATTTTAAGGGCCACGACATCAACCTGGCCGAAGACCACGGCCCCATGATACTGGCGCCCTACCAGTTTAGTGGCCACAGCGGCTGGCAGGGCACGGGCCACTGCGGCGTGTTTTCGGATGGCAACGGCCAGTACTTTATGGCCCACCAGGGTCGGCCGGGCATCGACTCGTACTACATGGACCTGCACGTGCGCAAGATTTTCTGGACGCCCTCGGGCTGGCCGGTGGTGTCGCCGGAGCGCTACGCGGGCGAAGACAACAGCGCCGTGGCCCAAGCCGACCTGGCCGGC
Organism: uncultured Rhodanobacter sp.; assembly: GCA_964657755.1. Classification (GTDB taxonomy): domain Bacteria; phylum Bacteroidota; class Bacteroidia; order Cytophagales; family Hymenobacteraceae; genus Hymenobacter. Next base: position 3,519 of record CAZZWL010000136.1, read on the forward strand.
ACCTGGGAGCAGATTACCCTCAACTACGTCGTGATTCCGGGCTATGGCAATGAGCAGCTTACCCCCAATTTTCAGTATAGCACTGCCCTCACGCTGGCGGCCGATGGCACCTTCGGCGGTGCCACCACCGGCACCTGGACCTACGCCGCGCCGTGGCTGACGCTGCGCTTTAGCAACGGCACCAGCGCCCCGGTGTACGTGCAGCAGGGCCGCGATTGGGAAAATAAGAAAGCCACCCTCATCTTCACCGGCCTCGATAATAACGGCACGGCCATTTGGGGCAAGAAAAAATAGGCGACCGCGCCGCTGCTCTTAGTACATGAATCGTCTGCGTAACCTCTTCTTCGGTAGCATCTGGGCCCTGGGTAGTGCCACGCCGGCCCTCGCCCAGAAGGCCGCGCCCACCGACTTCCACCAGTGGGCGCCTACTCCCCCCATGGGCTGGAACAGCTGGGACTGCTACGGACCCACCGTGACCGAGGCCGAAACCAAGGCCAACGCCGACTACATGGCCAAGTACTTGAAAAAGAGCGGCTGGGAGTACGTGGTGGTCGATATCCGCTGGTACGTGGGCAACGATACGGCCCACGGCTACAACGAGAAAGACCCCGATTGGAACATCGACCCCTACGGCCGCTTCGTGCCCGCGCCCAATCGCTTCCCGTCGGCGGCGGGGGGTAGGGGATTCAAGCCATTGGCCGACCACCTGCACGCGCAGGGACTGAAATTCGGCATTCACCTCATGCGCGGCGTGCCCGTGATTGCGGTGCAGCGCAAGCTGCCTATCAAGGGTACGAAGCTGACGGCGGCCGACATTTACAGTAAGGAAGGCCAGGCCGCGTGGCTGCACGACATGTACACGGTGGTGGCCGCCCGGCCCGGCGCGCAGGAGTACTACAACTCGTTGTTTGAGCTGTACGCGAGTTGGGGCGTTGACTTGGTGAAGATTGACGACCTCTCGGAGCCCTACCACACGGCCGAGATTGAGCTGATTCGCAAGGCTATCGACCGCACGGGGCGCAAAATCGTGTTCAGCATGTCGCCGGGCGAAACGCCCATTGCCGACGCCAAGCACGCCCAGCAGTACGCCAACATGTGGCGCACGGTGGGCGATTTCTGGGACTCGTGGGAGCAGCTCAAGGAGCACTTCGCGGTGTGCGCGCGCTGGGCGCCGTTCATTATGACCGGGGCCTGGCCCGATGCCGACATGCTGCCGCTGGGCCGCCTGGGCATCCGGGCCGAGCGCGGCGACGACCGCCAGACGCGCTTCACCCCCGACGAGCAGCGCACGCTCATGACCTTATGGAGCATCTTCCGCTCGCCGCTGATGTTCGGCGGCGACCTGCCCAGCAGCACGCCCGCTACCCTGGCCCTCCTCACCAACCCGCGCGTATTGGCGGTGAATAAGGCCAGCACGCACAACCGCCAGCTATTCCGACGCGGCGACCTGGTGGGCTGGACCGCCGACGACCCCCGAACCGGCGATAAATTTCTGGCCCTTTTCAACGCCCAGGACCAGGAGCAGGCCCCCGCCAGCGCCGCCGCGGCTGCTACCCCCCTCCTTAACCGCCAAGCCCCGCAGGCGCCGCTCGACGTGAACATCGCCGGTGCCCAAAAGCTCTACTTAGCCATTCGCGGCGGCGACGACGGCACCGCCTGGGACCACGCCGACTGGCTGAACCCCACGTTCAGCGATGGCGCGGGCAAAACCCTCGCCCTCAACACGCTGCCCTGGCAGGCGGCCAGCGCCGGCTGGGGCCAGGCCACGGTAGGCAAAAGCGTGAGCGGCGGTCCGCTCAGCGTGGCGGGCCAGACCTACGCCGCCGGCATCGGTACCCACGCCAACTCGGTGATTGAATACGACTTGCCGGCGGGCTACACCCGCTTTACGGCCACCGTGGGGCTCGACCAGGCGGCGGCGGGGCAGAATACCGGCGGCACGTTCCGGGCGCTGGTGTTCACTCACAGCCCGTACCAGCCTGCGCCCGCCGACTCGGTGCGCGTGCCGGTGGCGCTGGCCGAGCTGGGCCTACCCCCCGGCAGCACCGTGCAGGACCTGTGGAGCGGCCGCGCGCTGGGGGCGGTGCAGGGCGAGTTTGCGCCCTACATTCGGCGGCACGGCGCGGGCTTTTACCGGATTTCAAGTCCGAAAACCCGGAAGTAGCGCCGGCTCCTTTCCCACCCCTTGGCCGACTTAGCTTTTTGCTCATGACTGCGTTTCGTTCTTTTTACTGGCTGTTGTTCTTCGCGTTGCCTTTCATCGCCGTGGCTCAATCTCAACCCGCTGCGCCCATCGTTATTGAAACCGCGCACGTGAGCCTGGCGCTGGCCGTGGGCCCCAACCACAAGCTCTACCAGACCTACCTCGGCTCGAAGCTGGCCGCCGCGGCCGACTACCAGGGCCTGCCCCAGCGCCACGAGGCCTACCCCCCCGCCGGCACCGATAACCTGTTTGAGCCCGCCCTGCGCGTGGTGCACGCCGATGGCAACCCCGGCCTGGCGCTGGAATTTGCCGGGGTGGAAACTGCCAAAACCGGCGACGATGCCACCACGACCACCATCCGCCTGCGCGACCCGCGCTACCCGGTGGAGGTGCGGCTGCACTTCGTGGCCTACCAGCGCGAGGACGTGATGAAGACCTGGACCGAGATTGTGCACCACGAGAAGAAGCCGGTGGTGCTCACCAACTACGCCTCGGCCATGCTGCACTTCGAGGCGCCGAAATACTACCTGACGCAGCTGCACGGCGACTGGGCCGAGGAGGCCAAGGAGGTCGAAAGCCAGCTCACCAGCGGCACCAAGATGCTCGATACCAAGCTCGGCACCCGCGCCGCCATGTACCAGACGGCGTCGTTTTTCCTGGCCCCCGACCGGCCCGCCACCGAAACCACCGGCGACGTGCTGGCCGGCAGCCTGGCCTGGACCGGCAACTTCCGCCTGGCTTTTGAGGTGGATAATGAGAACGCCCTGCGCGTGTCGGCCGGCATTAACCCCTACGCTTCGGAGTATACCTTGCCAGCTGGCCAGGTCTTTACCACGCCCGAGTTCATCTTCACCTACAGCACCCAGGGCAAGGGCCAGGCCAGCCGCAACCTGCACCGCTGGGCCCGCCAGCAGGGCGGCACCCTCGACGGCACCCTACCCCGCCTCACGCTGCTCAACAACTGGGAAGCCACGTTTTTCGATTTCAACGAGCCCAAGCTCGATGCCCTGATGGGCGACGCGGCCCGGCTGGGCGTCGATTTATTCCTGCTCGACGACGGCTGGTTTGGCAACAAATACCCGCGCAAAGACGACCACCAGGGCCTCGGCGACTGGCAGCCCACCGCGTCGAAGCTGCCCAATGGGGTAGGGCACCTGGTGCAAACCGCCAGCAAAGAAGGCATCAAGTTCGGCATCTGGATTGAGCCCGAAATGGTGAACCCCAAGAGCGAATTGTACGAGAAACACCCCGACTGGATACTGAAGTTGCCGGGCCGGGCCGAGGACCTCTCGCGCAACCAGCTCGTGCTGGACCTCACCAATCCGAAGGTGCAGGACTTCGTGTACGGCGTCGTGGACGCGCAGCTCGGCCAGGGCGCGGCCTACCTCAAGTGGGACTGCAACCGCATGATTACCAATGGCTATTCGCAGTATCTGGGCAAGGACCAGTCGCACCTTTACATCGACTACGTGCGCGGCTTGTACCGGGTGCTGGAGCGCGTGCGCCAGAAGTACCCGCACGTGCCCATGATGCTGTGCTCGGGCGGCGGCGCCCGCGCCGACTACGGCGGCCTGAAGTACTTCACCGAGTTTTGGGCCAGCGACAACACCGACGCCCTGGAGCGGGTATACATTCAGTGGGGCTTCCTCAACTTCTTTCCGGCCAACACGATAGCCAGCCACGTCACGAACTGGAATCAGCAGCAGACCCTGAAATTTCGCACCGACGTGGCCATGTCGGGTAAGCTCGGCTACGACATCGAGGTGAGCAAGATGACACCCGCCGAGCTGCAATTCAGCCAGCAGGCCGTGAAGGACTATAAGCGCCTGAGCCCCGTTATCTGGCAGGGCGACTTGTACAAGCTACGCTCGCCCTACGAAGGCAACCAGGCCGCGCTGCTCTACGTGGCTGAAGACCAGCGTAAAGCGGTAATATTCGGCTATAACCTGCGCACGCGCTTCCACGAAACGGTGTTGCCCGTGAAGCTGCAGGGCCTGGACCCGGCCCGCCGCTACCGCCTCACCGAAATCAACCTGATGCCCGGCCGTAAATCGGACCTGCCGGCCAATGGCCAGACCTACTCCGGCGACTACCTCCAGAAAGTGGGGGTAGTGCTGAGCGACCCCGAAGCCAAAGCGCTGACCAGCCACGTGCTGGAAGTGACGGCGGAGTAAGGAGTATACTCGTCTCGTCGCGAAGTGAGGTGCCAAAGTAGGGTGCGGGGCTTGCCCCCGCCCGTCGTCCGCTCAACCCGACGATTCCGTTCAACAACGGGCGGGGGCAAGCCCCGCACCCTACTGGGCGATAAATATAAATTCCTGCCCCCTATGCTCTCATCCAAGTCCTTCCTCCTCGCCCTTGGCCTGGCCGCCGCGCTGCCCGCCGCTGCCCAGCAGCTTGATTATCCCATTCAGGCCGTGCCGTTTACGCGGGTCAAGCTCACGGATAGCTTCTGGCTGCCGCGCCTCAAAACGAATACGGATGTGACCATCCCGGCGTCGTTTGCGCGCTGCGAAAGCACCAACCGGGTGAAGAACTTTGAGATGGCGGCGGCCCACCAGGGCAAGTTTGCGACGACATTTCCCTTTGACGATACCGACATCTATAAGACCATCGAGGGCGCTTCGTACTCGCTCAGCGTGTACCCCAATGCCAAGCTGTCGGCCTATTTGGATGAGCTGATTGCCAAGGTCGGCGCGGCCCAGGAGCCCGACGGCTACCTCTACACGGCCCGCACCATCGACCCCGCCCACCCGCACCCGTGGTCGGGGCCCGAGCGCTGGGTAAACGAGCGTGAGATGAGCCACGAGCTCTATAACTCGGGCCACCTCTACGAGTCGGCCGTGGCGCATTACGAGGCGACGGGCAAAAAAACGCTGCTTAACATTGCCCTCAAAAATGCCGACCTGGTGTGCTCCGTATTCGGACCCGGCAAGCGCAGCGTGGCGCCCGGCCACGAAATCGTGGAGATGGGCCTCGTGAAGCTCTACCGCGTGACCGGCAAGCCCGAGTACCTGAGCACGGCCAAGTTTTTCCTCGAAGCGCGGGGCCACTACCCCAAGTATGACCCCAAGAGCGGCGACCCGTTCAAAAATGGCTCCTATTGGCAGGACGACAAGCCCGTGGTGGCCCAGACCGAGGCTGAGGGCCACGCCGTGCGCGCCGAATACCTGTACTCGGCGATGGCCGACGTGGCCGCCCTCACCGGCGACAAGCAGCTGCTGGCGGCCGTCGATACCATCTGGAACAACATGGTAGCCAAGAAGATGTACGTGACGGGCGGCACCGGCGCGGTGCCCGGCGGCGAGCGCTTCGGGGCCAACTACGAGCTACCCAACACCACGGCCTACAACGAAACCTGCGCCTCGGTGGCCGACGTGTTCTGGAACCAGCGCATGTTTCAGCTGCACGGCGACGGCAAGTACATCGACGTGCTGGAGAAGGTGCTCTACAACGGCCTGATTTCGGGGGTAGGGCTCGATGGCAAGTCGTTCTTCTACAGCAATGCCATGCAGATTAAGAACAGCCAGGGCTACCACGACACTGAGCCGGCGCGGGCGGGTTGGTTTGAGTGCTCGTGCTGCCCCACCAACCTGGCCCGCCTCATGCCCGCGCTGCCCGGTTACGTCTACGCCGAGCGGGGTAGGGCCTTGTACGCCAACCTGTTCGTGAGCGGCAAGGCCAACCTCACGGTGAACAAACAAAAGGTGCAGCTCACCCAGGAGAATAATTACCCCTGGGACGGCGGCCTGAAATTCACGGTGGACCCGGCCAAGTCAACTGCCGATTTTGACCTGCTGGTGCGCATCCCCGGCTGGGCCCGCAACGAGGCTATGCCCTCCGACTTATACACGTTCGAGCAGCCCTCGGCCGAGCGGGCCACCATCAAAATCAACGGCAAGCCGGTCGCCTACCAGCTGCAAAACGGCTACGCGGTGCTGCCGCGCAAGTGGCACCAGCACGACGTGGTGGAGGTGAATTTGCCGCTGTCAGTGCGCCGCGTGCACGCTAACCCGCTCGTGAAGGACGACCTGGGCAAGGTAGCCTTGCAGCGCGGCCCGGTGATGTACTGTGCTGAGTGGCAAGATAATAATGGCAAAACCAGCAACCTGATTGTGCCGACCGGTACTACGTTCGCGGCCAGCTACCAACCCAACTTGCTGCACGGCGTGACCACGCTCACGGCGACCGTGCCGGTGGTGCTGGTCGAGGCCAACGGCACGAGCGTAAGCACCACGCCGCGCACGCTGGTGGCCATTCCGTACTACGCCTGGGCCAACCGCGGCCGGGGTGAAATGACGGTGTGGTTCCCCGAAAAGCTCACTGACCTCGACCTGCTGAGCCAGCCTGCCACGGCCGCGGCCGACGTGACAGCGGGGAAATAACTCAGTAGCATCAAAGTAGAACGTCATGCTGAGCTTGTCGAAGCATGACGTTCTACTTTGATGCTAATAAACTGCTGATTAACAAAATTTTATGCCTCACATTTTCTTCTCTGCTTTCAGTGGGTTGTTTCCAATAGTAGCAATTAGCGTAGGTGTACTGTCAGCTGCCCAGGCCCAAACCGCGCCTACCCCCGTCCTTATCACCGTGGATGTGGCCAAGCCGCTGGGGCCCCTGCCGCCGCTGTAGGCCTACTTCGGCTACGACGAGCCCAACTACACCTACATGCCCGACGGCCAGAAGCTCCTGACCGAGCTGGCGGCCCTGAGCCCGGTACCGGTGTACGTGCGCGCCCACAACCTGCTAACCACCGGCGACGGCACGGCGGCCCTCAAATGGGGCTCGACCAACGCCTACACCGAGGACAAAAAAGGCCGCCCGGTGTACGACTGGACCATCGTGGACCGCATTTTTGATGCCTACGTGAGCCGGGGCATGAAGCCGATTGCCCAGCTGGGCTTCATGCCCGAGGCCATGTCGACGCACCCCGCGCCCTACCGCCACCACTGGAAGCCGGGCGACAACTACAACGACATTTATACCGGCTGGGCCTACCCCCCCCAAGACTACCAAAAGTGGGGCGAGCTGGTGTACCAGTGGGTGCGGCACAGCGTGGCCCGCTACGGCGAGGCCGAGGTGAAAACCTGGCGCTGGGAGCTGTGGAACGAGCCCAACATCGGCTACTGGAAAGGCACGCCCGAAGAATACAACCAGCTCTACGACTACACCGAGGCGGCCGTGCACCGCGCCCTGCCCGCCGCCACCCTGGGCGGCCCCGAAACCACCGGCCCCGGCTGGAACAAGGCCGCCGACTACCTGCGCGGCTTTCTGACGCACTGCGTGAGCGGTAAAAACTACGTGACTGGTCGCACCGGCACGCGCCTCGACTACATTTCCTTCCACGCCAAGGGCGCGCCGAAAGTGGTGGACGGCCACGTGCGCATGAACATGGGCGCGCAGTTTGGCGACATGGAGGAGGGCTTCAAAATCGTGGCTTCCTACCCCTCCCTGCGCCAGCTGCCCATCATCATCGGCGAAAATGACCCCGAGGGCTGCGCCGCCTGCGGCGTGCAAACCAACCCCGAAAATGCCTACCGCAACGGCACCCTCTACGCCAGCTACACGGCCGCCGTCTACGCCCGCCTCAGCGAGCTGGCCGCTCAGTACGGGGTCAACCTGGCGGGCGCGGTGAGCTGGTCGTTTGAGTTTGAAAACCAGCCCTGGTTTGCCGGCTTCCGCGATTTGGCCACCAACGGCGTCGATAAGCCCGTGCTCAACGTGTTCCGGATGCTGGGCATGCTGCGCGGCCCGCGCGTGGCCGTCGTCAACCCCACGGCCCTCACCGTGCCCGATATCCGGGCCCAGGCCCAAAGCCAGCGCCCCGACATTGGCGCCCTGGCCACGGCCGACGGCCACTCGGCCTCCGTGCTGGTCTGGAACTACCACAACGATGACTTGCCCGCCGCCCCCGCCGAAGTGGCCCTGACGCTGCAGGGCCTCGCGGCCGATAGGGCCCTGCTCCAGCACTACCGCATCGACGAGGCGCACAGCAACTCCTACGCCGCCTGGCAGGCCCTGGGCTCGCCGCAGCCGCCTACCCCCGCCCAGGTGACTAGCCTCACGCAAGCCGGCCAGCTGGCCCTGCTCACCTCGCCCAGCTGGGTCACCACCCAAAACGGCCAAACGGTGCTGCACTTCACGCTGCCCCGCCAGGGCGTGTCGCTGCTGCGCTTGAGCTGGTAGAAGGGGGTAGGCGGCGCAGTTGCCTATGCCACCGGCTCGGCCTGCGCCGCGCGCACCGGCACCGGATTCGGCAGTGACGACAGCACGCCGATGCCCGCCGCCACGATGGCCACCATCCCAAACGCCACCCGCAGCGTGAAAAGCTGCGCCAAAAAGCCAATCAGCGGCGGCCCCAGCAAAAAGCCCAGGAAGCCAATGGTCGAAACCAGCGCCAGCGCCACGCCCGGCGACACCGACGTGGCCCGCCCCGCCGCGCTGTAGGAGAGCGGCACCACCGACGCGATGCCGAAGCCAATGAGCAGGAAGCCGCCCACCGCCGGCACCAGGTAGGGTAGGCCCACCGCCAGCAGCAAGCCGCTCACAATGAGGCCGCTGCTGAGTTGGAGCATCCGCATCGAGCCGAAGCGATGGGTGAAGTAATCGCTCAGAAAGCGGCCCAGCGCCATCGTGCTCATGCAGGCCACGTAGCCCGCCGTCACGAGCGCCGCATCGGGCCGCACCACTTTCTGGAAGTACACCCCCGCCCAGTCGAACATCGCGCCCTCGCTCATCATGCCGCAAAACGCGATGAGGCCGATGCGCAGCAGGTAGGGGTCGGGCCGGCGCAGGCTCAGGCCGGTGGTTTGGCTGCCCACGTCTTCGCGCAGCGTGCCGCCGTGGGCCCAGGCCGCGATGCCCAGGCACACGCCCAGCACCAGCAAAAAGTGGTGCAGCGGCGGCTGGTGCAGGCCGATGAGCAGCGTGCCCAGCGCCCCGCCCAGAAACCCCGCTAGGCTCCAGAGCCCGTGAAAGGAACCCATGATGGGCTTGCCGTAAAACTGCTGCACGCCAATGGCTTGCGTATTTACCGAGATGTTGAGCAGGTTGCCCGCCAGCCCAAACAGCGCCAGCGCCGGGGCCAGCGTCCAGAAGCTGCCCGCCCAGCCCAGCAGCGGCAAAAAGCCGGCGTAGAGTACCGACGCCAGCAGCACCGTGCGCCGGCTGCCCCAGGTCGACACCAGCCAGCCTGCCAGCGGCAGCGACACCAGCGACCCCGCCGGAATGGCCAGCAGCAGCTGCCCCAGCTGCCCCGAGTTCAGGCCCAGCTTGGCGCTGATGTCGGGGATGCGCGAGGCCCAGCTCGCGAAGCACAGGCCCGGTAAGAAAAAGAAGGCGCTCACCGCCACCCGGCTCTTCGTAGTTGCCGTCATAAAACTAAAAGCTGTCGTCTACTATCAAAATTACCGCCGCTGGCCCACTGAGGCCCAGCAAAATGCCCACCCGAGCCCCGCCCGGCCAGGGGGCCGGGGGCATTTCGGGTGGGCAGCAGGCAGGGCGAAGAGGCTTCTACGGATTACTTAGCGGGTAGTACGCCTTCCGTCGTCATTTGCACGCGCTTCATCGTGCCGTCCTGGTTATAGTACAGGTAATCAACGCACACCGAGCGCCGAAAGCTGCCGCCGTGCACGTCTATTCCGCCGTTGTGGTAGATGAAATATGACTTGCCCTTGAAGTCGATAATCGCCTGGTGGTTGGTGTTGGAGTTGCCCGCCAGCTCATTCAAGATGCCCTTGTACTGCCACGGGCCGGTAAGGCTGCGGCTCATGGCGTAGGCAATTTTCTCGGGAAACTCGGTGGCGAAACTCAGGTAGTACCAGCCGTTGTGCGCGTGCACCCAGGGCGCTTCGGTGTAGCGCGGCAGCCCGCTCACGGTCTGGATGGGGCCATCCAGCTCGGTCATGTTGGGCTTGAGCTTGGCGTAGTAGCAGGCCGTGTTGCCCCAAAACAAGTAGGCCTGACCGCTCTTGTCGATAATCACCGTCGGGTCGATATCGTCCCAGCTGATGCTGGCGCCCTTGGTCATATCATTGGTAATCAAGGCCGAGCCCCGCGCATCCTTAAATGGCCCCGCCGGGTTATCGGCCACCGCCACCCCAATGGCCTTGCCCGGCACGGTGCCGTGCTCCACGGCCGCGTACCAGTAAAACTTGCCGTTGCGCGCAATCACCTGCGAGGCCCAGGCATCATCCTTGGCCCAGGCAAAGTCACTGACTTTCAGCGGCGACGGGTGCTCGGTCCAGTGCACCATATCGGTGGAGGAGAAGCACAGCCACTCGTGCATCACGTAGCGCTCCTGGGGCGGCGGCGCCTCGTCGTGGCCCGTGTAGAGGTACACCGTGCCGCCCTGCACCAGCGCCGCCGGGTCGGCCGAGTACTTGTTCTTGATGACGGGGTTGCCGGCCGGCGGGGGGGTAGGGGCCTGCGCCCACGCCGCGTCCGCCGCCAACCACAGGCCCAACGCGCTGGCGAAGTAGGTAAAGCGAATTCTCATGAAGGGATAGAAAATCTCTGTTTAGTAGATTTTTAAAAAACAGAACGTCATGCTGAGCCTGTCGAAGCATCTCGCTCGAATCGTTGGGTTACTAACCCAGCGGCGCGGTAGAGATGCTTCGGCAAGCTCAGCATGACGTTCT
>CAZZWL010000137.1:0-14236 GCA_964657755.1 uncultured Rhodanobacter sp.
ACCCGCATGGGTACCGTGAATACGGCCTCCGAAGCCGTGATGAAGAGCGTGCGCATATCGGCGCCGCCAAAGCAGAGGTTGGCCGTCCAGGCGGCGGGCACGGCGAGGTGGGCCAGGCGCTGGCCGGCGGGGTTATAAATGGTCACGCCCTGGCCGGTGAGGTACACGTTGCCGCGCTCGTCGAGCGTCATGCCATCCGAGCCCTGCTCCACAAACACTTGCTTGTCAAGCAGCTCGCCCTGCGGCCCCAGGTGGTAGCGGTAGGTTTTGTTGGCCCCGATATCGGCCACGTACAGCAGCTTGCCATCGGGCGAGCCGATGAGGCCGTTGGGTTGTTTCATTGCTTTCTCCACGGCCACGGGCTGCGCGGCGCCGGGCGCCAGGTAGTACACGTACTGCCCGGTGGGGCCGGCGTGGTCGGCGGGCCAGTAGCCGCGCTTATAGTAGGGGTCGGTAAAATAGAGGCCGCCCTGGGGGCTGACCCACACGTCGTTGGGGCCGTTGAGACGCTGGCCGTTCACCTCATCGACTAGCACTTTTTCCTTACCGCTGGGGCTGATGGACCAGAGCTGGTTATTGCCATCGGCGCAGGCAATGAGGTTGCCTTTTTTATCGAAATACAAGCCGTTGGCGCGCCCGGCGGGGCTCAGAAACACGCTCAGCTGGCCGGCGAGGTCGTATTTCCAGATTTTGTCGTTGGGCTGGTCGGTGAAGTAGATATTGCCCTGCCGGTCCACGGCCGGCCCTTCGGTGAAGCTGAACTGCCTGGCCACCAACTGGGGGGTAGGCGCGCCCGCAAACAGCGCCTGCCCGGCCGCTGACAGCGGCGCTTCGGCCGGCGGCGCGGGGGTAGTCTGCGCCCCGGCCCCGCCCGGCAGCAGGCTGGCTAGCACACAAATTGAAACCAGGAACGGGCGAAATTTTGAGCGCATAGTGGGTGGGAATAAGGGCTGGCCGCGCGCAATTACCGCGCAGCAGCTGAACCATCGGGCGGCAAACGGCGAATACTACGCGAACCTTACGTCGCCGCCGCAAAGATGCGGCCCCCCTTTACTTATGAAACTCAACAACTTCGAGCTGGCCTTTGTGTTGGGCCGCCTGCTGCTCGGCCTCAACTTCCTGATGCACGGGCTGGTGCGCATTCCCAAGCTGGCCGTTTTCAGCGCGGGCATTGCCAAGGAATTTGCCGCCGCGCCGCTGCCCCCGGCCCTGGTGAGCGCCTACGGCCACGCCCTACCCTTCGCGGAGGGCGCCATCGGCCTGCTGCTGCTGCTGGGGCTGTGGACGCGGCCGGCACTGGTGGCGGCCATGCTGGTGATTATGAGCCTGGTATTCGGCAGCAGCCTGCTCGAAAAGTGGAGCCTCGTGGGCGACCAGCTGCTCTATGGCCTCTATATCATCACGCTGGTGCTGCACTTGCAGCGCAACCGCCTGTGCCTCGACCCGGTGGCGGCGGCGTGAGGCAAGCAGCAGCTTACTCAGAGAGAACGGCCATGCCTATCCAGCGTCCGCTCTTTTTGCTGATTCTCACAATCTTCCGTTACTTGCTTCTTGATAATTGATAACTGATAATTGAATCCTACCCCTCCCCCACCGGCCGAAGCCGCGCGCTTTCCGCGCGCGGTGCCCTTTATTATCGGCAACGAGGTGGCCGAGCGCTTCAGCTACTACGGCATGCGGGCCATCTTGCCCACGTTTCTGGTGGCGCAGTTTTTCAACCCTACGCACAGCGCGGCCCTCACGGCGGCGGCCGAGGCGCGGGCCAATGACTTCGTGCACTCCTTCGCGGCGCTGGGCTACGCGCTGCCGGTGGTGGGCGCACTGCTGGCCGACTGGGTGCTGGGCAAGTACCGCGTTATCCTCTGGCTGTCACTATTTTATTGCCTGGGACACGCGCTACTGGCCGCCTACACCGACGATTTGGCGGGCTTTCGGGCGGGGCTTATCGTGATTGCCATTGGCATGGGCGGCATCAAGTCGAGCGTGACGGCCAACCTCGGCGACCAGTTCACGGCCCACAATGCCCACCTGCTGCCCAAGGCCTACGGCTGGTTTCAGCTGGCCATCGATGCGGGGGCGGCTGTGTCCACGGCCCTCATTCCGGAGCTGTATGCCTACGCCGGGGCGGCCTGGGCTTTCGGCGTGCCGGGCCTGCTGATGGGCGCGGCGGCCCTCACGTTCTGGCTGGGGCGGCGGCACTACGTGCGGGTGCCGCCCACGGGCCTGCGCGCCGGCCTGCGCCACGCGCTGGGGCCCGGCGAGAGCCGCGCCGCGCTGCGCCGGGTAGGGGTTATTTTCCTGTTTATTCCGGTGCTGTGGGCGCTTTATAACCAGAGCGAGTCGGAGTGGGTGCTGCAAGCGGCGCACCTCGACCGCCACCTGTGGCCCGGCTACGCCCCACTGCCCGAGCAGCTCCAGATTCTGGGCATCGTGTTCGGCATCGGGCTCAACCCGCTGCTCACGTACCGCATCTATCCGGCGCTGGCGCGGCGCGGCATCCGGGCCACGCCGCTGCGGCGCATGGGCCTCGGCATGGTGCTGGTGGCGCTGGCCATGTGCATTATCGCGGGCGTGCAGCACGGCCTCGACGGGGGGGGTAGCCCCTCGGTGTGGTGGCAGGTGCTGGCCTACTTCGTGGTGGCCGGCGGCACGCTCATGGTGGCCGTCACGGGCCTCGAATACGCCTACACCCACGCGCCGCCGACGCTCAAGAGCCTCACGACGTCGCTGTGGCTGCTTACCATCGCGGGCGGCAATTATTTCTTGGCCCTGATGAACGCCAGCATTGCGCGGGGCGGCTTTTTTGCCCGGTTTCAGGGCGCGAACTACTACTGGTTCTTCGTGGGGCTGATGGCGGTGAACTTCACGCTGTTTCTGCTGGTGGCGGCGCGACTTACCCAGCAAACGTACGTGGGCGCCCTACCCCCTCCGCTGCCGCTGGAGCCGCTGGCGGAGTAAACCCTTTTTTTTCAGTACTTAACCCATGCCCGCTCGCCCCTATATCCTAGCCGAAACCACCTGGCAAGCCGTGAAGGATGCCGCCTTTGAGGTGGTTATTTTACCTTGGGGCGCTACCGAGGCGCACAACTACCACCTGCCCTACGGCACCGACAACTACCAGTGCGACTACGTGGCCGCCGAGGCCGCGCGCCTAGCCTGGGAGCAGGGCGCCAAGGTGGTGGTGCTACCCACTATCCCCTTCGGCGTAAATACCGGCCAGCTCGACATTACGCTCGACATAAACCTGAACCCCAGCACGCAGCTAGCTATTCTGCGCGATGTGGTGCGAGTGCTGGCGCGGCAGGGCATCCCAAAATTGCTACTACTGAACGGCCACGGCGGCAACGACTTCCGCCAAATGCTGCGCGAGCTGCAAGCCGAGTTTCCCAGCGTATTTCTGAGCACGGCCACGCTCTTCCGCATTGTGGACCGGAGCCAGTTTTTCGAAGCGCCCGGCGACCACGCCGACGAAATGGAAACGAGCATGATGCTCCACATCGCCCCCGATTTGGTGCGGCCCCTGGCCGAAGCTGGCTCCGGCGCCAGCAAGCAGTTTCGCGTGCGGGCGCTGCGCGAGTGGGCCTGGGCCCAGCGCGAGTGGAGCCAGGTAACCGCCGACACGGGGGTAGGGAACCCGGCCGCCGCCTCGGCCGAAAAGGGTGCCGCCTTTCTGCGCGCCGTCACCGCCGAGCTGGGTCAGTTTCTAGTGGAGCTGGCCGCCGCCGACTTGCAAGACTTGTACGAGTAACAGCGGCATTCGCAGCATACCAAAGTCATTACCGGCTGAAGCTTCAGCAACGCCTTGTTAAACTGATTTTTACGTGTTGTAATTCGCCGTGGCTGTTGCAGAACCCGCCTGCTCGCTCGACACATGGTCGTAGCTAGGGCCAATACCGGCTAAAAGCAACTTTATCGCCCGGGTGCCAGACCGATTTGGCCGTCAGTGGCTTCTCACGAGATGCTCTACTGAGTTCTACAACAGCCACCACCGTTTACAGGATGTAAAATGGGGCTCACCTCATTCAAATCACCCTTTCCGTAAACTACTGGTCAGTTGGTAAAGTAGCTCTCCGTATAGCCCAACTGAAATGCAGTAGGCACCAAGCGGTTCAGCTGGTTGCTAAAGGCGTAAAAGGGCACCAGCTTGTAGCGGTAAATGCTAACGTATTTCACCACTGCGCCTTTGTGGATGAAGAGGCCAAATGTCACGTCGTCGGTCGGGGCGTTGCGGCCTTCGTAGGCGGGCCAAAGCGCGGACAAATAGACGCGGTTGAAAGGGGACAATAACGCATCGTGTTCTGGAGCCGTGAGGGCCCGTGCGTAGCGGGTCTGTTGGTTGCCGTCCTCCGTACTCAGCACTTTGGTTACCACCACCGAGTCGGCAGTGACGGTCACGTTCTGCTGCTCGCCAAACGCGTGCGCTTCCACACGCAGCAGTGTTACCTGAGCAGGGGCGCGCTGTGGCTGCGCGACGACAGCGAGTGGCCCAGCTAGGAGTAGCAAGAGAAGTGGTTTCACTGAAAAGGCAGAACGCGATGCAGGGGCAAAAATTACGCTCCTTTCGGTGAACGGCAGAAATCAGCCCTGCACCTGGTGGCCAGTGGGCCCCAATAGGGCAGGAAGAGTTTAAGAAACTCGTCTACGATTCAAAGTTTACGAAATGCCCAAAGGGGGTGAGTTTCGTAAACGCCCAAAATGGAGCCTGGTCTCCGCTAAAGTACCACGCTTGGCGCAGCGGCCGAGCGAGCCAGAAACCGCCCTTATTTCAAGAGTACGCTTGTAACTTCGATTATGTAAAAGGCTTTTCTTGGAAAGTCGAGAGCATAAAACACATGCGCTGCTGCGGCAAAAGATACCATTTAGCCGGCAACCCAAATTTGCCCGAGGCATTGTATTTCTGAGCGACAATCTAACAACGCGCCGCCATTGCAGGTAGTAAGCGACAAACAGCTTCCTACCCCCATGCAGCACCTCACCGCCGCCGACATTACGGCTTTTGAAAAGGTTTACCGCCTCAACTTCGTGAATGGCCTGCCGGGCTACAAGCCGGCCAACCTGGTGGGTACGGCCGCGCCCGATGGCCGCACCAACCTGGCCATTTTCAGCTCGGTGCTGCACCTGGGCTCCGACCCGGCGGTGCTGGGCATGGTGACGCGCCCTACCACCGTGCCGCGCCACACCTACCAGAATATCAAGGACAACGGCGGCTGCTACACCCTCAACCACGTGCCGCTGCCGCTGGCCGCCGAAGCCCACTACACCTCGGCCAACTTTGAGGACGAGTCGGAATTTGACGCCTGCGGCTTCACGGCCGAGTTTCGCGATGAGTTTCCGGCGCCCTACGTGGCCGAGAGCCCGCTCAGCATCGGGCTGCGGCTGAAGGAGGAGCACGCCATTTTCAACGGCACGGTGCTGCTGGTGGGCACCGTGGAGCACGTGTACCTGCGCCCCGAGGCCCTGCGCCCGGACGGCACCCTCGACCTGGCCGCCGCCGACACGGCCGCCATTTCGGGCCTCGATGGCTACCACCGGGTGCTGGCGCCCGTGCGCTATGGCTACGCCCGGCCGGGGCAGTTTCCGGCGCCGCTGTAGCGGGCCTACCCCCCTAGCCGGACGCCAAAAAGCCCGCGGCCGGGGTGGCAGCGGGCTTTTTGGGGCGCAGCGGACGGCTTACATGTTGCCGCCGCCGCTCGCCTTGGGACTCTTGGCGGTGCCCTGGTTTTGGTCGGTCGAGCCCATTTTACCGCTGGCCGTTTGGGGCGACGTGTTGTTGTCGCCGGCCGGGGCCGAGTTGAGCTGTTTGTTGACGCCGCCTTTTTTGATATCCGTGGCCGAGCCCTCGCCGACGGGCTTGGTCACGGTTTGCTGGTTGTTGATGCTGTCGCGGTTGACGTCGGCATTGGTGTAGCCTTTGGGGGTACTGAAGCCAGGCTCGAACTGCGTGTTAACGCCGGGGCTGTATTTGTAGTCGCAGGCAGTGAGCAGGGTAGCGATGCTGCCCAGCAGCACGAGGGCCACGAGGGGGCGGAGAAGAACTTTCATATCAAAAACAAGGGATTAACTACTGCAAAGATGCGGCCCGGCCGCCGAATCTGTTGGACGCATCAACCAGATTTTGGTTGCCCGCGTTGGAGGAAAGAGTAATGAGCATAATTTGAATGGTGAGCGTAGTGTCGTTCAAGCAAACAGAACAATACTACCCTCACCACTCAAATTACCCATTACTCTCCTTACTCCAATTACTCTTTCCCCCCATGCTGCGCCGCACCCTCGCCACCCTGGCCCGCACGGCCCTGCTACCCGTGCGCGGGGCCACGCTGCTGTACCAGGCGGGGCGGGCGCACCAGCATTTTTTTCAGCCCGTGCTCAACGGGGCGCTCGGCGACCAGCTGGCCGCCCGCCACGACCCGCGCGCCATTGCGCTGAGCTTTAGAAGGGGCGGGCACGACGTGCCGGTGGCCGAGCTGGGCCTGAGCGAGGCGCGCCAGAAAACGGTGGTGTTCGTGCACGGCCTGATGGGCGACGAGCTGATTTGGCAAACCGGTTTCCAGGACGAGGCCGGCGGGCCGCTGCGCTATGGGCCGCGCCTGGCCGCCGAGCTGGGCTGCCGCCCGCTCTACGTGCGCTTCAACTCGGGCCTACACATCTCGGAAAATGGCCGCGCCCTGAGCCAGCTGCTCACCGAGCTGGTGGCCGCCTACCCCACCGCCGTGGGCGAGCTGGTGCTGGTGGGCCACAGCATGGGCGGGCTCATCATTCGCTCGGCGGGCTACTATGGCAATGAGCAGTTAGTAATGGGCAATGAGCAATTGCCTACCAGGCGCAAGCGGCCCGCTAAACAATTACTCACTGCTCACTGCTCATTGCTCACTGAAAAAGCGCCCTGGCTGGCGCACGTGCGGTCGGTGTTTTTGCT
This sequence comes from uncultured Rhodanobacter sp., assembly GCA_964657755.1. Lineage (GTDB taxonomy): Bacteria > Bacteroidota > Bacteroidia > Cytophagales > Hymenobacteraceae > Hymenobacter. The sequence continues at coordinate 6,917 of CAZZWL010000137.1, forward strand.
GGGCGTGCCCCATGAGGGCTCTTATTTGGAGCAAAACGGGCTGCTGGTGGAGCGGCTCTTGCAGCGCATCAACCTGTTTCCGACGCGGTTTCTGAGCCAGGCCATCGCGCGGCGCTCCAACGGCATCAAGGACCTGGGCCAGGCCCTGCTGGTGGACGAAGACTGGCAGCAGCCCGATGACCCCGCCCTACCCCGCCCCCGCACCGTGGTGCCGCTGCTGCCCGGCGTGCGCTACCACGTGCTGGTGGGCGAGTGGCTGCGCGCCAGCCTGCCCCAGGCCGTGCGCGAGTATTTTGGCGATGGCCTGGTGGGGGCGGCCAGCGGCCGGGGCCAGCTTTTTGGCGATGAAACGGAGCTGCCGCCCGGCACGGCCGTGCGCACCGCCCGCTTTGGGCAGCACCACGCCGGGCTGCTGCGCAACTCGGAGGTGTATCACTACCTGAAGCAGTGGGTGTGAGGGGTATTTCTGGCCGCTACCGGGCCGAACATCGTAGGCGTAAGCTGGCTTTACTTAGTGCATGACTCCTTCGCTTTCCGCAACGCCCGCGCCCCGGCCCGGCCTGCGCACTCCGTTTATCTACCCCTTGTTTCGGGCCATCTGGATTGCCTCGCTCGTGAGCAACGTGGGCACCTGGATGCAAAACGTGGCCGGCGTGTGGCTGGTGACCACCCTCACCGCATCGGCCCTGCTGGTGGCCCTCATGCAGACGGCTACCAGCCTACCCGCCTTTTTGCTGAGTATGCCGGCCGGGGCCATCGGCGACCTCATCGACCGGCGCAAGCTGCTGCTCTTTACGCAGGGCTTTATGGCGCTGGTGGCGCTGGGGCTGGGCGCGTTCACGCTGGTGGGACCGCACACGTTTATCGGGCCCATTGGGGCGATTGACGTGCTGGGCTTCACGTTTTTGCTGGGTATGGGCTCGGCCCTGAACGGGCCCATCTGGCAAACGGTGACCACCGAGCTGGTGCCGCGGTCGGCGCTGCCGTTTGCCATCACCCTCAACGGGGTGAGCAACAACATTGCGCGGGCCATTGGGCCGGCGCTGGGCGGGCTCATCATTGCCTACTACTCGCCGGGCTGGGTCTTTGTGCTCAACGGCGTGTCGTTCGTGGGCACCTGGCTGGTGGTGTACCAGTGGCGGCGCGAGGCGCAGGCCGAGGGCGGGCCAGCCGAAAACTTCTCGGGGGCGCTGCGGGCGGGCATTCGCTACGTACAGTACTCGCCGCCGCTGGTGGCGGTGCTGGTGCGCACGTTCGCGTTTGCCTTCGGGGCCAGCACGCTGTGGGCGCTGCTGAGCGTGGTGGTGGCGCGGCGGCTGCACTTGCAGTCGGGCTCCTACGCCGTGATGCTGTCGTGGGTGGGGGCCGGGGCCGTCACGGGCGCGCTGCTCATCGGGCGCATCGGCCACCGCTTCAATCTGAACCGCCGGGTGCTGGTGGGCTCGTTCATCTTCGTGGGTACCAACCTGAGCATGGCCCTGGTTACCAGCGAGTACTGGCTGTTTCCGGTGATGTTTCTAACGGGCATGGCCTGGCTCATCGTCATGACCAGCTTCAGCACCAGCGTGCAGCTGCACGTGCCGAAGTGGGTGCAGGCGCGGGCCGTGAGCATCTACATGCTCGTCTTTCAGGCCGGCATGAGCCTGGGCAGCATCGTGTGGGGCGAGCTGGCCGACCGCACCAACCTCACGCTGGCCCTGCTCATCGCGGCGGGCTGGATGCTGGCCGGCCTGGCCCTGGCCCTGCCCTTTCCCATGCACCAGCCCGAGGGCCTCGACTTCAGCCCCGGCGAGCCGTGGAGCGACCGCCTACCCCCCGCCGAGGAGGCCATCGACGCCGAAGACGGCCCCGTAATCGTGATGATAGACTACGACGTGGACCCCGCCGACCACCCGGCTTTCCGGGCGGCGGCCCAGCAGCTCACGCGCCTGCGCCTGCGCGACGGCGCCCTGCGGGCCGGCGTGTTCACCGACGTGAGCCAGCCGCGGCGCCTCACCGAGTTTTTTTACGTCGCCACCTGGGCCGAGCACGAGCGCCAGCACCACCGCTTCACCCGCGACGACCAGCAGGTGGAGGCCGAGGTGCGGCGCTTCCACCGGGGCGCGGTGCCGCCGCGCGTGACGCACTTTCTGGCCTTCCCGCGCACGTCCAACGTGGAGGTGGCCGCCCCGCCGCTGCAAGTGGCGGGCAGCGCGCAGTAGCGGGCGCGGGCCTAATCAGCTTCTTGGTAGTAGCTAAGTTAGGGTTGGCACTGCCTTTGCCGAGGCGCTTATGCACTCGTACTAGGTTGGTTACATGACGCGCCTTATTCTCTTCCTGTTACTGGCTTTGTTGAGCCTGGCCGATGCCAGCCCCTCGCTGGCCTCCCGGCCGGGCCGCCACCGGCCGCACTACACGGCCTACAAGCACCGCGGCGACGCCCGCAAGCGCTGGCGCCGCATGGGCGTGCTGGGCCGCTGGCGCTACCGCCGGCAGCACCGCCGGCCCCACGGGGTTATCAAAGTAGGGCCGCCGCGCGCTACCATGCCCCGGCGCTAGGGCCGCTAGCGGCCGGCCAGGTGCTCGGCCTTCCAGCGCATGGCCGACCGCACCCGCGTGCGCCCGCTGGGGTGGTCGAAGAAGATGAACTCTTCGAGGGGGGTAGGCTCGATTTTGCGGTATTCGGAGAGCTTGATGGCGATGGCCGCGAAGCCGTCGGGCTGCCGCGCGGCGTTCAGACCAAACATATCGGCCTCCTGCTCATTGGTGCGGATAATGGTGTTGGTGATGGGCGTGCCCAGCAGACCTACTACCGCAAACAGCGCCATGAAGAGGGGTAGGCCGCCCACGTCGGCCAGCCCCGCGATGCCCCACTGCGGCCCGTAGCGGGCCACCAGGCGCCGGAAAGCCCAATCAACCAGCCTGAACGCGATACCCAACAGCACGATGAAGAAGAATAGCATCTTCGCGATGTGGTTGAGCACGTAGTGACCCAGCTCGTGGCCCATCACGGCCTCAATTTCGGCGGGCGTGCAGCGGTTCAGCAGGTTGTCGTTGAGCGACACCCGGATGGTGCTGCCCAGACCGCTCACGTTGGCGCTGATGCGCTTGCTCTGCTTGGAGGCGTCGAAGTAGTACACGTTGTCGGCTGGCACACCGTTGGCGCGGGCCATGCGCAGGATGCCCTCGCGCACCGGGCCGGGGGGTAGGGCCGTGTATTTGTTGAACAGCGGGCTGATAAACACCGGCCCCACGGCCACGCCAATCACCATAAACACGGCCATGAGGGCCGTGCCCCAGGCCCACCAGCTAGCCCCGACGCGCCGGATGGTGGCATATAGCCCCATTATGGCGAGGCTACCCAACCCCACCGACAGCGCCAGGCTGGTCAGCGTTTCGCCCGCCCAGGCCCCAAAGGTGAGGTTGGAGAGGCCATACTGGTGCTCGCGTACGTAGCCTTCGTAAATAGTTAAGGGCAAGGTCAATACAAACGCGGCCAGCAGATATAGCGCGGCGTAGGCCAGGGTGCGCAGCCAGTGCTGGGGCAGCCGCTCGGCCAGCGCCCGCAGCCGCCGCGACAGCCCCAGGCCCAGAAACACGCCCGCCACGGCCAGCGCGTACCCCACGTCCCAGAGCTGGAGCCAGTAGCCGCCCTCAAAGTAGGCGTCGGACTTGGCCTTTTGGGCCGGCGGGAGGGTGTCGAGGTAGTGCCGGGTGGCGGCCTCCACGTTGAAGGAAGCGGCGGGGGTAGGGGCCGCGCCGACCGGCGCTGGCTGCGCGGCGGGCGCGGCCAATGCACTGAGGAGCAAGGCCAGCAGGAGGAGCAGCTTGTTTAGCATGGCAGAATAAAGGAGAGTGAGGCCGGCCACTGCGCCGCGCCGCGCAAGCTACCAGGTTTCCAGGTAGTTTGCCAGTTTCGCCCACCCATTGCCCCAACGCAAAACAGCCGCCCCATCGGGAGCGGCTGTTCTTACTATGCTTTTGCTCAATTCGTTATTCTACCACGAGCCGCTGTTGTCGCTGGTGCTGTCGAAGCCACCGCCGCCCGTGTCGCCCGACGAGGTGTCGTCGTACGACGAATTATCGGAGGAGAAATAGTCGCCCGAGTTACTCGACTCATTGCCCGAGAAATAGTCGGGGGCCTGGTCATCATTGCTGCTGGTGTTGCCACCTTTGCCCGAAAAATAGTCGCCGGCCGCGCCCGTGCCGGCTGCCGCCGCGCCGGTACCCAGGCCGCTGTTATTATCAAAATGCTGCGGGGCGCTGCTGCCCGAGTCGTGGCTGCCCCCCAGGCGGTTGCCGAGGTAGGCACCAGCCGCCGCCGCCGCGCCCGTAGCCAGGATGCCGCCCATGCCGCTGCCGCCGCTGCTGTTACCGCCCTGGTTGGGGTAGTTGCCGGGCATCGGGCCGCCCTGGTTGGGGTAGAAGGTGGGCTGATTGGGCTGGGCGTTCGCGTTAGAATTGGGGTAAAAATTGGGCGTGCCGCCGTTGCTTGAGGCCGCGCTTTTGCTCCGAAACATTCGAATGACGAAAAACAAGATGCCGCCAATGACCAGCGCCCCGAGGAGCAGCGTGCCCATGCCAATGCCCGACGAGGCGGGCGCCGACACGTCGGCTTGCTGCGCGCCGGCGGGGTCGTTGGGTACCGAGGTGGGGGTAGGGCTCGATGTGGCGGTGTTATCATTCAGGCTGCTGCCCGAGGCTGCGGCCGCACCCGTGGTGGCGGCCGCGCTGGCCGTTTCCTTGCTGGGGGCGGAGCCGGGGTTAGCCGTCACCATCAGGCGGTTGAGGCCCTGGCGCAGGCCGGCAAAGTAGTTGCCCTGCTTGAATTCGGGCGTCATTTCGCCGATGACGCGGCTCGTGACGGCGGGCGTAATCACGCTGGCCAGGCCCGAGCCAGGCTGGATGGACACCTTGTGGTTCTGGGCGCTCAGCAGCACCACCACGCCGTTGTTCTTATCGCGCTGCCCTACCCCCCAGGCGGTGCCCAAGGCGCGGGCGTAGTCGGCGGCCGAGCGGCTGCCCAGGCTGGGCACCGTTACGACCACCACCTGGGTGCCGGTTTTTTCGGCGTAGCTGCGCAGGCCGCCGTCGAGCTTTTTGGCGTCGCCGGCGCTCAGCATCTTGCCCTGGTCCGTAACGAAAGTGAAGGGCACCGGGCGGGCGGGCAAGTCGCCCGCCGACTGGGCCACGGCGGGCCCGTGCAGGCAGGCCCCAAGCAAAAGCAGCAGAAGCACAAAGCGATTCATGGTGGAAAGGGGAAAAGTGAAGGAATGCATGTGCCTTCTACGGCCCGCCCGGCCCGGCGGCTGCCCCAGCCGAGCCGAGCCGCCACCCACCACCGTCCTGGCTACCCGCAGATGAACTTTCGTTAAAAAATACTTTTCTTTCAAGTTGTGAAAAACATTAAGTGTCAGTAGCTTATTAATAGGGCACTTCTCACCCTCTAAATTTTCCACTCATGCAGACCGTACTACTCGACGTCATGAAAATTCCGGTTGACGACCCGGTTGCGTTCACGTTTTTTACGGGGTACATGGCTATGGCCGCCGCGTCGGTGTTCTTCCTGTTTGAGCGCAGCACCGTGGCCGATAAGTGGAAAACCTCGCTCCTCATTTCGGGGATGATTACCGGTATTGCCGCCGTGCACTACTACTACATGCGCGACTACTACCTCAGCACCCATCAGACCCCCGTGGCCCTGCGCTACATCGACTGGACGCTGACCGTGCCGCTGATGGTGATAGAGTTTTACTTGCTGGTGCGGTCGGCCGGGGCCAAAATCAGCTTGCTCTGGAAGCTCGTGGTGGCGGCCGTGTTCATGCTCGTTACCGGCTACATCGGCGAGGCCTTCACCGATGGCACAATGGCCCATTCAGCCATCTGGGGGGCGATATCGACGCTGGGCTACCTGTATATTCTGTACTCGGCCTGGCTGGGTGAAATCGCGCAGCTGGCGGCCAAATCCGACTCGGAAGCCGTTAGAAAAGGCGTGCGGACCCTGGCTTGGTTTATCCTCGTGGGCTGGGCCATCTACCCCATCGGCTACATGGCCATGCCCGGCGGCCTGCTCGGCAAAGGTGGCCTGAACCTGCTCAACGAGCACAGCCTCGACCTGATTTATAACCTCGGCGACGCCGTGAACAAAATTGGCTTCGGGCTGGTCATCTACAGCCTGGCCCGCAAAGAATCGGTTGTGCAGGCCCACCCGCAACAAGGCGTGGGGACCGGGGCCAAGGAAAAAGCGCTGGCTTAAATTCCTGCCTGCTTCCGGCGGCCCCGTTTAAACAGGCCGCTGCACTGCTTTGCTGCCGTGCAGCGGCCTGTTTTGGTTTCCAACCGTTTTGCCATGTCCACCACCGACCTCGATTTTGCCTCCAGCTGGCCCCAGCGGCGCTACTCCTACGCGGCCGTGCTGGCGCTGGCGGGGCTGGGCGCGGCCTTTCCGGCGGCGGCCGGGCGGCTGCTGAGCCTGCCGCTGGCCGTGGGCATGGTGCTGCTGGGCGTGGCGCACGGGGCCTGCGACCAGCTGGTGGTGCCAGCAACCGGGCGGGCCAGCAGCGGCTGGCGCTACTGGCTCGGCTTTTTGGCGGGCTACCTGGGCTTGGCCGCCGTGGTGGGCGTGCTGTGGTGGCGCTGGCCAGCCCCGGCGGTAGGCATTTTTCTGGTACTCACGGTGTGGCACTGGGGCTCGGCCGACGCGCCGGGCCTGGGCCCTACCCCGCGGGGCCTGTGGCTGACGCACAGCGTGTTGCGGGGCCTGCTGCTATTTGCGGTGCCCGCTTGGTGTTGGCCAGCCGAAACGGCCGGGGTAGTCAATAATCTGCTCACGTTTACGGGGGCCGCGCCGCTGAGCACGGCCACTTTTGCCACCGGGGCCCGCGTGCTGGCCGGCGTCACGCTGGGGGGGCATCTGGGCCTGTGGCTCTGGTATATCCGGCACCGGCACGGCGCCGGCCTGCCCACCGAAGCGCTGGAGGTTTTGCTGCTCACGGGGCTGTTTGTGGCGTTGCCGCCCCGGCTATCGGTGGGCGTGTACTTTGTGTTTTGGCACAGCCTGCAGCACGTGCTGCGCCTCACTGGCTGGTTGGGCTACACCCCATCGCTCGCCGCCCCAGGCCCGGCGCTGCTGCCGCGGCTGGCGTTTTTTTTGCGCCAGGCGGCCCCGTTGCTGCTGGTCAGCTGTGTGGCCCTGCTGGCGCTGGGTTACCTGGCCGCCGCCCACCGGCCCGATGCCAATACCTGGTTTAGCCTGGCGCTGGTGGTAGCCTCCATCGTGACACTGCCCCACGCCCTGCTCGTGACTACCGTAATGGATGCCGCGCGCTGGCGCGGCACCCC
>CAZZWL010000138.1:0-13927 GCA_964657755.1 uncultured Rhodanobacter sp.
ATCTGAATAGCTTCGGGCTGCGAGCCGGGGGTAGGCGGCAGCACCAGGCCGGCCGCCCCGGCGTAGGCCACCAGCGCCACGTGGTCCTGGGGCCGCAGCTGGCGCACCAGCAGCCGCAGGCCGGCCTGCACCAGCGGCAGGCGGTCGTCATCCATCATCGAGCCCGACACATCCACCAAAAACACGAGGTTGGCGGGGGGTAGGCGGGCCGTTTCGACTTTTTTAGCTTGAATGCCGATGCGGGCCAGCTGGTGGCCGGGCGCCCAGGGGCAGTCGCTCAGCTCGGTACTAATGCGCACCGGGTCGGGGCTGTCGGCGGCCGGCGCGGGCAGGTCGTAGCTGAAATAATTGAGTAGCTCCTCAACCCGCACCGCATCGCGCGGGGGCAGCTGGCCCTCGTGGAGAAAGCGCCGCACGTTGGCGTAGCTGGCCCGGTCCACATCGAGCGCAAAGGTGCTCAGCGGCTCGCGAGCCACGGCGCGAAAAGCATTTTCCTCAATTTTGGCGTAGGTATCGCCGGTGTCAGCGGCGGTGGGCGGGGCCAGCGTATCGGCCTGGTAAGGGGCCTGATTAAGCACCGTAGGCGCTTCGGTTTTCTCGTACGTTTGGTGGCAGCTGGCGAGCGCAAAGGGCACGGCGAGCAGGCAAAGCACTTTTTTCATGGCTTATCCGGGGGGTAGGAGGTATCTGAAAAAGGTGGCTCTTCTGCGCAGAAGTCAGTCCGCCCTATAGTACCCGGAAGGAGCAATAAGTAACCCGTGCGGGGTCCCGTGAGGTTGACCCACGCCGCCCGCTACACGGCCTACATCAGCAGCGGCTGAAGGGGTAGGCGCACCCACAGCACCCACGCCGGAATATGCAGCGCATCAGCCAGCCCACCATATACACGTTGGCCGAAAACCGCCACTAGCAGCGCCAGCCCGTAGCGCCGCTGGCTACGGCTGCTGCCAGGTTCGCACGTAGCGGCCCTGTGGGTCATAGCGTTTGGCCTGCTGCGCCACGTCGAAGGCCGTATCGCGCACGTCGGTGCCCGTGCCAGCGATATACTTCCAGTTGCCCCAGTTGGAGGCCGAGTCGTAGTCGATGAGTTGGTGCTCAAACCAGGCGGCCCCCCAGCGCCAGTCCTGGTGCAGGTCATGAATGAGGTAGCTCGCTGCGTTCTGCCGGCCGCGGTTGCTCATGAAGCCCGTGGCGGCCAGCTCGCGCAGGTTCGCATCGACGAAGGCATTCCCGGTACGGCCCTGGGACCAGCGGTCAAATACGGCGCGGTCGGGGTTGGTTGGTTTCGGCAGCTGGTCGCGCAGGCCGCGCCAGCGAAAAAAGTCCGGGCCGGTGCGCAGGGCCAGTAGCCGGAAGTAGTCGCGCCACAGCAGCTCCAGCCGCAGCTGCAACGCCCCCTTGCTCCGGGCACCGTAGGCGGCATCATAACCGTCGATGGCGGCCCAGATTTGGCGCGTCGACAGGCTGCCATTCGCCAGCCAGGCCGAAAACTTGGTGCTGAAGGCCTCCCCCAGCAGCTGGTTGCGGGTGTCGTCGTAGCGGCCGATGAGGTGGCGCTCCACGGCGTAGTCGTGCAGGCGGGCCAGGGCGGCGGTTTCGCCCCCACCCAGCGCGGGCAGGGCCGAGCGACGGTCGCGGGGCAGGACCGCCAGGGCCGGTTGGCCCAGCGCGGCAGCCAGCCCCGCCGCCGTGGGCAGCGCCGCCGGCCCGAAGCCAGCGGGCAGCGGCGGGAGCCGGCGCGGCGCGGGCAGCGGCGACCGCACAGGCATCCGGGCGGCTACATCAAACCGAAATTTGCTGAAGGAAAACGGCAGGCTGTGGATGGGAATGGGCAGGTCGCCGGGGTCCAGCAGCGTCAGGGTTTCGAAGCGGCGCAGGGGCGTGCGGGGCCCCAGGGCGGTTGCCAGAGCGGCTTCGGCTTCGGTTTCCTCAGTGGTGTGCTCGGCGCTGGCCCACACGGCGCTGGCCCCCACCTGCCGGGCCAGGGCGGGCAGCACTTCGGCGGGGCGGCCCACCACGAAATGAATGCCCGTGCCCAGCGCCGCGTAGCCGCGCTGCAAGTCCGCCAGCGTTTCCAGCAGGAAGGGCAGGCGGTGCGGACCGGTGCGGGGCAGGCCCAGGTAGGCGTCGGGGCCCAGGGCCACGGGGTCGAAGCAGTAAACCGGCAGCAGCGCCGTGGCGTCGGGCGGCAGGGCCGCCAGTACGGGGTTGTCGTGCAGGCGCAGGTCGTTGCGCAGCCAGTAGAGAACGGTCATCAGTAGAAGAGCAGCTTAGTCAGGGGCTAACAGGCAGCCCGGCAAACCTTCCCGACGGCCCCAGTAGGTATTTCGTGGTTCAGTTAGAGCGGTTTCGGAGTTAATCTCCGGCTGGTCCGCTTCCGGTCCGCCGGCTTTTTCAGCCGGCCGACCGGTTGACTAGCGTTCGGCCCCTATGGCGCAACGACAACCGGTCGGCCGGCCGAAAAAGCCGGCGGACCGGACCCTGATTCCGCAAATGAAACGCATATGCTGCTGCCAGCTCGCAAGCGCAGGCTAGGACGCCCGCCACACGGCCCACATCAGCAGCGGCTGCAGGGGTAGGCGCGCCCACAGCACCCAGGCCGGAAGGTGCAGTTCGCTGGCCAGCCCCACCATGTACACATTGGCCGGAAACACCGCTACCAGTAGCGCCAGCAGGCCCCAGGCGGCCCAGCGCCGGGTGGAGGGCAGCAGCAGGCCCAGCCCGCCGGCCACCTCGGCCGCGCCGCTCAGCAGCACCAGCAGCCGGGGCGCGGGAAGGGCCGGCGGCACAATGCGCAGAAAGGTTTCGGGATGAATGAAATGCAGCAGGCCCGCACCCACAAACAGCAGCGCCAGCCCGTAGCGCAGCCAGCGGCGGCCGGCCGGCGCGGCGGGGGTAGGCACGGCTAGCGGCGGCCGGCGCGCAGTGCCGCCAGGCCGCTATCCAGGAAGCGCACGAAGTTGTCGGGGTCGTAATTCGCGCCCTGCGGAGTGGCGAGCACCTTCTCCGTAGTCGGGTCGAGCTGCACGTAGAAGGGCTGCGAGTTGGCGTTGTAGCGGGTGGCCTGGAAATCGCTCCACTTGTTGCCGATGGTTTTCAGCTTCTTACCGCTGAACTTCGACACGGTTTGCTCAGCTGCGGGCAGCTCGCTTTTGTCGTCCACGTAGAGCTGCACCAGCACGAAGTCGTTGCGCAGGCGTTGCAGCACGCGCGGGTCGGGCCACACGGTGGCTTCCATTTTGCGGCAGTTCACGCAGGCATTGCCGGTGAAGTCGATGAGAATCGGCTTGTTAACCTTTTGGGCGTAGGCGCGGGCCTCGTCGTAGTCGAAGTACGCATCGAGGCCCAGCGGCGCGTGGAAAAGGTCGCCGTACTTGTGCTGCGCGTGGGGCGCGGCGGCCGCGCTACCCCCTCCCCCACCGCCCAGCGTGGGCGTGTAAAGGTCGAAGTCCTGGGTGTGCTGGGGGGGTAGGAAGCCCGCCACGGCTTGCAGCGGCGCGCCCCACAAGCCCGGCACGAGGTAGGTAGTAAAGGCCAGCACGATGATGGCCATAAACAGCCGCGGCAGCGACACGTAGTCAACTGGGCTGTCGTGCGAGAACCGGATTTTACCCAGCAGGTAAAAGCCCAGCAGCGCGAAAATGATAATCCAGAGCGAGAGGAATACCTCGCGGTCGAACCACTGCCAGTGGTAGGCCAGGTCCACGTTGGACAAAAATTTCAGGGCCAGCGCCAGCTCCAGAAAGCCCAGCACCACCTTCACCGAGTTCAGCCAGCCGCCCGACTTGGGCAGCGACTTGAGCAGCGCCGGAAACGCCGCGAACACCGTGAAGGGCAGCGCCAGCGCCAGCGAGAAGCCAAACATGCCCAGCGCCGGCGACAGCAATTGCCCGGTGCTGGCCGCCTGCACCAGCAAGGTGCCAATGATGGGCCCGGTGCACGAAAACGACACCAGCGCCAGCGTGGCCGCCATAAAAAAGATGCCCAGCAGCCCGCCCTTATCGGCCTGGGTGTCGGTTTTGGCAATCCAGGAGTTGGGCAAAGTCAACTCAAAAGCGCCCAGGAACGAAGCCGCGAATATCACCAGCAGGGCAAAAAACACGAGGTTGAACACCCCGTTGGTCGCCAGGTTGTTGAGTGCATCGGCCCCGAACGCGACGGTCACGAGCAGGCCCAGCGCCACGTACAGCACAATGATGCTCAGGCCATAAAACGCCGCCCGGCCCACCGAGCCGGCCTTCGAATACTCGCCCTTAGTGAAGTAGCTGACCGTGAAGGGCAGCAGCGGGAAAATGCACGGCATGAGCAAGGCCGCCAGCCCGCCCACGAAGCCCGCCAGAAAAATGGCCCACAGCGACTGCGTAGCGGCCGGCGCGGCCGTAGCCACCGGTACCGCAGGCGCAGCGACTACCGAGTCAGACGCGGCCGGCGCCAGCATCGGCGCAGCGCCCGCCTCAGGCCGGAAAACCTCGGTATCGGCCGTTGCAACGGGGGTAGGCGCAGATGCTGAAGGTGTTGCAGTAGCAACAGTGGGCGCCACTGCCGCTGGAGCTACCACCGGCGCGGCTTTGGCCGGCGTGGGGGGGGTAGGGGCCACCTTGGCGGCGGCCGGGGCAGCGGCGCCTTTCACGTCGAGGCTGAAGTCCAGGTCGTCGGGCGGCAGGCACTTCTCGTCGTTGCACACCATGAAGGTGAGCGTACCCTTCACGGTCGTTTGCGGAGCCTTGAGGCGGATTTTTTGGCTGAACACCGCCCGCTTGGGGAAATAGGCGATGTTCATGTTGAAGGCTTTTTCGAAGGCCTTCACCGGCTCGGGACTTTCCGTCACCTTGCCCACCAGCTCATAATCGGGCGAAGGCACGAACTTGAAGCTCGTGGGTTCGGGCCCGCCTTCTTCGATAAACTGCGAGTAGATGTGCCAGTTGCCCGCAATACTGGCCGAGAAGGTGAGCGTGGCCTCGCCAGCTTTGTCGGCCGGCGAAGCGGCAAACTTCCAGGTCACGGGCCGCTCAATCTGGGCCGCCGCGGGGGCCGCCAGGCCCAGCAACAAGCTCAGCAAGGGCAAAAAAAGCAGCCAGTTACGGCCATTCAGGCCAACGAAAGCATTTATCATACACGCAAAAAAAAGGCAAACCGCCGGACGCCAGCGGCGCCCGCAGCCACAAAGTTGCGACGGCTTACCCGTAAGAGTCACAAACCGCTTCCTACCCCCACGGTTTGCGGGGAGTTGCCACCAAAAAGGCGGGGTAGGCCGCCCGGTCAGACGCCCTACCCCGCCCCGCCTTACACGGCCCGCCCTAGCGGCCGAAATCGTCCTGCACGCGCACGATGTCGTCCTCGTCCGAAGGCTGGCTGGCGTCGGTGTGCTGCCAGATTTCGGCAATGACGCCCCAGCCGGCCAGGCCCACCAGGCGGTGGCGCTCGCCCTGCTTGAGAATAATGCGCTCACCGGGCTGGTACGATTTCACCTCCGTCTGCTCGTCGGTGTCGCTGATGGCCACGCCCACCGGGCCTTCCACCACCTGCCAGATTTCGGCGCGGCGGTGGTGGTACTGCCAGCTCAGGCGCTGGTGCGGTGCCACCAGCAGCACTTTGGGGCTCAGCTGCCCCGAAATGCGCAGCTTATCTACTTCTAAACCATTGAAATACAAGTCGGCAAACTGCTGGGCCTGGCTCTCATCGAGCACGAAAAAGCCGCCCCAGGGCCGGGTGGGGTCCTGGCGGTCCACGCGCAGGCCCTGGCTTTGCAGGCGCTGGGCGATGTCTTGGAAAAGCTGTTCTTTCTGGGGGTCGGGGGTTGCCATAGTAGTGAGGGGGTAGGGCGAGGCAGGGGAGCCCCGCCGGGGGCAAAGCTAGCCCGCCGGCCGGGCAGTGGCGGCAGCCAAAGCGGCCGCAGCAGCCGCTTTGCCCAATAAACGCAATTTTTTGCCCGATGCCCGGCGTTAGCGGCCGGAGCGGCCGGCCCCCGCTCCCGGTTTTACCTTTGCCCCCGCCTATGATTCTCCGCGCCGAGCACCTCGTCAAGCAATACAAAGCCCGCACCGTCGTCAACGACATGTCGCTCAGCGTGGCGCAGGGCGAAATAGTGGGGCTGCTGGGCCCCAACGGCGCCGGCAAAACCACCTGCTTCTACATGATGGTAGGCATGGTGAAACCCAACAGCGGCCGCATTTTTCTCGATGACGAGGAGGTGACGCGCCTGCCCATTTACCAGCGGGCGCGGCGCGGCATGGGCTACCTGGCCCAGGAAGCCAGCGTGTTTCGCGACCTGAGCGTGGAGGAAAATATCCTTTCGGTGCTCGAAATGACGGACATGCCCAAGCAAGCGCAGCGCGACAAGATGGAGCAGCTGCTCGACGAGTTTAGCCTGGGCCACGTGCGCAAAAACCTGGGCAAGGTGCTGAGCGGCGGCGAGCGGCGGCGCACCGAAATAGCCCGCGCCCTGGCCGTGAGCCCCAAATTCGTATTGCTCGACGAGCCCTTCGCGGGCGTGGACCCCATCGCGACCGAGGAAATCCAGGGCATTGTGGCGCGGCTCAAAAACCAGAATATCGGGGTGCTCATCACCGACCACGACGTGCACAAGACCCTCGAAATAGTGGACCGCGCCTACCTCCTGTTTGAGGGCAAGCTGCTGAAGGCGGGCACCGCCGAGGAGCTGGCCGCCGACGAAACCGTGCGCCGCGTGTACCTGGGCCGCGACTTCGAGCTGAAAAAGCGCAAGACGTTTGACTAGTAGTTCGTGCCTTGAAAAAATCGGTTGTCATTGCGAGCGCAGCGCGGCAATCGCCCCAGAACGATACCCGAACGACTTGTTTTGGGGCGATTGCCGCGCTACGCTCGCAATGACAACCGATTCATCTTTCACCAACTAACCCCAACGTGCTCGACCAGCTCCTTGCCCGCGCCGTGCAACTGGGCAGCCTGCCCCGGCTGGCGCGGGTGCGGCACGAGCCACTGGCGGCGCAGGCGGCCGTGCTGCGCTACCTGCTGGGCCGGGCGCGGGGCACCGAGTGGGGCCGGCGCCACGGCTACGCGCCGGGCCTGCGCGCCGAGGAGTTTGCCAGCCGCGTGCCGGTGAGCACCTACGAGCAGCTTTTTCCGGAGCTGGAAAAGGTGCTGCGCGGCCGGCCCGACGTGCTATGGCCCGGCCCGGCCCCGCGCTGGCAGGCCCGCAGCAGCGGCACCACCAACGCCCGCAGCAAGTACCTGCCCCTCACCCCCGAGGCCCTGCACGACAATCACTACCGCGCCGGCCGCGACATGCTGGCCCTGGCCACCCACCTCTACCCCGCCCACCGCCTGCTGGCCGGCAAAACGCTGAGCCTGGGCGGCAGCCTCAGCCCCAGCCCATTCGGGGGGGTAGCGCAGGCCGGCGACGTGTCGGCCCTGGTGATGCAGAGCCTGCCCGACTGGGCCCAAACGCTGCGCACCCCGCCCCTACCCCTGGCCCTGCTCGATGAGTGGGAAGAAAAAATCGAGCGCATTGCCCGCCACGTGCTGCGCCAGGATGTGCGCGTGCTGGCCGGCGTGCCCACCTGGATGCTGGTGCTGCTGCGCCGCGTGCTGGCCCTGGCCGGCGCCGACGACCTGCGCCAGGTGTGGCCCCGGCTGGGCTTGTTCCTGCACGGGGCGGTGGCGTTTGGGCCCTACCAGGCGCTGTTTCAGCAGCTAATGCCCGGCGAGCAGCTGCGCTACCTCGAAATCTACAACGCTTCGGAGGGCTACTTTGCCTTGCAGGATGAGCCCGGCGCGCCCGACCTGCTGCTGCTGCTGGAGCACGGCATCTACTACGAGTTTTTGCCCGCCGAGCAGTTCGACCAGCCCGACCCGCGCCCGGTGCCGCTGGAGGCCGTGACCATCGGGCCCAGCTACGCGCTCGTCATCAGCAGCAGCGCGGGGCTGTGGCGCTACCTGGTGGGCGACACCGTGCGCTTCACCTCGCTGCGGCCCTACCGGGTGCGCATCACGGGCCGTACCAAGCACTTTCTCAATGCCTTTGGTGAGGAAGTGGTAGTGGAAAATGCCGAGGCGGCCATTGCGGCGGCAGCGCTGGCCACGGGCTGCGCAGTGCGCGATTTCACGGCCGCGCCCGTGTATTTCGCGGCGGGGCACGGTACTTCGCGCGGGGGCCACGAGTGGGCCGTGGAGTTGGCCGGCGCCCTACCCCCCCCCGACGCGCTGGCCTTCGCCACCCGGCTCGACCAGGCACTGCGCGCCCTCAACTCGGACTACGATGCCAAGCGCCACCGCGACCTGGCCCTGGCCCCGCCGCGCGTGCACTTCGTGCCCGCCGGCACCTTCGAAACCTGGCTGCGGCACCGCGGTCGCCTGGGCGGCCAGCGCAAAGTGCCCCGCCTGGCCAACTCGCGCCAGGTGCTGGAAGAAGTGCTGGCGCTGGTTTCCTAAAAGCGGCCGACCTGCTCGGCGGTCCGCAGCAGCCAGGTGGTAGCCGCCTCGATATGGGCAAAGGCGGCAAACTCCATCCGGTCCTTGAAAAGGTGGCTAATGGCCAGGGCTTCGGTTCTCTCCGTGGCCTGGCTCAGCTCCACGAGGGCGCAGCGCTGGTAGCCCGCCTCGCGGATGGCGCGGGGAATCCACTCGCCCACCAACCAGCGCTGCAGTTCCAGGGGCATACTTTCGGGCTGCCGGTGCACGAAGAGTACGGCCGTGACCTCGTAGCGCTGCATGGCCCGCAGCACGTGGCCGTAGATGGCGCGCAGCTCGGCCGGGTCGGCGGCCATCGAGCGCCAGTCGGTGCGCACGTAGCCAGCGGGCCAGCAGGTTATCTCGGCGGCGGGGTTGCGAAAGTATTGGGTAGAGTTGCTCAAGCGGCTTAGTGGGCGGAAGGTCAATAAATAGCTTTTTGAAGCCCCTTACAAAAAGTGCGCCGCCGTTTTTGCCCCCTTGCCCTGGGTAAGGCGGCGCCCCTGACGCCTACCGGGCGCCTGGCCGACCCGAATTTTCGCTTACGGCGCCGACGGCCGCCAACGCGGGCCTGCCGGGCAGGAGTAAAATAGCCGGCGGCGAATAGCTCACCTCACCCGCCAACGCGCCCCGCCCAATCTTGTCCGCCGCGCCGCGGGGTGCTCGTTGCGCTTGCTCAATCAGGACCGCTACTTTATTTTCAACTCCTGTTTTCAGCATGCGTCAGCCTACATATTCGCGGCATGAAAACTTCCCTCCCAATGCTCGGCCCGCTGCCATTAGCCTGGCAGGCTTTTGCGCAAAGTCCCGGTAGGCCTGGCTTTGATTATACCACCAAGGCGGGCACCCGCTGCCATTGCCCCTACCCCCAGCTTAGCCGATGAGCTACTCCAACTGAAGCGTTTGCTGGATGCCGGGGCTATTACGCAGGCAGAGTTTGATACGCAGAAAAGTAAGCTCCTGAATAAGTAGCCCGCGAGCCGGGGCACTACCTAAAAAGCCCTCTCCGCGTGCGGCGAAGAGGGCTTTTCGTGGGCAATATCGGACTCGAACCGATGACCTCTACCATGTCAAGGTAGCGCTCTAACCAGCTGAGCTAATTCCCCAGGGCCGGGCGGCGCGACTGGCGCGCCGGGCGCAAAAGTACGTCGGTGAGCCGGTTGGTGGGCACGGCCGCGGCAGGAAATCCGGGCCGCGACCGGGCCCACCGCTCCCTACCCCTTGCTTTCGGGCTGACTGACAAGCACCTGCCCACTCGCCGGGCCAAACTGCCGGAGCAGGTAGGCGTAGAAAGCCGCCGTGTCGACGTGCCGGGCTACCCGCACCCAGTGGCCCGAGCCGGGCGCCCGCACGGTGCGGCCCGCGCTGGCGCCGCTCGGCGCGATGGCCAGTTCCAGGGTTTCGGTGGTGAAGGCTTCGGGGATGGCCAGGTAGCTGGTAGCCAGCACGTCCCACATAAAATAGGTGTACTCGTAGGTGGGAATGGTGGCGACCGTGGTGGCCCAAAATTGCCCCGCCAAGCTGCTGAGGGGGTAGGCAGCCTGCTGCGCCAGCTGCCGCAGAAACGCCACGTTCACGGGCACCTGGTTGGTGGCGTCGAGCGGCACGAGGGTGAGGGGCAGGTGGTAGGTGAGCAGGCGCGCGGCGGCGAGGGGGTCCCAGAACACGTTCCATTCGGCGCTGCCATCCTGGTTGTAGGTGCGCACGTTGCCGGGCACGTCCACGGCGCCGCCCATCCACACCACCTGGCCGATGCGGCTGGCCAGGGCCGGCTCCAGGTCGAGGGCCTGCACCAGGGTGCTGCACGGCCCCGTAAGCAGCACCGTGACGGGCTGGGTGGCGGCGGCGAGCTGGGCGCGCAGCACCGCCGGGCTGGGCTGGGCAGCTACCCGGTCGGCCTCGTCGGGCAGGGTGAGCAGGGTAGGGAAGGCGTTGAGCATGCGCGGCTGGGCGCGCCAGGCGCTCGGAAACGCATTGACGCCGTAGTACGGGCTCACGCTCACGGGCACCTGCGGCTGGCCCAGCAGCGTGAGCAGCTTGCAGGTGGTTTCGAGGGCCGGCTCGGGGTAGCAGTCGGCAGGCGTGATGGAGACGCCCAGCAGCTCGACCTGCGGCATGGTGAGCAGCAGCAAAAGCGAGAGAAAGTCGTCGACGCCACCGTCGTGGTCGAAGAGTACCGGGAGGGTAGCGGAAGGAGAAGTTGCCACGGAAGAAGTCAAGGAGAAGAGGCTAGAACTCACACGAAATCGTCTGTCATTGCGAGCATGTTGCGTAAGTCCTAGAGGCCGCAAACTTAGCCTACCCCCCTGCTTGCGGCCAAAGGCACTGCCCCGCGCGGCCAACTCACCGGCGCGGCGCCACGCAACCCTGGGCAGCGCGGGGCTGTCGTTGGGATGTGCCGGCCGGCCGCGTGTAGTGTCTCCCAACTTCCCACCTCCCACTTACATCCTCCACTCCATGCCTTCGTTTTCCAAGCTCAACACCTGGGTAGGGTGGGCCGTGTTTGCCGTGGCCCTGGCCACCTACCTACTCACGCTGGAGCCCACCGCCTCATTCTGGGACTGCGGCGAATTCATTGCCTGCTCCTACCGACTGCTGGTGCCGCACCCACCGGGCGCGCCCACGTTTTTGCTGTTGGGGCGGCTGGTGTCGCTGCTCAGCTTTGGCCACCAGCCGGCCGTGCCGGTGCTCATCAACGCGCTGTCGGGGCTGAGCAGCGCCTTCACGGTGCTGTTTCTGTTCTGGATTATCACCCGGCTGGGGCGCCGGCTGCTGCTGGGCAGCGGCCCTACCCCCCTCGAAACCGCCGAGCCCACCGCCGGCCAGGCCGCGCTGCTGCTGGGCGCGGGCGTGGTGGGCGCGCTGTCGTTTGCCTTTTCCGATTCCTTTTGGTTTAATGCCGTGGAGGGCGAAGTCTACGCCATGTCGAGCCTGTGCACGGCGGCCGTGGTGTGGCTCATGCTGAAGTGGGAGGCCCGCGCCGACCAGGCCGATTCCGATAAGTGGCTCATCCTCATTGCCTACGTCATTGGCCTCAGCATCGGGGTGCACTTGCTCAACCTGCTGGCGCTGCCGGCCCTGGCGCTGGTGTACTACTACCGGCGCGCGGCGCGGCCCACTACGCTGGGCGGCGTGAGTACGCTGGTGCTCAGCCTCGTTATCGTGGGCTCGGTGCTGGTGGGCATTATTCCGGGCTTGCCCACGCTGGCGGGTAGCTTCGAGGTGTTCTTTATCAATGCGTTAGCTTTGCCCTTTAACTCGGGGGTAGTGATTTTTCTGGGGATATTTTTGGGGCTGATTTACGCCGGCTTCCGGCTGTCGTACCGCTACCGCAGCCAACTGCTGAACACGGTCATGCTGTGCTTCGTGTTCATCCTGATTGGCTACACGAGCTACCTCATTGTGCCGATTCGGGCCTCGTTTCACCCCACCATCAACGAGAATAACCCGTCGGATGTGCTCTCGTTCGTGAGCTATCTCAAGCGCGAGCAGTACGGCTCGCGGCCCCTGCTTTTTGGCCCGCAGCTCAATGCCCAGCCCGACCACTACGAGGAGGGCGCCCCGCGCTACCTGCGCCAGGGCGGCCGCTACGTGGAGTCCCTACCCCGCGCCCAGGAGCCCGGCTACGCCGACGCCGACAAGATGCTGCTGCCGCGCATCTACAGCACGCTGCCGGGCCACTTGCAGGAATACCAAAAGTGGCTACCCGACTTGCAGCCCGGCCAGAAGCCCACGATGGGCCAGAACCTGAGCTTTTTGCTGCGCTACCAGATGGGGCACATGTTTTGGCGCTATTTCGGCTGGAACTACGTGGGGCGCGAGTCCGATATTCAGCAGGCGGGCGTAGTCACGCCCTTTAGCGCCGCCCGCAGCACCCTACCCCCCCAGTTTGGGCAAAGTTTCGCGCACAATAATTTCTTCGCCATTCCGCTGATTTTGGGTTTGATTGGGCTGATTTTTCAGGCGTATCGGCGCGGGTATGATGCGCTGATTGTGGGGCTGCTGTTCGTGTTCACGGGCCTGGCCATTGTGGTGTACCTCAACCAGCCGCCGCTGGAGCCGCGCGAGCGCGACTACACCTTCACGGGCGCCACGTTTGCGTTTGCCATCTGGATTGGGCTGGGCGTGCTGGGCCTGGCGCAGGGCTTGCGCAGCGTGTTGCAAAACAGCCAGTTGCGCACAGCCGCGGCGGTGCTACTGGGGCTGGCCTCGCCGGCCATTCTCATCGCCCAGGGCTGGGACGACCACGACCGCTCGGGCCGCTACGCCTCGGTAGATGCAGCCAAGAACCTGCTCAATAGCTGCGCCCAAAACGCCATTTTATTCACCAACGGCGACAACGACACCTTCCCGCTCTGGTACGCGCAGGAGGTGGAGGGCATCCGCACTGACGTGCGCGTGGCCGTGCTGCCCTACCTGAACACCGACTGGTACATTCAGCAGATGAAGCGGGTGGCGTACCAGTCGCCGCCGGTACCCATTTCGATGGGCGACACGTCGTATGCGCAAGGCACTAACGACATGCTGCCCTTCATGCCCAACCCCGGCGTGGACAGCCTGGATGTCAAGCAGTTCCTGGGCCTGGTGGGCCAGGACAGCCCGCTGCTGAAGTACACCGACGGCACGTATTCGACATCTACGTTCCCTACCCCCCGGTTTTTCCTGAAGGTCGATACAGCGGCGGTGAAGCGCCTGGGTATCATTCCGAAAGACCGCCAGCAGCAGCTCGTGAACGAGCTGCACTGGAGCATGGGCAAGGGCGCGATGGAGAAGAAGCACCTGGCCATTCTGGACATTATTAGCACCAATAACTGGCGGCGGCCCATCTACTTTAGCTCCACGGTGTCGCCGGCCGACTACCTGGGCCTGGAGCCGTATTTCCAGCTCGAAGGCCTTGCTTACCGGCTGCTGCCGCTACGTGACCCCGGCTACGCGCGCAACGGCGACGAGGGCTACGTGGAGCCCGACCTCAACTACCAGAAGCTGCTGCACACCTTCGCCTACCGCGGCCTCCAGAACAAGCAGATTTATTACGACGAAAATAGCCTGCGCTACCCCTCTTATTACCGCGATAAGTTCGTGCGCCTGGCCAACTCCTACCTCGCCGCCGGCAATCCGGCCAAGGCCAACGAAGTCGCCAATTTTTGCCTGCAGGTGATGCCGATGGACACGGTGCCGTACGACACGTTTTCGCCGCTGCTGGCCCCGGCGCTGGTGGCCGGTGGCCAGCGCGCCCGCGCCAACGAGCTGCTGGACACCACCTTCCAGAGCGCCACGCAGTCGCTGTCTTACCTGGCCACCCGGCCCGATGGCGCCCTGTTTGATTTATATCAGCACCTCGACCTGATTCAGATTCAGAACGTGTACCGGGCCGCCGCCCAAACCGGCGATACCGTGCGCGCCCAGCGGGCCATGGCCGTGCTGGAGCCCTACCTGCGCGAGCAGCGCTAGCTTTGTGGTGCGCAGCCCCACCCCCGGCCCCTCCCCTGCGGGGGTGGGG
>CAZZWL010000139.1:0-13784 GCA_964657755.1 uncultured Rhodanobacter sp.
GGCTAAGCACGGCCGTGAGGGCCGCCGCCAGGGCCGCCTCGTCGTCGGGCGCCACCAGAATGCCGAAGGCCCCGGCCGGCTCAAACAGCTCGGGCACGCCGCCCACGCGGGTGGCTACCACGGGCCGGCCGCCGGCGCGCGCCTCCAGCAGCACCACCCCAAACGTCTCGGCCCGGCTAAACGACACCAGCGCCGTGGCCCGCCGCATTTCGGCGGCCACGGCGGAATGAGGCAGCTTGCCCAAAAACTCCACCGTGCCGTCGGTTAGCAACCCCAGCTCGGCGGCGTAGGCGCGCAGGCGGCCTTCGTCGGGGCCATAGCCGGCCACCCGCAGCCGTAGCCCCGGCCAGGTGGCGCGCAGCCCCGCCACCACCCGCAGCACTCCCGACAGGTTTTTAATCTCCTCGTGAAAGGCCGCCACGTGCAGCAGTTGGGCCGGCTTGGGGGGGGTAGGGGCGGGGCAAAACAAGTCCGTATCGACCACGTTGGCGATAACGACCGTGCGCCGCGCCCGCGCGCCCAGCGCCGCCAGCGCCTCCGCCAGCGCCCCCGACACCGTGTGCAGCGCCCCCGCCCGGCGCACCAGCGCCCGCGTCAGCCCGCGCTGCCACCCCGGAATGGTGGCCGCCCGCGGCGGCAAATACCGCGTCCAGTGTTCAGTGAGGAGGTAGGGCACGCGCCAGATTTTGCCCAGCGCCCAGGCCAGCACGCCCGTGCGCAGCAGCACGTGGGCGTGCACCACGCTGGGCCGCTGGCCGGCCCAGTACCGGCGCACCGCGCGCAGCCCGCGCCGCTGGCACACTAGCCACAGGCCCAGCTTCAGCAGCCGGTCGAGGGGGGGTAGGCCGGTGGGGCGGGCGCGGTAGTAGTAGCGCCAGGTGGGCACCGGCCCGGCCAGGTCGTGGTCCTCCGCGATGAGGGTGGGGAGCGGGCCGCGCGCCACGGCCGCAAACACCACCGCCGACGCCACCGGCCCGCCGCCTACCCCCCCGTGCGCCGCGATAGCCGCCACGTGCCGCGCCACGAAGTCGCCATCCTGGTCGTCGTAGCGGTGCGGGTACCACTTGGGCAAGTGCAGGATTCTCACGGGGTGCCGGCGGCTGGTGGATAAGTGGCGGCTGCGGTGTGGAAAACTGCCTTCAGCCCCCAAAAGTAAAGCCCGCCCTGGGTAGGGCGGGCTTTACGAAGCAAGCAACAAAATCCGGCGTCAGCCCTAAAACAGGTAGCGCACGCCCAGCTGCCCCTGCCAGCGCGAGGCCAGCTGGTCGATGGAGTAGGTAGCGGGGTTGTTGTTGAAGGTGAACGTGGGGCGGTTGAACGTGCTGCTATAAGCAGCATTCAGGTTGCCGTTGGCGTCGGCAAACTGCGAGCCGATAGCGAGGCCGGTGTTCAGGGTCGAGTTGAAGGTGTTCGGCACGAAGTACTGGCGGCCCCAGCTGTTGCTGAGCAGGTTGCCGACGTTGATGATATCGAACGAAATCTGAATAGTGTGGCTCGAAGGCACGGCACCGGTGGCGTCGGCGTC
Source organism: uncultured Rhodanobacter sp. (assembly GCA_964657755.1). Taxonomy (GTDB): domain Bacteria; phylum Bacteroidota; class Bacteroidia; order Cytophagales; family Hymenobacteraceae; genus Hymenobacter. The sequence goes on from CAZZWL010000139.1 coordinate 1,526, forward strand.
GAGCTTGCCCAGCTTGGCCTCTAGCATGAAACGAACGTCAGCCTGATTATTCCAGGGCGTGCGGGCCGCGTTGCGCTCGGCATATTGGCCGCGGCGAGTGCTCAGGTACGAGTCATTGTTCACGAAAGCATCAAACTGCTGGCGCTGCTGGTCGGCCGTGGCCGTGCCATTAGACACGAATACCAAGTCGTTGGCCGAGTTCGGAATAAAAGCCAGCTCTACGTTCTGCTGGCCGTTGCCAAATGGGTTGTTGCCGTACACCCAGGTATAGGGCGAGCCGCTCTGGTAAGTGAGCACCGAGGTGAAATAGCCCGTGAAATGCTGGCCCAGCGAGTGGTGCAGGTTCAGCGAAGCCACCACGCGGTGGCGCAGGTCGAAGTTAGAGTAGGCCAGGGCCGGGTCGTTCACGTTCAGGGCCGGGTTCAGCTCCCAGTTGCTCTGCGGCGAGTTGCGGATACCGTTGCTGATGTCCTTGCTCTGGCCGTAGGTGTAGGCAACCGATACATCCAGCAGGTTGGCCACCGTCTGGCCCACCGAGCCCGTCAGCTGGTAGCGGTAGCCCTGCTGGGTATTGGTCAGGAAGAAGGCGTTCGAGAAGCCGGCGTTCACTTTGGTGCCGCCGTAGGGCGCGGCCACGTAGCGCGGGCTCAGGTTGGGGCCGGTAGCGGTGGTCTGATTCAACTGCGGGCCGCCGTTGAAGTAGTTCACGTTGTCGGCCAGGTTGATGTTCTCAAACTTCACGTCCTGAATCGTCTTGGTATACAAGCCTTCAATCGAGAAGCGGGTGCCAGTGGCCAGCTTGAAGTCGAAGGCCAAGTTTGAGCGCCATACCTGCGGCATCTTGAAGTTACTATCAATCAGGTTAACCTCCGTCGTGCTCTGATTGGCGGCCGGCAGCTGGGCGTAGATTTTATTGGGGTCCTGGTTGAGCAGGTACTTGGGGCCATTGGTCGAAGTCGTCGACGGCTGGATGTTGTTCAAGTCAACCGAGTTGAAGTTGACGCCGTTGTTGTAGTAAGCGTAGCCAAACCAGGCAAAAGGCACCCGGCCGGTGAAGATACCCGAGCCACCACGCACGACGAAGGAGCCATCGCCATTCACATCGTAGTTGAAGCCCAGGCGCGGCGAGACCTGCACCTGCCCCAAGTAACCGTTGTTGAGGTCCTGCCAGGCGGTGTGCGAGTAGGTCTGGTTCAGGGTGCGCTGGTCGTTGGCGGGGTTGTTTACCAGGGCCGAGTTCAGGGCCGGCTTGGTGGGTAGGGAGGCAATGTCGAAGCGAATGCCGGGGGTAATTTTCAAACGGTCCGTCACGTTCCACTCGTCCTGCAAATAGGCGCTGTAGAAATTGATGTTGAACGAAGCTGAGGGATTGTTATAGTTGTAGTTGTACGAGTTGTCGGTTTTGTTGTACGTGCCCCGAATGCGGCTCGGCTGGTCATTGAGAAACTGCGCCACGTTGTTGTACTCAATGCGGCCGTTCCAGGAGTTGATAAAGCCGTAGTCAATCTTGTAGAACTCGTTGTGGGTGCCCAGGGTCAGCGCGTGCGCCCCCTTGTAGAACGTCACGTTGTCGGTCACTTCAAACGTCTTCTGGCGCTGGTTGAAGATGCTGGCCTCACGGTCTGAGCCGAGCAAAATCTGGTTCGAGCCGTTGTAGTAGGTCGGCGAGCCCAGGCCACCGCCTATCGAAGTGCCGACGTTGTTAATCTGCACGGCCGGAAACAAATCCGCCTGCCCGTTCAGCAGCGAACGGTAGTCGTGGATGTTGGTGTAGCCCAGAATCAGGTTGTTGGCCAGGGTATTCGAGAAGTTCGACTTCACTTCCAGCACCGTCGAGTTCTGCACGTTGTTCTGGTTGAAGTCCTGCGAGCCAAACTTGAACAGGCTAGCGGAGCGCTCCAGGTTAGAGGCTACGGCACTGATGTAGTTATGGCGCAGGGCGATGCTCGTCTTATCGTTGAGGTTGAAGTCGAGCCGGCCGAAGAGCTTGTCGCTGTTCGCGTAGATATTGTAATCGCCGTAAGCCCCTACGTTGTAGCCGTAGGTGGTTTGCAGCTTGGTGGTAATAGCCTGCGCCAGGTCCGTGGTTACGGGCGAGCCGGGCTGGCCCGCGCCGTAGAACTGCGGCTCGGTGCGGCGGGCCGTTTCGCCGTTTATGAAGAAAAACAGCTTGTCCTTCACGATGGGCCCACCAATCCGGAAGCCCTGCTGGTGGTCATGGTACGAGGTGCCGATTTTAGAATTGGACCCATCCACGCTCTTGCCGGTAATCGACTGGTTGCGGCCGTAGAAGTACACCGAGCCGTGGAAGTCGTTGGTGCCCGAGCGCGTCACGGCGTTAATCGAGCCGCCCGTGAAGTTGCCCAGCTTCACGTCGTACGGAGCCACCGAGGCTTGAATTTCCTGGATGGCATCGAGCGAAATGGGGTTGGCACGGGCCGAGCCGCCGGGCAGGCCGCTGGTGCCGCTGGTGCCGCCCAGCGAGGGCGAAAAACCAATGGCGTCGTTGTTCACGGCGCCATCCAGGGTGATATTGTTGTAGCGAAACGAGCTGCCCGCAAACGAGTTGTTCGAGTTGCGCGGGTCGAGGCGGGTAAAGTCCTGAATGCTGCGCGAGATGGTGGGTAGCTGCTGCAGCTGCTCGCGGCCGATGTTGGTGCCCGCGCCGGTTTTGGTAGCCTGCGTGTTACCAGTGATAACTACCTCATTCAGGGCCTGGGCCTCGGCCGCCAGCACAAAGTTGAGGCGCGTGGTGTTGCCCAGCGTCAGGAATACATTGTTGATAATCTGCTCTTTGTAGCCCACGTAGGTCACCGTCACGGTGTAGGGTCCGCCGGGCGCCAGGTTGGGGATGGTGAAGCGGCCATCGGGCTCGGTGGCGGTGCCGCGCTTGGTGCCGGTGGGCACATTGGTGGCCACCACCGTCACACCAATCAGGTCCTCCCCCTTGTCCGACACGATTTTGCCGCCCAGCGAAGAAGTAGTGACCTGCGCCGAGGCCAGCTTGGCCAGCAGCAGCAGGATGAATAAAATAACTAGCCGCGACGCGGTTCGACTCTTGGTATTAGTGCGCATAAAAAGGGGATTAAGCCAATGCTGGTGCAAAGGTCCCCCGGCTTCTTCACCTCCCGGTCAGCTTCCCGGTTATCAAATCGTTGGTAATAATGAGCGCAAGTAACATTGGCGTAATACGGGGCGGCGGGGTTTTGGTGAGTAGCCGCGGCAGTTGGCAACCAGCCAAGGCCTTGAGCCAGGCTGGCCGCCGCCCGCCAAGCGGGCCAGCGGCCGCACTCAGCCAGGGCAGCGGCTCTGGCGGCCGCGCCGGGGGTAGGGCCCGCTTCGGGCGGCCCACCCGGCGTTTACCGCTACTTTTGGGGGCGGCGGGTCCGCTTCCTTATTAGGTAGCAGCTTCCTTCGCCCGGCCCTATCCCCTGCTCATCGGGCCAGGCCACCCGTTGGGCCGAATGCGGCCGAAAGGGCGCCCTGACTCCCGTTTCTTTGTCATACTTCTTCTGGCTGGCTTTAGCTAGCTCCCTGGTACCATGCTACTTTCCATGACTGGCTTCGGCCAGGCCCACCGCGAAACTGACCGCTACGCCGCCACGGCCGAGCTGCGCTCGCTCAACTCCAAAACGCTCGACCTCACCCTGCGCCTGCCCCGCTTTTTGCAAGCCCACGAGCTGGATATCCGCCAGCAAATCACCAAAGCGCTGCTACGCGGTAAGGTCAACTTCAACTTCGATTTCACCCGCCCGGCAAGCACCGCCGCCGCGCCGGCTATCAACCTGGCGGCGCTCAAAGCCGCTTTTCACGAGTTGCAGCGCACGGCCCAAAGCCTGGGCCTGCCCGTGGGGGAAGAAACCCTGCTGGCTGCCCTGCGCCTGCCCGGCGTGGTGCCTACCCCCTCCGAAGCCGCCCAGGCCGCGCAGGCCGAGGCCGGCGCCGACGAGCCCACCTGGGCCGAACTGCAGCCGCTGCTCACCGAGGCGCTGGCCGCTATGCAGCAGTTTCGGCAGGATGAGGGGCAGACGCTGCAGCAGGAAATCCTGGGGTACGTGGCTACTATTCGACAGCAATTGGCGGCCGTGGAGCTGCACGACCCCCAGCGCGTGGCCCACGTGCGTCAGCGTCTGGCTGCCCACCTGGCCGACCTCACGCAGCACGAGCAGTTCAACGCTACCCGCTTCGAGCAGGAGGTGCTGTACTACATCGAGAAGCTTGACATCGCCGAAGAGAAGGTGCGCCTGGCGGCTCACCTCGACTACTTCGAGCTGGCTACCCGGCAACCCGATGAGGCCGTGGGTAAAAAGCTGGGTTTCCTGGCCCAGGAGATAGGCCGGGAAATCAACACGATAGGCTCGAAGGCCAACGATGCCACCGTGCAGCATCTGGTAATAGGCATGAAGGAAGAGTTAGAAAAAATCAAAGAACAACTCAATAATATCCTCTAGGTAAATCCAAAGTACAAGTGGCTCTCGTAAATTATTTTCTCAAAATCGCTGCATCTTTCCGCGTGCAGGTTGTGATTTTTGAAGAAAATTACTTTTAAGGCTTGGGTAAGTTTATGATAAAAGCAAAAGTTTATCTTTTATCAAACGGAGTTAAAAATCTGTAAAACAATAAATTAAGAATAAATTTCCGTGGTCGTTACCGTCTATTAGTCCTTTTTTTATTAGTTAGGGCAGTTTCAAAAAATTTGTATTCTGTGTGTAACTTAGTTGCCCAGAAGGCGATAACACACACACCCATCAGTTACCATTTTTATCATACTCTCATGAAAACACTAATACTCTCCTTGCTGACTTGCTGCGCGAGTCTGCTGATGGCAGCCCGCCCGGCCGCTGAGATTGAGTTGATAAAGAAGCGCGTGCTGAGCGAGCGCGTCGAAGTGCTCATTCCCAAAGGCTTCGAGGTGATGAGCGAGCAGCAGATGGATTTTACCTATGCTCACGCCAGCAGCCGCCCCAGCGTAGTATTCACGAACAACAACCTCGTGTCGTTGGCCTTCAATTACTCCGATAACGAGGCCGACCAAGACATGGTGGAAGTGTACGAAACCAACTTTGCCAAAGCTTACCACAAGCAGTATAAACAAGCTACTTTCTTTGGCGAAGGCGTGAAGGAAGTGAGCAACCGCAAGGTGGGCTTTATCGAATACATGAAGCCCGAAATGGGCCACGAAGTATACACGCTCGTGTTCTTTACCGATGTGCAGGGCAAGCTGCTCATCTGCACCTTCAACTGCGCCGACCGCCAGAAGCCCGAGTGGGAACCCCTGGCTAAGAAAATTATGGCCTCGCTGAAAGCTAATAGCTAGCAGCCGAAGCTATCCAGGGTGAACGATTATTTGTGACAAATAGGTTATGAATGGCCCGCTACCCGGCAAGTGATTACCGCAGCGAGGCCTAGTGAACAAGCTACTTTATTTTTACCTATCAAATTATTTTACGTGTCAAGCCCCGGCCGATTATCGGCCGGGGTTTTTTATTGGCCCTGACCGGGCGCCCTGGGCATCCAGAAAGTCGCGGGCCAGCCCGTAGGCCCCGGCAAAACCCGCGAGCGAAAGCGCGGCTGGCCGGTCCTGCACATCGTGGTAGGCGAGGCTGCCGCCGCGGGTGTACATAAAAAAAGCCGGCACCCCGGCTTCCGAAAACGGAAAGTGGTCGGAGTTGGCGGCCGGGCCGCGGGCCGTGAGGCGCGGCAGGTAGTGGTGCGCGTCGTTGAGGGCGGTGAGCTGGCGAAAAGCGGCCTCGTGCACCCGGCCATTGACGACGGTAGCGCCTTCTTCACCGGTGCCTAGCAGGTCGAGATTGAGCAAAAACTTGATGCGGGGTAGGGGCACCAGTGGGTGCCGCACAAAGTAGCTGGAGCCCACCAGCCCCGCCTCCTCGGCCCCAAAGAGCAGAAACGCGACCGAATAAGCTGGCCGGTTTTCGGGCTGGGCGTAGTGCGCGGCCAGCTCCAGCAGCAGGGCCACGCCGCTGGCGTTGTCGTTGGCACCGGGGAAATAGGTCTTGCTGCCCATCATGCCCAGGTGGTCGTAGTGCGCCGACACTACCAGGAAGCTATCAGGCTGAGCGCTGCCGCGCACCACGGCCGCGAGGTTTTGGGTGGGGTAGGCGCGGAGAAGCTGAGCGTCTACCGATAAGTGTACTATGTACTTAGGGTGCCAGCTGCTAGTCAGTACTTCCAAGCGCGGCTGTCGGGCCTGGGTGCCGGCCAGCGAAGCCGTTAGCTTGGGTACCAGTGTAATCCAAGCAAACGCCGAATCCAAGTGCTGCTGGAGCGGGGCTGACAACTCAGCTAGCCTAGCTTGCTGGCGGCTGGTTAGCACCAGCACGCCTAGGTGGCGGTGTTGCCAGGCGCGGGCCGTGTCGGGATTGGAAAACACCAGCGAATCGAGCGGTAATGGCTTTGCGAGGCCATTACGCATTGTGCCTGAATTGGGCGCGGCAATAAATTCTACCCCTGGTTTCATCAGAGGCTGAAATGGTTGGAACAGAGGACTGTTATTAGATTGCAGCTTCATCTTCCCCGGAAACGTATTCACGTCCAGCGTAAACGGCTGGGTATAACCGGGGGCCAGCGGCTGCAAGCCCAGCTGTTGCAGCCGTTCGCGCAGGTAGGCGGCGGCCCGGTGCTCGCCCTGCTGCACGTAGCCCCGGCCGCGCATGGCCGGCGAGGCCAGCACCTCGATGGTGCGGCGGGCGCGGGCCAGGTCGGGCGCAGTAGGCTGCGCGTGGAGGGGTAGGGCCAGCAGCAGCGCCCCCATGACCAGCGCCGCCGGCTGTCGGCGCCGCACCAGGGGTAGGAGCACCACCAGCGCCGCGCCGATAGTGTCGCTCAGCAGGTCGCTCCATTCGGCGTGGCGGCCCTGGTGCATCACGTATTGCAGCACCTCGATGAGGGCCCCGAACGCGATGCAGCCCAGCAGCACCGCGCCCGCGGCGCGGCCGCCCGAATGCCCGCGCCGGCCCCGCAGCCACAACCAGCTCAGCCCGGCCAGCACCGCAAATACCCCCGCGTGGGCGGCCGTGTCAAACGAAATAAGCTTCCAGGCGGGCGTAACGGGCATTTCCTGAGCCGGCGTGAGCGTGAGCAGCAGCATAACGGCTATCCACAGCAGCGTGAGGAAGCCGTAGACCCGGTGGGCAGAAATTTTCATGGCGCGCAAAAAAGAACGTCATGCTACACCGCGTGAAGCATGACGTTGGGTAAGGGGGGTAGGCGTGAGGCGTGGAAGAAAAGGGACCGGCGGCCGGCCGAGCTAGCTACGCGCCAATCAGCTCGCCGTAGGCTTCGGCGGCGAGCAGGCCCGCGATTTCACCCTGGTCCTTGATTTTCATCTTGATAATCCAGCCCTCGCCGTAGGGGTCGGCATTCACGGTTTCGGGGGCGTCGGCGAGCTTGCTGTTCACTTCCAGCACGGTGCCGCTGATGGGGCTAAACAGGTCCGAAACGGTTTTTACGGCCTCCACCGTGCCAAATACGTCGTGCTGCGCAACGTCCTTGTCAACGGTATCAATGTCTACGTACACGATGTCGCCCAGTTCGCGCTGCGCGTGGTCGGTGATGCCGATGGTGGCCGTGTCGCCGTCCACGCTAATCCATTCGTGGTCCTTGGTGTAGTGCAGGGTGGCGGGGATATTCATAAGAAAAGAGGGGGGTAGGGAGGTGGTGACTGGCGGCAAAAGTACGGCGAGGCCGCCCGCCGCGCGCACTACTACTGCAAGCTGTAGCGCAGCTGCAGGCCGCCCTCGGTAGTGGCGTTGCGGAAGGCGTTGCTCACGCGGGGCTGGGTGATGGTCTGGGTAAAGTAGAACTGGAGGTTGAGGCGGGCGTTGAGCAGGTAGTCGATGGTGGGGCGCAACTGCACTTGCAGCGAGCCGTTGGTAATCTGGCTGGTGGCCGTGCCAGGGTCGCCCACCACGGCCGGCGTGCCAATGACCGTGCCCGTGCCGATGGCCGCCGGCACGGGGTCGACCGAGCCCAAGATGCTGCGCTGAATCGTGGCGTTGTCGCGGATGCTCAGGTCGAGGCGGGCCGTGAGGTTGTTTTTGAGCGTGCGCTGCTCGCCGCCCACCCGGAAGGGCAGCTTGAGGCCGGTGGCGGCGTAGCCCAGGCCGATAATGAGCTCGGTAGTGTGCAGCTCGGTTACCTGGGCATTGGTCACGTTCAGGGCCACGGCGCGGGCGGTGTTGTACTGGATGCGGCCGGTCACGTTGTTCACCGTCTGGAAGTTAACCCCAATGAAGGGGGTAAGGCTTTCCACGATGCTCACCTGCCCGATGACGTAGTACGGCACGTACTGCCCGGTCGAGTTCAGCACGTAGGGCAGGATGCTACCCGAGCCGCCGCCCTGCGTCGAAAACTCGGGCTGGGTGGCGTAGCTGGTCGAAGTGGTGTAGCCGCCCATGTTGTACACCGACGAGTACGCGTGGTTGAGCGTGAACGAGCGGAAGACGTTGCGAATGGCCGGCAGGTCAGACAAGCCATTGTACTGCACCGTCCAGTTGGGCAGCGGAATCACGCCAAACGGGTCAAACTTCGTCGCCGCGTAGCCATCCGACGACTTGCCGTGGTAGGCATCCAGGAAGCTCTGAAGCAGCACGTCCTGCGAGTTGTAGCTGTAGAGGCCTACCGTTTGGCGGGTGGTGATGCTGGTCGTTTGGCCGCCCGTGGTGGTGGTAGTCGTCACATCGCGGGGGGAAGTGGGGTTCGCCGCCTGCAACTGCTGCTGCACGAAGCGCCGGTTCTGCACGAAGCGGTCGAAGGCCTTGCTGGTTTCGCCATTGGCCCCGAGGTCGCCAAACAGCGTCTGGATGGTGATGGTGCTCACGCTGTACGTACCCGTGCCCAGCGCCTGGGTGGCGGCCAGGCGGCTATCGCCATAGGCCACCAGCGTGCCATATTGCTGGTAGTAGGTATTGGTCGTGTCAATAGCGCGGCGGTAATAAGCCTCGTTATTGCGCACCTTTTGCCGCCGCAAATCAAGCTGAATGTTAAAGCCCCGGAACGGCTCCAGGGTGGTGCGGGCCGTCAGGTTCTCGGTCAGGATATTAGAAATTGGCGTGTTCAGGTACTGGCTCTGGGTGGTGTACCAGCCCCGCGCGTTGGCGTAGCCGTACAGCTCGCTGGGCTCATACTGCTTGCCGATGATAAACGGCAGGCCGGGCGCCAGGCCGCCAAACCGGTTGTCCAGGCCCACCAGCTGCGTGCTGGGCAGGTAGCCCGGCAGCAGCGTGCCATTCGAGCGGGCGTAGGTGAAATTGATGGTGCGGGCCGTCATCACGGCGCGCAGCACGGCCTTCACGAAGCGTAGCGGGTCCTTCTTGGCCGTGTCGGGCGCGGTGGGCTTGGGCCGGCCGAGGGGGGTAGGGCTGTTGGGGTCGGCCTGGGCCGGCCGGGGCGGGTTGGCGGGGGGCGCGTTGTTGATGATGTTCAAGAACCTAACCTTGTTGTAGAGCTTGACCAGGTCAATCTTGCCGTTGGCGCTCAGCTCGGCGTTGTTCTGAATGGTATTGCCCAGGCGCAGCACCGAGTCGCCGGGCACCACCGGGTACGGGATGGTGAGGGCCGTGGAGGCCGCCTGCCAGGTGTAGTGCGCCGAGTAGCGCGCATCGGCCGAAATCCAGTCGGTGAGCGGGAATTTATCGAGGGGTAGGCGGTAGGTGATGGCGGCCGTTTGGTTGAAGTTGGTGGTGCGGCCGCCGCGCTTGAGGTTGTCCCAGAGCTGCGCCCGGTTGGCAATGGCCACGTCGCTGTTGCCCACGCTCTGGCCCACGCCCTCGTCAATCACGCCCCGGTTGGTAGCGGTGTAGTCGAAGATGAGCGCCTTAGTGATGTCCCACTTCAGGTCGTAAATCCGGTTGATGTAGAACGACTTATAGAACACGCCCGCGATGCCCGCCGTGGTGGGCAGCGTGCCGGGGTCGGTCACGCGCTGCAAAAAGCGCTCGTTGTAGCGCCGGTCGAGGTCGGTGCGGAACGAGAAGCGCGAGGGCAGCGGCGTAAAATTAATTTGCTGAAAAATCTTGAGGTACGGGTTGTCCAGGGCCTTGAACTTGGCCAGGGGCGTGTAGTTGCGCGGCTGGGTCTGGTAGATGTAGGCCAGCGCGGCCGTGTACGACTGCGTGTAGTCGCGGGCCGTGTTGATGTCGGTGTGCAGGCGCTCGGTGATGGCGTAGCTCACGGCCACGTTCTCCACGTCCCAGGGGTGGGTTTTGGTTTGGGTGGGGCCGCGCTCCTTGCGCACGTTCAGCACCGAAATGCTGCGCGTGGTGGTGCGGTCCACCACCAGCTTTTTGTACTCGGCGGCGGCCCCAGGGTTGTTCTGAAACTTCAGCAGGCTCTGGTCAAGCTTGGTATCGGGGTCGAGCGGGTCGTACTGCGGGGTGATGGTCTGGCGGCCCAGCTGCAGCAGCACGGGCACCTTCAGGTGGGTCTGGGGGGGTAGGAACTTCTCGGCCGCCACCGTGGCGTTGAGGTCGCCGCGCAGCACGTCGCTGGTCGAGCGCTGCTGGGCCTTGTCCTCCAGCCCGCCAAAGCCCACGCCAATGAACGAGCCCGTGGCCGTGATGTTGGCCAGGTCGGCCAGCTTCACGTTCAGGCGGGCGTTGGCCGCCCAGCCACCCTGGCTATCGAAGTCAAACACCCGGAACTCATCGGCCCAGATAGTCACGCTCTTGTCGCTGGCGTCGGCTGGGGCCGTGGCCGGGTTCAGCACCCCAATCATGCAGCCCTGCACCTGCGAAAAGTCGGGGTTGCCCACGATGGTGATGGTGCCCTTCAGCCCCGGCTTGCGGTAGATAAAGGGAATCGTGTAGCTCGCGCCCCCTCCGCTCACGATGGCCAGGTTGCGGGCGGCCTTGGCATCGATAAAGTCCTGAAACGCCACGTCCACGTTGTTAGCCTCGGGCCACACTTCCAGCTGCGCGGTAGCCCCCGGCCGGGTAATAACCAGCGGCAGCGAGTACTCATAGTAGTTCTGGGTGTAGTCGGTGCCGATGCGCACGAAGCCCCGCACGGTGCTGTCGGCCACGGCGTCGGTGCTGTTGGCTTCGGCGTGCAGGTACATGCGCAGGCGCTTGTAGCGCAGCAGGTTGGTGCTGAGGTTTTTGTAGGCGGCCTTGGCGTAGCCGTCGCGCAGGCGGGTCACCGACAGGCGCAGGCTCTGCTCGTTTTGCTGGCGCGACACGGCCGTCGAGCCGTACTCAATATCGCGGGTAATATTAGGCGGCACGATGTACGGAATAGCGCCGGTGGTGGTGGCGCTGGCCGCCGACGGGCCATTTTCCTCCACGCTCACCGTCGAAATGCTGAAAGCATCGGCGTCGGTCTGGGTGCCCACGGTAGGCCCGGTTTTGGGGTCCGAAATAACGCTCGCGTACTGGCGCCACTGGTTGGCCACGAACTGCGGCTGCACCATCCGCAGCACCACCGGCTGCTGCCAGTTGGTCATGTACATCCGCAAAAAGCGAATATTCTTGAAGTTGCTGATGGCTCCCTCCGTGCGCGAGGGCTGGCGGATGGGCACCCGGAACTGGTACCACGTCACTTGGTCGCCAGTAGCAGCGCCGTTGGCCGTGATGGTGTTCGTCACCTTATCGGTGATGTAGTTCTGGCCCACCGTCAGCTGCCCCGGCTGGAGCGATACCTTGTACTCGTAGTACTGCTCGGTGGTCTGAATCGTGTTGTCGCGGTTCAGGTCTTCTTTGTCGGGGTAGGCCGTGGAGCTGAGCTGCGAGTTTTCGGGCGAGTTGCCGTCGTAGTTGTCGTAGTTCTTGTAGCGGCCCAGTATCTGGGTGTTGGCCGCGTCATACCTCGGGTCGAGGTGGTGGAGGAAGTCGTCGTTCGAGGGGTCAGCCAGCGCCCCGTAGCCCGGAATCTGGTTGAAAAACACCTGCTCGTCGGCATCGGCCAGGCCGTCGAGGCCCACGTCCTGGCTGGTGCGCGCGCCGGGGGTAGCGTTGAAGGCGTCGAGCAAAAACTGCTGGGTCGTCACGCGGCCGTAGGGAGTTTTAAGGGTGCCGGTGGTGTCGCCGGGCACGGGCAGGCCGTTCTCAAACTCGTGCTGGCCCTGGTCGCGCAGCACGTCCTCGCTGATATTACCCAGGTTGATGTACAGGTCGCCGCCCTTGGTGGTGGGCTGGTCGTTGCCGTCCTGGTCGGTAATGTTGGCGTACTTGGTATTGGGGTTCGTCACGGCCAGGAAGGGGTCCATCAGCCAGAATTCCAGGTATTCGACGTTGGCGTTATC
>CAZZWL010000140.1:0-10722 GCA_964657755.1 uncultured Rhodanobacter sp.
CAAACGCGGCCCCTACCCCCGCGCCGGGGGGCAACGGGGCGGATGCCGGGCAGGCCGCGCGGCCCGCCCCCCTCCTTTTTTTTCTAGCTAGCCCAGGCTTATCGACACCGGGGAGGTGGATAAATCGGGGGAAAACAACCGTTCCTATGCTTCATAGCATTTATGAGAGGCCTCATCCTATAAAGGTGCCCAAAATGCCCGCATAGGGTTTTTTAAGAAGTTTTCCACATAGTCCCGTTCAAATTCGCGGCGGCGGCCAGTAGGCTCGCCAGGCCCTGGGTGGGCGTCGGAGCCACCGGGGCTACGGTGGGCGTGACGATGGGCGCGAGGGCCGCAGCGGCCACCGCTGGGGCCGCGTCGAACACAAAAAGGGCGGGGTTCAGCAGCAGCTGAAGCCCGCCCTTTACCTGCACCTTGCCGCGCAGAAAGCCGTACTCGATGAGCGCCAGAATGTGACGGTAAGCCGTTTTAGGGTCGCGGTTGTTGCCGCGCTTCATCAGGCCCGCGCGGGTGGTCTGAATGGCCAGGTTGATGGGGCCCGCCGCTTTTTGGTAGTTTGCGATGAAAATATTTACTATTTCCTTCATCGTGTGCACCACATTGCCCTTTAACTTTGGCAGACTGAACTGCTGCGGGGCCAGCACCTCGATAAGGTGCGCGGGTGCCTGCGCCGGCCGGATGCTCTCCGGTTGGCTGAATAGGTGCGTGAGACGACTCCAGGTTTTGGCGTAGTTGAGGCGTAGCTTGGGAATAAAGGCTGGACGGTACATGTTCAGTAGGTAAGCGTTAGGGAGTAAGAAGCTCGGTGGCAGCCGAGCTTTGTTCCCCGGCCGGCTTCGATGCCGGCTAGGCCGTGCTGCTTCATTGGTCCCACCCAATCAGCGCGGCCCCTCCACCAAGTAGGACGGGGCGATGCTGGCTCACGCCGCGGGCGGGGGCCCTGCTTCTTCCGCTTGCAGCAGCGGGGCCACTACCCGCAGGCGGGTTTCCAGGGTGACCTTATCAGCCCGCAGGGCCTTTTCCAGCAGGATATCGGGCTGCCAGGTGCCGTTGGCCAGCAGCACCAGGCTCCAGTTGGTGAAGGCCAGGCTCTGGAGCAATTCGCCGTGCTCGATGCGCAGCGGGCCCAGGCGCAGCGGGCGCGCTGGCGGCAGCTCTGCCAGGGGTAGCAGCGTGACCTGGCGGCCCTTGCGGCCCAGGGTTTGGGCGAGTTCGGCCAGCTGGGGGCTGGCGGGCAGGGAGGTGTAGAACTGCATAGCTAGGCGGCGAGTCGCGTGGCCCCTACCCTCTCGGCCAGCGCCGCCGAAGCCTCGGCGGCTTCGTCGGCTAGCTCGGCCAGGCGCAGCCGGAACACCTTGCGCAGGGTGAGCAGGTGGCCCAGGTCGAGGATGGTGGGCTCGTCGGCGCGGGCCTCGGGCGTTTCGCCCAAAAAGGCCAGGGTACCGTCGAGTTCTTTTTGGAAAAGGCGCAGGGCGTACTCCAGGGTGGGTTTGTCGAGCTGCATGAGCTGGTCGATGGTGATGAGGTGAAAAGACATGGGGCGTGAGATGGGGGGTAGGGTGACAAGAAGGGAGGAAAGGCTTAGGAAGCCAGGCGCAGCGCCGGCACCTCGACGGCGGGCGGGCTGGGCTTGGGCGGGGCCGCCGTGGGGGCGGGCAGGCTGGCCAGGTCGAAGGGTTCACCGCGCTCGTAGGCCAGCAGGGCGGGCCACGGAATGCGGGCCTCCGACGAGAAATAGTAGGCCTGGAGCTTAATGGTGAGGGGCTTGCCCTTCTTATCCGGCACCTGCTTGCCCTCGCGCAGCCAGCGGCGCACGGTGCTGGGGTCGCAGTCGAGCACCTCGGCCAGGCCGCCCACGCTGTAGAGCACCACGGCGGGCGCGGCGGCAGCGGGCGTGGCCTGGGCCTCCACGCGGGCGAGCAGGGCGCGAAACCATTGGTCGAGAAAGCCCACGGTGGGCAGGTCGGCGGCGGTCATGGCTAGAAGGGCTGGGAATGAGCGGGTAAGAGAATGCCGGCGGCCAGGGCGGCCTGCCGGGCGGCCTTGTAGCGGCGGTTGAGCAGCAGCATTTGGGTGGGCGAGTCGAGCCGCTGCACCCCGAAGCCCAGGTGCTCCAAAGCCGGCCGCAGTACGGGGGCGAGGGCGGGCGGATTAGCGAGCGGCAAGGGGGTGACGGACATGACTAAAATATTATTTTTCTAAGTATCCTCAAATCCTGCTTACTTTGTAAAACGTAAGCAAACCCATGGAATATCAGCAGCTATCCTTCTTTGCACGGGCCCAGGAGCCCTTTTGGCAAAAGTGTCTTAAGCAGAGTGTTAGATTATACTTAGGCCTGACGGACCCCACCCTGGATACGCTCCAGGTAGAAGCGGGCCTGCTGATGATTGAATTAGAAATGAGCTGGTACTTAGTAGGTGATACTGCTGCTGACGCGGCCACTAGGCAAGAGGCCCGTGCCATTATGGAGGCGGCCCAAAGCGAGTGGCTGAGCAGCCCCCTCGACTGCGCGGCCCTGCTGCGCGAGCGGCCCCTGGCCACCTACCGCCGGGAACCGTCGCGGGTGGCCCGGCCAGTCGAGCTAACCACGGGCTGCGGCAATAGGCAGCACCTACTGGAGCCAGCGCAAGCAGAGTATGCATCGGCGGCTTAGGCGGCTTTGAGCAGCCGGAACTCGCGGCGGCAGTCGGTGAGGTCAATTTCCTGAATGCCCTGGGGCAGTTCGTCCACGAGCCAGGCTTCCTGGTGGGTGCGGCCTTCTTCGTGGGCAGCGCGCAGCTCGAGGGGGGTAGTGCCGCTCACGTACACCGTGAGGTGCCCGGCCTGGTAGCAGTAGCCCAGGATGGGCTCGGGCTGGGGCACCGGCACCAGGGCCGCGCCGGGCGCGAGTGCCGACACCCGCACCCGCTTGCCGGTGCTGGCATCAGTCAAGGAAACGCGGGGGAAAGACAAGAGCTTGGGCATGAGGTGTGAGAAAGTGAAAGGGTGAGAGAAAAATAAAGAGAAGCGGAAGGGGTAGTAACAGAGTGAGTTAGGCAACTTGGTTTCGGCCAGTAGCCGGCATCACGCGCAGGCCGCGCAGGCGCTGACGGCGCTGGGTTTCCCAGGCTAGCACCAGGGGCGTTTCTTCCTGGAAGTGCGGGTGGGTAGCGTTGATTTCCTGGGCGCGGCGGGCCAGCTCGTCGAGCGGCACCAGCATCACCAGGGCCGGGGGCAGCAGGGTGCTGGTGAGCACGGCCATGTCGCGGAGGCAGGGCTTGCGGGGGGGTAGGATGGGGTCGGTGTTCAGGTGCATGCGTGTGAGAAGAGAAAGGGTGAAATCAGGCAGTAGGGGTAGCCGCCCGCGCCAGCAGGCGGGCGTTGTGCAGGCGCACGCAGCCGGTGAGCAGCTGGCGCACGTCCTTGACGCGGTGCACGCGCTGGGCCGTGAATAGGGGCTCAAAGCCGGCGCGGGTGGGGTAGAGCACCCGCAGCCGGCAGCTCGCCTCGGGCACGGGGCCGGTAACCCAGCTATAGTCAAAGAGGAAGTGCTCGCCGCTGGGCCCCGTCCAGTGCGCGGCCACGGTGGCGTAGTTGGGCAGCAGGTGCTCGGTGGCCGTAAAGCCTAGGCGGCGCAGCCAGGCCGCCACGTGCGGGGCCAGGTTGCGGGGGCCCTTGGGGGCTTCGGGCAAGTGGTAAGGGGCCGGCGCTTCCATCACACCAGCAGGGAAACGGGTGCGGGCGCCGGCAGCAGCTCGGCCGGAATCTGGTACTTGGGCAGGCCGTAGCGCACCAGGGCTACCAGGTGCTCCAGGTTGTGCACGCGGCCGATGCGCACATTATTGAGCATGGAGGTGGGGGCCGCGTAGCCCGCCCGCACGGCCGCGTCCACGGCGCTGCTGGGCAGCTCCTCGATGACAATGGACAGCAACCGCAGGTACTTCTGGCGCTCAGTCATGGCTCGTGTTTGGTCCAGTTCGCCCGGCGTGCGCTTACTTGCACTCGCTCGGTACTGTACATGCCACAAACATACGAGGACAACTTACAATTGACAGCTTACTATCGTAAGCATTTTCCTTAATTAGATTACAAAGTGCAGCAACACCCTATAAATGAGCGACTAAGTTTTTTACTGAAATCCTTTCAGTTAAGCGCACGCGCATTTAGTGAAACGATTGGAGAAAAGCCTACTATCACCCAGAACTACGTAGGCACCCGCAACTCTATGCCAGGTGCCGACTATTTGGAAAAAGTATTGAAGCGCTTTGAAAGCATCAACCCTACTTGGTTTTTAATAGGCGAAGGAGAGCCATTCAAGGAAGGCTCCGTTCCTACCCAAAACCAAACAAATATTTCAGGAAAGAAGAACACAGTTGCTGTAGCAGGGACGAACAACGGCACAGCCACTACTAATAACTACAATCTCTCCGACTGCGAGAAGGAGCGCGACGCTTTCAAGGCTGAGCGTGACAGCTTGGCTAAGCAACTGGAACTACTTCAAGGCCAGCTCCAGATGCAGGCCACCATCATCGAGGGCAAGGACCAGATGCTGGACTTGCTGCGGGGTGGATTTAACCGACCTAACTAATAGCTACAAATTTCCGCGCAAATACTTATGGATAAACGTCAAATAGGTGACAAAGCCGTCAGCATCCTTGGGGCCGGAATTGGCGCAGTAGCGGGAATGGCAGGCGGACCAGGTGGCATCATCGCTGGCAGTGTGCTTGGAGCAGCTTTCACTGAGACTTTACGGGATGTCGCAAGGCGAATGCTCTCAAATAAAGAGCAATTGCGCGTTGATAACGCTTCTACTTACATCGCTGAGGGTATCATCGCAAAATGGGATGCCGGTGAAATCGTTAGGCAAGACGACTTCTTTCAGGGCAGTGCAAACTTTACAAGTGATGGAGCTGAATTACTCGAAGGCATTCTACTAAGGTGCAAGGAGCAGTATCAGGAACGTAAGGTTAGATTCATCTCTAACATATTCAAGAATGTAGCTTTTAGCGAGCGCATCTCCTCTCAAACTGCATACCAGACACTTAGCTTAGCCGAGGAGCTTACGTACCAGAAGTTTTGCATGCTTTCTTATTATGGTAGAAAGGAAGCATTTACTGACTTTAATATCCTTAACGACCCTACTACTTGGTACCCCGAGGCTCAGGTTCCACATGCCATGGATATTGCTATCCAAGACTTGCTAGAAATGCACTATCAAGGACTCTTAACAAATCAGTTTGGTATAACTGTAGCCAATTCACTAGTTCCAGGCACTATGACCTTAACTTCAAAAGGACAGGTAGCTTTCGACCTTATGGAATTAGGCCAAGTAGAATCGGATGATGTGCTAGCCGTGATACGGCCGCTAGAGTTTCCGCAGCACTGGGGAGTTAGTAGTAACAGCACAATTAATGGAGTTCGTCAACCAAGAGCATAAGTATGCGGCTTTCCACGAGACTTGTTCAATTGGCCAAATTGATATAAAGCATGGCACTCATCGACTATCTAAGCAAAGAGGCATTAGCTGAGGCAGGCACCACTTTAGAGGAGCTTAGCGCTATCCGAAAAGATTTCGAGCAGAAACTGGCTAACTATGAGCAAGCAGCTCAAGCCGTCACGAACGTCTTACTTAAAGCAACTGGCGTTCACTCAGGACGTTATCGAGTTAAAAATCCACATCACCTATTTAAGAAAATAGCCAGAAAACGGTACGACAATAAGCAGCGCGTCATAACCGTCGATAATTACGAGCAAGAAATAACCGACTTAGCCGGTGTTCGAGTGTTGCACTTGTCCAAGAACCAATGGCTCCGTATCCACAGGTTCATTACTGAAACTTGGACGTTGCATGAGGCCCCTACAGCATACTACCGAGAAGGCGACCCAGCAGCGATATTAGAAATGTTCGCTAAACACGGATGCGATGTAAAGCAACACCCAGCTGGCTATCGTTCAGTACATTATGTCGTAGAAACCTCGCCCACAAAAGCAAAATGCTTAGTCGAAATCCAGGTGCGTACCATTTTCGAAGAGGGTTGGAGTGAGATAGACCATAAGCTACGCTATCCTAGCTTATCAGATAACCCACTCATTGATAGACTTTTATTAATCCTAAACCGCATAGCTGGTAGCGCTGATGAGATGAGCAGCTTTGTACAGGAACTGCACTACCATTTGCAAGAATCGAAATCGGATGCCAAACAAGCACAATATGAACACGAAGAGCAAGTCAAGCAAATGCAAAAGGTCATTGACGACCTAAATGTATCAGCTCAGGATAAGACTAAATTAGAAAATGCTGCTAAATCTCTTGGTGAGGTTCCTATCCTTCATGATTTTCGCAAACTATTCGCTTACGAAGCTATCGGCGTACCGGGAATGGGGTCTGCGTTAAGCTCATTACTGGGAAATAAAGAAGTTGATAAATTGGGTAATAAGATTGCTGATGGCATGACTACTAACTACGGTCTTGCATCAATATTTCAGCATGTCATTGATGCTACTAAAGAAGTAAAAAAATCGCCAGAAGGAGATGCAGTAGCAGAAGCACCCGAGTAAACTTTAGTTTATTCTCACCATTTGCATGAGCTACCTCACCCGTACCTACCGCAGCAGGGTATTTACTGCTGCTTACTAATAAGTAGCAGTAAGTGAATAATTACTATTTTTAATTAGTACAGTACAGTATATTCGTTACCCGTTTGCTCGATATCTCATCGCAAAGTTGTCTTACACATGTCATCTAACTCCGCTCACCGCAGAGACACAGCCTCCACCTATCTAAGCTTTGAAAACGATTAGCAATGGGCCTTCAACCAAGAAAAATAGCTGTCAGCTTTTGGACTATCAATCCGCAGTTTGACAATGAATATTCCACCGAAAGAATAACGGCAGCCTTCGCTGCTTTCAATGTTCAAGATTTAGAAGCCCTTACGCAAGGCGCTAGTCACTCGCTCGACGCGTACGCCATCGAAGTCACGCCGGAGTACATCACTGGTGCACTCGTGCGCACACGCCACACCGGGCTACCCCTTACCTATACTCGGCAAAAGAAGGAGTTCGGGCAAATACCCTTGACTAGCGAGCAGGGCCTAGGACGCGTAAGCTGCTTCGTATTTGAGAGGCGCCGGCGTATTTTACTGTTAGAGGGCTCCACCAAGAGCAGCACAACGGCCGTTGAATGGTGCATATACTTCCGCGCCATCATGCTCAAGCAGGTTGCCCCTTTGCCAGCTATTTTACCTTCTATCGTGCAACGCCGTGATGCCCGCTCTGTCTTCAATACGTTCACGCGCTATACGCAACTACGCTTGCGCTTAGCCCGACTGCGCGACGTGAGTATGTTCAAAAACGAAGCAGACCGTAAAGTGCTCTCGGCTTCTTTCCTAGCTGCCGACTTAAGTGGGAGCGACGAAGTAGTGTGTGATTTCAAAGTACCTAATAAGTCACCAATCAAGCGCACAACTGATTTAGCGGCTAAACCTTCGCTGGAGCGAGGTTTTGTGCGCCGGCTGGTAGATGCCTGCGAGGCCCTAGCTCCTGGGGAAGTCACCCGCTTAGAAGTAATAGGTGAAGAGCCTGACATTGAACGCTTACGCCCACTTGACTTGTTAGCGGACAGAGTAAAAGACAGTATTTCCGCTGTGCCGTTCACTGATACCGAACTGCCCAGCTCCACTGCTGTACGCCACCGTTGCGACCTGATTAAGCAGCTATTCAGCCAGCACGCTGCTGTGTTACAAAGCGTCGGCGGGGCCTAGTTTTGCGCGATGGGACGCTTTTTTGAACGGTATCTACCTCTGTTGGCGGCGCTAGCTATAACGGCCGGCACCTGGCGGTACCTGGGCAGCCTTTCCCCGGCTGATGTGAGCGCCCTATTTAGCACATTCATCAGCGCAAGCCTTACCATTACTACCACCCTGCTAGGTTTTTTGCTGACTATCTACACGATTTTTCAGTCCATTAATACGCCTCGCAAGCAATTTCTCATTCAACTCGGACAACTCGGTACGCTCAACCACTACCTCATTATTGCAGTGTGGTCTCTATTGGGTGCTGCCATTCTGCTGCTAAGCTTCACACTCGTTCCGCCCAAGCCCCCTATTGTGGCTGCCTATTGGCGCTGGGCGCAGTTGGGACTCATCTTCATCACGGCCTTTTCCATCGCCTGCTCCACGCGCTTTATTAATATTTTCTTGCGGTTGATGGTCGACAATTCTAAGTGAAGCTTTGACTTTGCTGTTGTACAGCACCCCGCCGCTGTTTGGTAGCTTTGTAACATGACACTCGAAGCCGCCGCAGCTTCTGAATTTACCTTCCGGCAGTCCACCCTTCCTACCCTATGGAAGTAACCCGCCAGCTCCTCACCGAACGGGCCGGCAAAACCGGCCTCGCGCGCGTCCAACTCACCTTTTGCTGGGATAGCCAGCGCCTGCGCCTGGGCTCGGGCCAGAAGTGCCACCCCAAGGACTGGGATGCCAAGCGGGAGCTACTCAAGGCTAAGACCGGGGCGGCCGGCACCTACGTGGACACCGTCAACCGCGTGCTCGAAACCTACGCCGATGCCGCCCACACCGCCTACCACGAGGCGCAGCTCAGCGGCCAGCGCCTCACCCCGGCCCAGATGAAGGCCGCCATCCTGCGCCACTACGCCCGCCTGGGCGAGGAGCAGGCGGGTCTGCTGCCCATTCCGGCCCCGCCCGCCCCTACCCCCCCCACCTTTGCCGACTACTACCACCAGTGGCTGGGCGAGCAGGCCCGGCGCACCAACCTGCGCACCGGCCAGCGCCTGAGCAAGACCTACCTCGACAGTCTGGCCAACTCGCTGGCCATCTTCCTGGGCTTTGCTGCCACCGGCAACGAGCTGACGTTGGAAGGCATGAACCAGGCTTTCTACCGGCAGTTTCAGCAGTATTTCTTTGAGCAGCGCGGCCAGGGCCTCAACACCTTCGGCAAGCACATCCGGGCCCTGAAAAACTTCCTGGGCTGGTGCGAGGACAACGACCTGCCCGTCAGCCCCAAGTTCCACAAGTTTGAGGCCCCCGACCAGGCCACCGGCGCCGATGCCCTCACCCAGGCCGAGCTGCTGGCCATCGCCGGCCTCGACTTCTACACCGAGCGCGCCCGCGACCTGGTGCGCGCCCACTTCGATGGCCTCGATGCCGCCGCGGCCGATGCCCCGCGCCGCCGGGGCCAGCGCCGCAGCCAAGCGGATGAGTACCGCATCCTGGAGCGCCTGCGCTCGCTGGAGCGCGCCCGCGACAAGTTTTTGCAGTGCGCCTACCTGGCCCTGCGCATCTCCGACGCCAACCGCCTGGCCCCGCGCCACCTCGACTACGCCAACCACATCGTGCGCCTCAAGGCCGGCAAGACGCAGCTGCCCTGCGTCGTTCCCTTCCTCGACGACGACGTGTTTCGGCCCGTGGCCCTCATCGAGAAGTACCGCCCCCTGGGCCTACCCACCTGCCTGCCCGTGGGCACCGGCCTCGACGACTACCTGCCCACCGTGGCCCAGCTGGCGGGCCTCACCCGCATCGCGCTCACCAGCAAGGTGGGCCGCAAGACGTTCGTCACGCTCAAGCTGGCCCAGGGCGTGCCGCGCACGGCCGTGATGCAGGCCACCGGCCACCGCACCGAGAGCAGCTTCAACCGCTACGTAGGCATCGACGAAACGGAGCTGGTCGAAACCTACCGCAAAACCGCCCGCAAGGTGGCCCAAAAGGGTAGTACGGAGCCCGGTGCCGAGCGCGAAGCCGCGTAATTTAGCATCCTCCTTATTCCTTCTACGCCATGCCCAAGCGCCTCCCCTACCTGCTAACCCTGCTCTTTGGTCTGCTCATCTGCGGCTGCTTTATCGCGGCCAAAGCGCCCGTTGCCGCTATGCAATACGACTACGTCGCACTCACGCAGTTTGATAATTACCTACAAGTAGCGACTGCCCCGGATAACTTGCAGGACATTAAGGTCGATACCAAACACCGAGGTAGTGACGGCAACGTGGGGTTCCTGCTGGCTAAAGTAAATGAGTTGGAAGCGCAAGGCTATGAACTGGTGCAACAATCCACTTACATGCCCAGTCCTAATTCGTACGTACGCCATTACATGCTGCTGCGCCGGCCCAAACAGTAGGCAAAAGGTGGCAAAAAAGGGTGGCAGCGCCGTGCCCACCTCTGCCCACTAAAAAGCAGCCTACCCCGCAAAATGTCGCTTTTCGTAGTCTAAACGCGGTTTTTAGCAAAGTATCGCTAAGCGAACTACGCACGGATAATTCCCGTCCAGACCGCACCGTTTATAAAAAAGGTCCCTGTAAGTCAAGTACTTACAGGGACCTTTTTTATTGGAAATATGGGCGGAGACAGATTAGATTCGGAAGAAAAATGAGCCCCGTTTTTTGACCATACCGGGTAATATCCCGTATTCGCCTAAGGTCTATATTTAACCAGTAGCTTAACTATATTTATGCTGAGTCAACCACTCTGCAGAACTCAATATTTTAAGTTGAGGCCCCGCTCGGAGCAGATTCCTTAAGCTCTCCCGATATTTTGGCGAATAGCTTTGAAGGGCGAGTTGAACATCTTGCTCCGGGCAAACTTGAATTCTGGACTACTTGCACAGCTTAAGGCAAGGCTGTTATTGTTTAGCTCACGGCACTGGCACCTAGGGCAAAACTCTTAATATAGGTCCACATGTATCATTTCGGCTGGCGCTTCCCCCCTTTCGGCGAGGTACGCGGGGCGTGCTTAC
>CAZZWL010000140.1:10732-13668 GCA_964657755.1 uncultured Rhodanobacter sp.
CGCCCCGCGTACCTCGCCCCAAGCAGTGCGCTAGTTGGCGGCCACCACGAAATGGTAGGTGCCGGAGCCGGTTTTGATGCGGGCTTTGCCTTGCTCAAACTCTATCTCTTGCAGCCCCGGGTGCTGCGGCAGGGGTAGGCCGCCTTCCGTGATGCGCGCCGTGGCGGTGGCCGGCAGGTAGATGGTGGCCGTGGTATTGGCCGGGATGGTGACAGTCAGCTCAAAGGCCTTGTCGGTCTTGGTCCAGTCGGTGGCAATTAGGCCGTAGGGCGACTGGTAGCTGGCCTTGGCGCTGGTGACGTCGCCCACGGGCTCGGGCCGGATATCGATTTTATCGAAGGCCACCGCGCCCTCGGCGGGCCGAATGCCGGCCAGGCCCCCGTAAAACCATTCCATGATGTGCCCGAGCATGAAGTGGTCGTTCGACACCGTGGGCAGCGCCGCCCACGACTCGGTGAGGGCCGTGGCCCCGCGCGCCAGCTGGTAGCCGTAGCCGGGCACGTCGGAGCGGCTGTTCATGTCAAAAATAACGTCGGAGCGGCCCGCGTCTTCCAGCGCCCGCAGCAGGTAGCGGTAGCCGATGTCGCCGGCCGTGAGACGGTTGTCGTGGGTGCGCAGCTCCTGCACCAGGTTTTCGACCACGGCGGCGCGGTCGGCCGGCGTCACCAGGTTCATGTACAGGGCCATGGCGTTGGCGGTCTGGCTGCCGGTGGCGTACTGCTTGGTTTGGGGGTTGAAAAACGTCGCGTTGAAGGCGGTTTTTACTTCGGTGCCCAGCTTCTCATACGCCGCTGCTTCGTCGGCCTTGCCCAGCAGGCGGGCTATTTTGGTCAGAATGGTGAGGTCGTAATAGTAGGTGGCCGTGCCGGTGACGCCCATCGGCGTGAGCTGCGACACGCCCGGCTCCTTGGGGCCCAGGTCGTACCAGTCGCCCAGCCCTTGCGTGAGAATGTGGCCCTTGGCCCGGGTGCCGAGGTAGGCCACGTAGCGCTGCATCATGCCATAGTTCTCGGTGAGGGCCTGCCGGTCGCCGTACCATTGGTAGAGGTACCAGGGCAGAATAATGCTGGCGCTGCCCCACTCCGGCGTGTCGCGGAACATGCCGTCGACGCCCCCAAACCGCGTGAACTCGGGCGCGGTGGCCGGCACCAGCCCGTTCGCGGTCTGCGAGGCGCGGATGTCGCCCAGCACCTTGCGGCCCAGCGAGGCAATATCGTAGTCGTAGCGTAGCGAGCCGCCCATGAGGTGCGTTTCTTCGAGCCATCCCAGCTTTTCGCGGTGCGGGCAGTCGGTAAACACGCTGGCCATGTTGCTCTGAATGGCCCAGTCGATGAGCGTATTGGTGCGGTTGAACAGGTCGCTGGAGCACGAAAAGGAGCCGGCGCGGGCCGCCGCGTTGCGGGTGTGCAGGGCGGTGAGTTGCACGATTTCCGGCCGGCCCGTGGGGTTGGGCTGGCCCGTGGGCACGCCGCCGCTCACCTGCGCGTAGCGAAACCCGTAGTAGCTGAAGCGCGGCCGCCAGGTTTCCAACCCGTCGCCTTTCAGCACGTAGGTGAAGTAGTAGCCCTTGCCGCTGGTCTGCTGGCTCACGGTTTTATCGGCCTGGAGCAGCTCGCCCGGCGCGATGCGCACCGTGTCGCCGCGGTGGCCTCGCACTTGCAGCTCGATGATGCCCGAGGCGTTCTGGCCGAAGTCGTACACCCACTTTTTCGGCTGCGGCTCGCTAACGCTCTGGGCCTTAAACGTGTCGACTACGCGCAGCGGCTCCTGCTGCTGCGCCACCAGCTTCGGGGGCCCGTCGACGGTGATGACCGGCCGCCACGCCGGCGCCGGCGCCCGGAAAGCCGCCGTGGCCCAGCCGGCCGGCTCCAGCGTGGCGTTGTAGTCCTCGCCGCCGTAGATGCTGGAAAACGTGATGGGCCCCGCGGTGGTGCGCCAGCTCGGGTCGCTCACCACGTCCTCCCGCGAGCCGTCGGCGTAGTCCAGCGCCAGCCGACATATCAGCTTGGGGTAGCCAAACGAGGTCCGCAGCTTGATGTAGCGCTCCTTAGTCGGCGGCACGTAGTAGAAGCCGTTGCCGAGCATGACGCCCAGAGCGTTGGGGCCGCTTTTGACCATACTCGTCACGTCGAACGTGACGTACTCGGCCAGCTGGTCGTACTTCGTCCAGCCGGGGTCGAGGAAGTGGTTGCCCACCTTCTGGCCGTTCAGCAGGGCCTCAAACTGGCCCAGGCCGCTGATGAAAAGCGTGGCCTTTTGCACGGTCTTCTTCGCGGTGAAGGACTTGCGCAGCAGCGGCAGCACGTTGTTGACGGCTTGGGGGTCTTTGCTGCCATCGATGGACAGCGGCACTACCTGCGCGGCGGGCAGCTGGTCGTAGGCAATCCAGCGGGCGCTCTTCCAGTCGGCCGGGGCCAGCAGGCCCATCTGCCACTGCGCCGGGGCCGACCACTCGGAGGCTTTGCCCTGGTTATCAAATACCTGCACCTGCCAGTAATACGTTTTGGCGGCCTGGAGCGGCCGGCCGGCGTAGCTGATTTGCAAGGAGGCCCCGGAGGTTATTTTGCCCGAATCCCAGGTGTTACCCAGGTGTTGAGTCAAGGATTTCTTATTGTCCGAAACCAGGATGCGGTAGGCCGTTTGCGTCACGTTGCGCTGGTCGGAGCCAATTTCCCAGCTCAGGGTCGGCGCGGCTTGCTGCACGCCCAGCGGCTGGGCCTGGTAGGCGCAGGTGAGGTGGCGCACCGTCAGGTGCTGGGCGGCGGCGGCCTGGCCAAGCAGCAGGCCGCCACTGGCTAACAGCACGGCGCAGCACTTGCGCTTAAAACACACGGAATCAGGAGTTGACATTGCGCGGGAATTGAAAGGATTTGCGAAAAAAATGTAGGGTGCGGGGCTTGCCCCCGCCCGTCGTTGAACGGAATCGCGGAAACAGT
>CAZZWL010000141.1:0-8455 GCA_964657755.1 uncultured Rhodanobacter sp.
GTAGGGCGCGCCGCTCTATTTCACGCTCGCCGCCCAGGCGTCCATCTTGGTTTCGAGCACGGCCAGCGGCATCGAGCCATCGCGCAGCAGCTCATCGTGGAAGTCGCTGAGCTTGAACTTACTACCCAGCTGCTTCTCGTACTTGGCGCGCAGCTCCCGGATTTTGAGCTGCCCGATTTTGTAGCCCAGCGCCTGGCCCGGAATGGCCATGTAGCGCTCGATGGCCGAGGTGGCTTCGTCGGGGGTAGTGCTCAGATTATTAAGCAGATACGTAATAGCTTGCTCACGGGTCAGCTGGCGCGAGTGCAGGCCGGTGTCTACCACCAGGCGCACGGCGCGCAGCATCTCGTCGCCGAGCGCGCCCATGCGCTGGTAGGGGTCCTTAAACAAGCCCAGCTCCGGCCCCAGGCTTTCGCAGTACAGCGCCCAGCCTTCCACGTAGGCATTCTGGCCGCCGAAGCGCCGAAACGCGGGCAGGCTGGTGTTCTCCTGCGTCAGCGAAATCTGGTAGTGGTGGCCCGGAATGGCCTCGTGCAAAAACAGCGACTCCATGCCCGAAGTCGTGGCAAACTTGGTGGCGTCGGGAATCGGCACGTAGAAAATGCCCGGCCGCGAGCCGTCCGGCGAGCCCTGGTTATACTCGGCTGAAGCCGAGGCCTCGCGGAATTTCTCGGTTTCGCGAATCTCAAACGGCGTTTTGGGCGTGCGCCCAAACATCGTTTTCAGGTTCGGCAGCATCCGCTGGTGAATGTCCTCGAAGGCCGCCAGCACCTGCTGCGGCGTTTTGAAAGGCCGAAACTTGGGGTCCGTATTCAGGTACTTGAAGAAAGCCGGCAAATCGCCCTTAAAGCCCACTTCGGCCTTGATTTTTTCCATCTGGGCCCGAATGCGCGCCACCTCCGCCTGCCCAATCTGGTAGATTTCGGCTGGCGTTTTGTCGGTCGTCGTCTCGTACTTCACGTCGAAAGCGTAGATATCCCTACCCCCCGGCACGGCGTCGATGCCGCTCGTGGCGCGCGCTTTGGGCAGGTACTCGGCCCGCATAAACGTGCCCAGCTTCTGGTAAGCCGGCACCAGCTCGGTCAGGATGGCTTTTTTATACGCGTCGGTCAGGCGGCTTTTGTCGGCGGCCGAAAAGCCCTGCGGCAGGCTGGCTATCGGCCCGTAGTACAGGCTTTTGGTGGGGTCCGTCACCACGATGTCCTTGGCCGTGAGCTGCGGAATCATGCGCACCACCAGCGCGCGCGGCAGCACCACGCCGGCCTTCATGCCGGTGCGAAAGTTGGCGATGGCCGAGTCGGTCCAGGCCGTGAAGCCGTGCACGCGGCCCAGCCAGTTGTCGTAGTCCCGCACCGTTTTAAACGGCTGGTTGCCCTGCCCCGAGCCGTACTGCCCCAGCGTGATGGGTAGGCCGTAGAACTGATTGGCCGGCAGCATCCAGCTGTTCAGCTTGAGGGCGGCCAGCCCGTGGTTCATCTCGTACTGAAAGATGTCGTAGCTGATTTTGTCGTTGTCGTCGAGATTGCTGCGGTCAAATTTCTGGAGCCGCGTGAGGTAGCCCTGATAAAAAGTGCGCAGCGTATCGCGGAAGGCCCGCGTCTGGTTATTGGGCAGCTGGTCGTTGTAGCGATTGTCGCCGTAAGCCGTGGCATCGAGCGGAAAGAGCTGCGAATTTTTGTCCCAGTAGCTGCTAAATAAGGTGTTGAGGTTCTTGTCGCCGCTGAGGCTACCACTGGTGGCCCCAGCGGCTTTGTCGGCAGTGGTGCCCGACTGGCAGCCCGCCAGCCACAGAGCCGCCGCCGTCAGGGCCGCGTGCGCGAGGTATTTCATTAGTTAATAAATAGTTGGGTAGAAAAGCGAGAAAATTATGAAGTCCGTTTGTCAGGGCGAGCGCAACGCGGTAAAGCGCTTGACCTGGCAAACGGACTTCATGGAAAAGGTGGCTAGCCGTTTTTCAGGCTGGCCTCAAACTCATCCAGCTTCTGGAGCGTGCCGCTGATATTCTCAGTCAGGAGCACCACCACCGCACCATCGGGCGTAGTGGCCAGAATATGGTCGATGGCGTCCATCTCATTTTCAATGTAGGTGACGGGCAGCTCGGGCTTGTCGAGCCGCAGGCCGCGGGTCATAATCTCGCGCAGCTGCTCGGCCGTTTTGCCGCGCAGGTCGCGGTCCTGGCGCAGCACCACCTCGTCGAAGATGCGGCCCGCAATGCGCGAAAAGCCCAGCGTGTCCTCGTCGCGCCGGTCGCCCAGGCCACTCACTACCCCAATCTTGCGGGTAGCAGTGGTAGCGTTCATAAACTCCGCAAACCGGGTGATGCCCGCCGTGTTGTGCGCGTAGTCCACAATCACTTCGAAGCGCGGAAACTTGTACACGTTCATGCGGCCCGGCGTCTTGGTGGCCGAGGGCACGAAGGTGCGGAATGCCGTCTTAATCGTGTCTTTGTCGAAGCCCGCCAGGTAGCCGGCCAGCGCGGCGGCCAGCGCGTTTTCAATGTTGAAACCCGCCCTACCCCCAAACGTGACCGGGAACTCGGCCGCCCGGTCGATGCGCAGCTTGTACGAATTTTTGTAAATCGTGAGGTAGCCTTCCTCGTACACCGCCGCCACGCCGCCGGCCTCCACGTGCTCCTGAATGCGCGGATTGTTCTCATTCATCGAGAAATAGGCCACTTTGCAGTCAAGGTTGCGGCCCATTTCGTACACCAGGTCGTCGTCGGCGTTGAGCACGGCCCAGCCGTATTTCTGCACCGTGCGGGGCAGCACACCCTTCACGGCGGCCATTTCCTCCACCGTGTTGATATCGCGCATGCCCAGGTGGTCGGCCGCCACGTTGGTCACCACCGCAATGTCGCAGGTGTGAAAGCCCAGGCCCGAGCGCAGCATGCCGCCGCGGGCCGTTTCGAGCACGGCGTAGTTCACGGTGGGGTCGCGCAGCACAAACTCGGCGCTTTGGCCGCCCGTGCAGTCGCCCTTTTGCAGCTGCACGCCCTGGATATAAATGCCGTCGGTGGTCGTGAAGCCCACTTTGTAGCCAATGCTGGCCACCAGGTGCGCGATGAGGCGCGTGGTCGTGGTCTTGCCGTTGGTGCCCGTGATGGCGATAATCGGGATGCGGGCCGTGCTGCCGGGCGGAAAGAGCATGTCCACGACCGGCGCGGCCACGTTGCGGGCCAGCCCATCGGTGGGCGCGATATGCATCCGGAAGCCAGGGGCCGCGTTCACCTCAATTACGGCGCCGCGCGTCTGGTTTAGTGGAATGGCGATGTCGCTGGTTAGCATGTCGATACCGCAGATGTCGAGGCCCACGATGCCGGCCACGCGCTCGGCCAGCAGCACGTTGTAGGGGTCCACGAGGTCCGTCACGTCGGTGGCCGTGCCGCCCGTGCTGATGTTGGCAGTGCTTTTCAGGTAAAGGATTTCGCCGGCCGGCAGCACCGATTCCAGCGTCAGGTCGTGGCCCTTCAGAATGTCGAGCGTGTGCTGGTCGGCCTTGATGGAGGTGAGCACTTTTTCGTGCCCTACCCCCCGCCGCGGGTCCGTATTCACCTGGTCAATCAGCTGCTGGATAGTAGTGGTGCCATCGCCTTTTACGGCGGCGGGCGTGCGCTTGGCGGCCGCGATAAGCTTGCCGTTTACCACCAGCAGGCGGTAGTCGTCGCCCTCCACAAACTGCTCCACAATCACGGCCCGCGAGTATTCCTTGGCCGCTTTGAGGCCCTCCACCGCATCTTCCCAATTGGTGATGCGAATGGTGGCGCCCTTGCCGTGGTTGCCGTCGAGCGGCTTGGTCACGATGGGAAAGCCCAGCTCCTCAATGGCGTCGCGCAGGCCGTCCTCCGAGTACACGGTGGTGCCGTGCGGCACCGGCACGCCGCCATCGGCGAGCATGGCTTTGGTGCGGTTCTTATTGCCGGCTACCTCTACCCCCGCGTGCGAGGTCAGGTTGGTGGTAGTGGCCCAGATGCGGCGCTGATTAACGCCGTAGCCAAGCTGAATAATACCGCTGTTTTTCAGCTGAATATACGGGATGTTGCGCGAGGCGGCCTCTGCCACGATGCTCCAGGTGCTGGGCCCGAAGAACTCCTCCTCCCGAATGTCGTGCAGCTCGTCAATGACGGGCTTAAGGTCGAAGTCTTCGCCTTTGCAGAGCGCCTCCACCAGCTCCACGGCGGCCTGGGCGGCGTAGCGGCCAGCGCGTTCCTCCTGGTAGGCAAAAACTACGTACTCTACCCCCTCCTCACGAGCCGGATACGACTTGCCCCAGAACACCGGCATGCCGGCCTGGCGCTGCAAAGTCAGCGCTACGTGCTGGATAACGTGGCCCAGCGGCTCGCCATCGGCCAGCTGCTCCTGCGTGAGGGGCGGGTGCTTGGCCAGCTGCTTGCTGGAGGGGCGCCCCGGCTCGTAGGGCTGCCCAAGCTGGGGTAGCAGCGCCGTCAGGCGCTCCGCAAAACCGCCGATGGTGTTGCTCCACTCACCCGCAAGCTCCTGTAAATCAACTTTGCACACAATCAGTCGGTAGTGTTTCACCGACCAGTAGCTCGGCCCGCGCATGGTGCGGAGGTCAATAATCTTCATATAGCCAAAACAAGGATAAGCTGCTGGCCCAGCCAGCAGTACGGCAATGTAGGCACGGCGGGGCTTATCCGTCCCTTTTAAGTCTGGGTGGCCACGGTGGCGCGTGTAAGTTCCCCCCTACCCCCCACCGGAACGTTGGAAGCGGTCACGGCCTCGGAAAACTGTTTTTCTACGAAACTGCCCGAATAAAAAAAGCTCTCCCTAGCCGTAGCCAGGAAGAGCTTTTTAGAAGAGGTAACGGGCGGATTCGAACCGCCGTAGGAGGTTTTGCAGACCTCTACCTAGCCGCTCGGTCACGTTACCGGCTTGGGGGCACAAAGGTACGAAAAAAGGCTGCACCACCAAATCTAAACTGCACAAAAAAGCCCCAGCCTTGCGGCTGGGGCCTCCTGTTTTTACCCTACTGGGGTTGCACTAGGCAATCTCAGCGTTGTCGGGCGACGGGCCAGCGGCGGGCGCGTCGGCATCGGCGCGGGCCTTCAGCTTGTCTTCGCCAGCCTGGCGCTCGGCGCCAGCAAGCTGGTCGCGCAGGGCGCTGAGGGCGTCGAGGTCACCGAGGGTGTTCTTGTCGGCCGGCTTCTTGAGGTCGCTCAGTTTGCCTTCCCCCTGGCTCTGGCCAGCGTTGGGCGACTTCTTCGCGAACTTCGAGTTGGTCGTCTTGTTGCTTTCGTCCTCTTTGTTGTACACCGCAGTGTGCGAAAGCACGATGCGACGGTCATCTTTCGAGAACTCGGTAACGCGGAAGTCCAGCTGCTCGCCGTTTTCGGCGTTCGTGCCATCTTCCTTCACCAGGCCTTTGGGGTAAGCGAAGCCCTCGATGCCGTACGGCAATTCGAGTACCGCGCCACGGTCCGACTTCTCGGTGATGGTAGCCTTGTGTACCGAGCCGGGGGTGAACACCGTCTGGAAGGTATCCCAGGGGTTTTCCTCCAGCTGCTTCACGCCCAGGGCGAGGCGACGGGCCGACATATCCAGCTCGAGTACTACTACGTCGAGTTTGTCGCCCACTTTCACCACTTCCGAAGGGTGCTTCACCTTCTTGGTCCACGACAGGTCCGATACGTGCACGAGGCCGTCCACACCTTCTTCCAGTTCTACGAACAGGCCGAAGTTGGTCAGGTTGCGCACGGCACCGCTGTGCTTGGTGCCTACGGCAAACTTCTCAGCGAAGTCGCCACGGGTCCACGGGTCTTCAGTCAATTGCTTGATACCCAGGCTCATCTTGCGGTCTTCACGGTCGAGGGTCAGTACTACTGCCTCCACGATGTCGCCCTGCTTGATGAAGTCCTGCGGGTTGCGCAGGTGCTGGCTCCAGCTCATTTCCGATACGTGAATCAGGCCTTCAACGCCCGGTACCACTTCCATGAATGCGCCGTAGTCGGCCACGTTCACGATGCGGCCCTGAACACGCGAGCCAGGACCGAGGTCGGCCGGCAGCGAATCCCACGGGTGGGGCGTCAGCTGCTTCAAGCCCAGCGAAATACGCTTCTTGGCTTCGTCGAAGTCGAGCACAACCACGTTGAGTTTCTGGTCGAGCTGCAATGCCTCGCTCGGGTGAGCGATGCGGCCCCACGAAATGTCCGTGATGTGCAGCAGACCATCGACACCGCCGAGGTCGATGAACACGCCGAAGTTGGTCATGTTCTTGATGTTGCCTTCCAGAATCTGACCTTTTTCGAGGTTGTTCAGGATGGCTTCGCGCTGCTGCTCCAGGTCCTTCTCGATGAGGACTTTGTGCGAGACAACCACGTTGTCGAAAGCGGCGTTGATTTTCACCACTTTCACTTCCATGCGGCGACCCACATAGATATCAAAGTCACGAATCGGCTTAACGTCGATTTGCGAGCCGGGGAGGAAAGCTTCTACGCCATCCATCTCCATGATGAGGCCGCCTTTGGTGCGGCGCTTCACCACGCCTTCCAGCACGGTATCATTCTCTAGGGCCGCGTAAATCGCGTTCCAAGCCTGCTTGATTTTAGCTTTCTTACGGCTCAGGATGAGCTGGCCGTTGGCATCCTCCTGGTCTTCGATGAACACGTCCACCTCGTCGCCAACCTTGAGGTCGGGCAGGTCACGGAATTCGCTCAGGGGCACGAGGCCGTCCGATTTGAAGCCAATATTGAGGATAACGTCGCGGTCAGTCATGCCCACCACGGTGCCCTTAATTACCTCTTCCTCCTGTACGGTGGTGAGGGTATCACTGTAGAGCTTTTCCAGCTCAGCGCGTTGGTCGGCGTTGTAATTGCCGCCAAAGCCACCTGCTCCGACATTGTCCCAGTCGAAATCGTCAACCAATTCTGCCATGTGATGCGGGTTCCTAAACTACTGAACGCCACCGCCGGAACCCAGGGCGGAGCGCATTTTGGGTTGGTTCCGAGGGGGTAAGCCCCCGACCTGCCGCCTTGACAGGGCCGCAAAGGTACGGATTTTCAGGGATTTTTGCTACCCTTCAGGTGCATCATGCTTACCCTTATTCCATTCCTTCCAATGAGTTCTTGCCGTTTGGTTGAAATAACCACATATTATTTTGTCAGCTATCTCTAGCCGATGAGCATGGGTAGATATCACTTCTTCGGGTGTGAGTGGTTGCTTGATTTCTGCCAGTAGGCGGCGAATACATTTGCGCGCTATTACTGGTTCGAAAGGCCCTTTCATTTTTCGTACAAGCTCAGTGCAAACCCAAGTAACTTCATCAAAGCCAACTCGTGATAGTAACAGGGTCACGAGTTGTAGCAGATGCTGTGTACAATCGTAGCTGTTTAATTCGAGTGGCCAGAGATAGCCAGAACGGTACGTCTCATTCTCCGGTGCCGTTGCTGCTTTTATAAGCGGTCCGATAGCACGAAGGTCTTTTGTTGAGCCAAGCACCTTGGCGATAAAGTGCTTAGCTTCCTGCATCGTTAGCAACTTCAATAGCCTTATCAGCACTGGGACAACCTTTTCTTTTGGCTGTTCAATAGCAGCTTGTACACTCAGAAGCTCTTGATGTAGCTTGGAATCAAGCTCCGCTTCTTTTATCATCTTGCGCAATTGCTCTTGATTGGAAAGTCGTCGTTTACTCATTTTCAATAGTTAAGACCTTAGTAAGTAAACCTACTCCGGCCGCCGCAACAGCCGCCCCACCACCAAAGCTCCCACGGAAAGCATCGACCCAATAGCCACGCGCCGCCATTTTTTAGTAGCTGGCGACTCATACGCCTTGCCACCGGCCAGTTCGGCCGTTACGGCGTTGAGGGCCTTTACTTTGGCGGCGAAGTCGCCAGCCACTTTGCCGCGAATAACGGTCATCTGCTGAAGTATATCGTCCAGTTGCTCGGGCAGGGCTTCTTCGAGCATGGCGCGCACGCGCTTGGCCACGGTGGGCGACTTGCCATTGGTAGAAATGGCCACTTTGAGCTGGCCCTTTTGCACTACCGAGGAAAGGTAGAAATCGCACAAATCGGGCGTGTCGGCCACGTTTACGAGCAGGCGGCGCTGGCGAGCGGCGGCCTTGATGCGGCGGTGCAGGGCCGGGTCGTCGGTAGCGGCAAAGACGATGTCGGCGGCGTCAAGGTCGGTTTCGAGCCAGCCGCGCTGCACCAGCGTGAGGCGCGGATGCCGGGCCGCTACCTCGCGCAGCTCAGCTAAAAACGTGAGACTAACGATAGTAACGGCCGTTTCGGGGCTGCTGCGCAGGATGGCGGTGAGCTTTTCGAGGCCCACGTTGCCGCCGCCCACCAGCAGCACGCGCAGGTTTTCGAGCTTGAGAAAGGCGGGGAAAAGGGGATTTTGAGCAGGCATCGTTAAGGAGGGGTAGGGAATACGTTTGTCATTGCGAGCCTGCGAAGCAATCGCCTCACAACGATGGTCGAACGTCTCGTTCTGGGGCGATT
>CAZZWL010000141.1:8465-13666 GCA_964657755.1 uncultured Rhodanobacter sp.
CAGGCTCGCAATGACAAACTTATCCACTATTCACCGCTCACCACCTGCGGCGTCGGTACGGCGGCAAAAAGCGCTTTCGGCGCCTCGCAAGTGGGGCAGGCGTACGTGGCCAGCGCCGCCCACGGCGTGCCCGGCGCGATGCCCTGGGCCGGGTCGCCATCGGCCTCGTCATACACCGTGAAGCAGCGGCGACACTGGTGCAGCGGCGGCTGGTTGGGCTCGGCGGGGGGGGTAGGGGGTGCTTCGCTGAGCGGCGCGGCAGGGAGCGTGGTGGCCGCTTGCTGCTCATAAAACTGGTCGCAGAGCTGGGCGAGGTACCAGGGCAGGTTTTCGCGGCTCACCTTTTTGCGAAAGCTCACAAAGTCCTTGTTATTAGGGTTAAAGTCGCGGGTGTGCAGTACCTCGTACTGCTCGGCGTGCAGGCCGGTTTGGGTGAGGCTGTTGAAGTGGCGGCGCACCACAATGGAGCCAAAAAGGCCAGTTTGGGGCTTGGTTTTGATGGCAAAGCAGAGCTGGTACGTGCGAATATCCTCCTCATTGAAGTGCCGCACCAGCTCGTGCTTCAGCGCCAAGCCTTCGGGGCAAAATTCCTCTACCTGCCAGTTTAGCTCGTTGGCGGCGTGGCGCACGTTGATGCGGTGGCGGCGCAGCACGGCATCCCAGAGCGGACGGTCGGCCAGCTCTATACCCTTGATGATGAGCGATTTCCAGGGGGTAGTGCACAGCTGGCCAATGCGCGTTTGTAGGCACACCCGGCACACGTCCTTTAGGAATGCCACTGAAAAATGCTCATCGCGCCGGTAAATGCCCAGCCACAGCTTGCTGCCGTAGCGGTTGAAGCCCTCGTAATAAGGCAGCGTGAACTCGGGCAGCATGAGGGGGGTAGTAACCGGCTGCGTCACAAAGCGTTGGTCAGTAGTTACCAGGCTGTGCAGCAGCGCGCCATCAGCGGCCGGCTGGTCGTAAAACTTGTCACGATTCGTAAAAATGACCTGCTCCACGGCGCTGCTCAAGGCCGAAATATCTTCTGAGTATACTAACGAGGGCCAGCAGTAGAGCGCATTGGTCTGCGGAAAGCGCACGTACAGGTACCAGTAGTTGGGGGTGTCGGCGGTGATGAAGTTGAGGTTGCCGGTGAAGAAGGGAATGAACGTCTGGTGGCGGTCCACGAGGTTGATTTTCAGGCGCGGCCGGTAGTCAAACAGGTCCAGAATATCGCGGTACACGCCCTCGCGCAGCCAGGCCGTGTTGTGAAATACCTCCTCCACCACGTAGGAGCTGACGAGGTTAGGATGCGTGTCGGTGTCGATTTCAGCCACAATATCGGCCTTGCCCAGCGCGTGCAGCAGCCCGCGCCGGTGCCCGGCCGCCACCGTGAACAGCAGCTGCTGGCGGTTGCCAACCTGCACGTGCTCGACCTCGGCGCGCTCGGCGGCTTCCAGAATCGTGAGCAGGTCGCCGGCCGGTACCAGGCCGCCGGGCAGGTTGATTTTGACGGTGTGCATGGAAGTAGCCCCCCCCCCCGGCCCCCTCCCCTGCGGGGGAGGGGGAGCCACGGCGGCGCGAGTCAGGTTATGCTAGTTAAGTATTTGCAGTGTAAGTTGGGTTGTAGCTTCCCCTCCCCCGCAGGGGAGGGGGCCGGGGGGTGGGGCTGCCTCCAAAATCCGCTGCACCTCGGGGCGGCACGAGCCGCAGCCAGTGCCGGCGCCAGTGCGGGCGCACAGGGCGGGCAGCGAATCGCAGCCGCCGGCGATGGCCTGGCGCAGGTTGTCGGCGCCCACGTTGTTGCAGCTGCACACCAGCTTGCCCAGCACCGGCGCGGCCTGGCGGCCGCTGCGCAGCAGCTGGAGGCGCTTGTCGCTCAGCTCGGTTTTGTTGGCGATTAATTCGCGGAATTCCTGAAACTCGCCCTTGTCGCCGATGAGAATGGCGCCCACCAGCCGGTCCTGGTGAATGATGCACTTCTTGTAGTAGCGCTGGGCTTGGTCGATGAAGACAATCTCTTCGTAATCAGTAGTATTGGGGCGCTCGGGCAAGCCGATGCTGCACAGGTCGAAGCCGTGAATCTTGATGATGTTCATAAACGTGCTGCCCCGATACTGGCTGCCCACGTCGCCGCTGAGGTAGCGGGCCAGCACGGTGGCCTGCTGCTCAGCGGCGGCCGTAATACCGTAGAGCACGCCCTCAAACTCGGCGATTTCGCCCAGCGCAAACACGCTCGGGTCGCTGGTTTGCAGGTGCGCATCGACTACTACCCCCCGCTGGCAGGCCAGGTCGCAGTCGCGGGCCAGCTCCAGGTTGGGCGCCGTGCCTACGGCCAGAATGAGGGCGTCGCAGTCGATGCGGCGGCCGCTGCGCAGCCCTACTCCCGTCAGGCGCGAGCGGCCGTAGTACAGCTCCACCTCGTCGTTGAAGTAGAGGTCGCAGCCCTGGTCCACCATTTCTTCCTGCAAGAGCTGGCTGCCCAGCTGGTCGAGCTGGCGGTCCAAAAACCGCGACGTGCGCTGAATAATAGTAACCCGCGTGCCCACCTCGCGCAGCGAAGCGGCCATTTCGAGCCCCAACAGGCCGCCGCCCACCACCACCACGTGCGGGTTTTCGGGCAGGTGGCTGCGGAAATTATCGGCGTCGAGGCGGCTGCGCATCGAGAAGATGCCGGGTAGCGTGGGCACGCCGCGCGGCACCGCCGCCCGGCTGCCAGTGGCCATAATCAGCACGTCGTAGTCAGTGCGCTCGCCGCGCGAGTCGAGCACGTATTTATCAGCTCTATTAATGGTTTCCACGCTCACGCCGCGCCGCAGGTCGATGCGGTAGGCGGGCTCCTCGTGGTCCTGCATCTTCACCAGCTGCGCCCAGTCCTGGTGGCCGCTGATGTAGTCGGGCAGCATCACCCGGTTGTAAAACGGGAAGTCTTCTTTGCTGAAAATGGTGATGTCGTCCTCCTGATTCAGCTCGCGGTACGACTTCACAAAGCCAAACGCCCCCGCACCCGCCCCAATGACCACGATGCGCTGCCGGGGCTTGCGGTATTTCACCACCTGCACCGCGCAAAACTTGAAATCGGGCTCTTTGGAAATGGGGTCCAGCGTGCCCGAGGTCACGTTGTTAGCCCGGTTCAAATCGGAGCCCAGACTGCGGCCCCAATGCATGGGTAGCAGCACCACGCCCGGCCGGATGCCAGCCGATAGCCGCGCCGCCACGCGCACATCGCCCCGGCGCGAGGTCACGGCCACCAGGTCGCCCTCGGCCACGCCCAGCGCGGCGGCATCCTGCGGGTGCAGTTCCAGGAAGGCCTGCGGCACGTGCTTGTTGAGCTTGCTCACGCGGCCCGTTTTGGTCATCGTGTGCCACTGGTCGCGGATGCGGCCGGTGGTGAGAATGAACGGAAAATCCTCGTCGGGCGCCTCGCTACGGAAAGCCGCCGTGACGGGGTGAATAACCGCCCGCCGCGACGGCGTATAAAATTGCTGGTCAGTGAAAAGACGCGCTGTTTCGGGCTCTGCCTGGCCCGCCCGGTAGGGCCACTGCACCGAGCCGCGCTCTTTTAAGATGCTATAGTTCAGGCCCGAAATATCCAGCGTGGTGCCGGCCGTGAGGCGGGCGTGCTCGTCGTAGATGGCAGCGGGGGTAGGGAAGTCGAAGCCCTGAAAACCCATCGCCCGCGCAAAGCGGCAGATGATTTCGGCGTCGGGCAGGGCCTCGCCGGGCGCGTCCACTACTTTGGCCAGGTGACTGATGCGGCGCTCCGAGTTGGTCATGGTGCCCTCCTTTTCGGCCCAGGCGGCGGCCGGCAGCACGACGTCGGCGTAGGCGAGGGTCGTGGGCTGGTTGCTCACTTCCTGCACTACCACGTATTTAGCTTTAGCCAGCGCGGCCTCGGCCTGGCGCACGTTGGGTAGGCTGGTGAGCGGGTTGGTGCACAGTATCCAGATGGCCTTGAGGCGGCCATCTGCCAGGGCCTCGAACATCTCGGTGGCCGTATAGCCTGGCTTGTCGGCTAGCGGCCCACTGCCCCAAAACTGCTGCACCTCAGCGCGGTGCGCGGGGTTGGCCAGGTTGCGGTGGGCGGGTAGGAGGTTCGACAAGCCGCCCACCTCGCGGCCGCCCATCGCGTTGGGCTGCCCGGTGAGCGAGAGCGGCCCCGCGCCCGGCCGCCCAATCTGCCCCGTAAGCAGGTGCAGATTAAGCAGGCTCAGGTTCTTATCCACGCCCACGGCGCTCTGGTTGAGCCCCATCGTCCACATCGACAAAAAAGCCTTGGAGGCCCCGAGGTAGCTCGCCGCCAGCCGAATATCGGCCTCCGCTACCCCGCACAATTGTGCTGACTCGGCCAGGCTGCGCTCAAATACAATGCCTTGGTAGACCTCGAAGCCCTCGGCGTGCTGCTCAATGAAGGCCCGGTCCACGTCGCCGTTTTCTATCAGCACGCGGGCCAGGGCCTGGTTCAGCACCACGTCGGTGCCGGGGATGAGCTGCAAGTGCAGGTCGGCGATGGCTGTGGAATCGGTGGCGCGCGGGTCGATGACGATGATTTTCGTCGCCGGGTTGGCGGCCTTGTGGGCCTCCACGCGCCGCCACAAAATGGGGTGGCACCAGGCGGGGTTGGCCCCGGCCACCAGCAGGCAGTCGGTCAGCTCGATGTCGTCGTAGCACACCGGCACGCTGTCCTCGCCCAGGGCCATTTTGTAGCCCACCACCGCACTGCTCATGCACAGGCGCGAGTTGGTATCGAGGTTATTGCTGCCAATAAAGCCCTTCGTGAGCTTGTTAATGACGTAATACTCCTCCGTCAGGCACTGCCCCGAGGCGTAAAAGGCCACCGAATCGGGCCCGTACTGCTCGATAAAGGTCTTGAAAACCGCGGCCGTGCGGGCCAGTGCCTCGTCCCAGCTCACGCGCTGCAAGGGCCGCTGCTTGCTGTAGCGCATCTGCGGGTACAGCAGCCGGTCGCTGCGGTCGTTCACAGTGTACTGCAGGTTTAACCCTTTGCTGCACAGTGCGCCCCGGTTGACGGGGTAGGCCAGGTTGCCCACCACGGCCACGTCGCCATTCTTCAGCGGCTCGACCAATACTCCGCAGCCTACCCCGCAGTAGCAGCAAATGGATGGTAGGGCGGGGGCTTTGGCGGGCATGATAGAAACAGCTTTTCAACGATTACCCCACCCCCCTACCCCCTCCCCTTCGGGAGAGGGGGAGCCGGA
>CAZZWL010000142.1:0-13660 GCA_964657755.1 uncultured Rhodanobacter sp.
CGAACGATACGCGAACGACTCGTTTGGGGGCGATTGCCGCGCGCCACTTTGCCCTTGCTTAATGCGCAACATGCTCGCAAAGACAAACGGTTTTTGCGTAAGTCCTATAAACAATACCGTATCAGCATTTTTGAAAGAGTTATAGCTTATTTTTATTCCATTCCAGAGTTAACCCGCATTGGCACCACACCCGTTTCCTCGTAAATCTCGGCCAACGTTATCGTCAGATTTAACTCGGGAATTATGATAGAATCAGCGGCCTCCGCCAGCGCCGTATGCGCCCAAGCCCCGTGCTCCGTTAGCTGATACCACTCGACCAACCAGGCTTTTTGCGACACCAAGAGGTAATGCCGCAACGAAGGCAGCTTCTTGTATTGATTGAATTTCAGGCCTCGGTCGTAAACCTCGGTAGAGGGCGAGAGCACCTCCACGAGGAGCAGTGGGCTGTGCAGCTGCTGGCTTTCGTGCTGGTCATGCGGGTCGCAGCTCGCCATCACGTCGGGGTAGGCATAGTGGCGGCCAGCCGCACGGCCTCCATCTGCACCCGGCATTTTTTACCGCGCAGGCCCTGCCGTAGTGCTATGTATAGGTTGCCTGCGATGGTGTTATGCACGATGTTGGCCCCGGCCATCGCGAACACCTCGCCCTCGAAAAATTCGTGGCGGATTGCGCTGGCTGCTTCTAGCGCAAAATATTCCTCCCACAAAAATCTGCTCACTGATAACTCATATTAACCGGCACTTTCGGAATGAGAGACTAGCCATTGGCCTGCGCTTTCTGCCGAGATAAACCCATAATTCAAGCTCTTCGATGACTGCCTGGCGACAGGGGTAGTACAAATGCGCCAGCTTATCTGATAGGCTAATAAGCTGAACGCTAATCCGAAAATCTGTTTCTGTCCGTAGCTTAGAGAGTTGATTAAACTCTCTACCCTATTTCCATGAAACCCACCACTACGTTCAAGTTGGCTGGCTTATTCAGCCTGCTGTTGCTCTCGGGCTGCTTCACTTCCCGCGAGGCCCGTGTTGAGTCGAGCTACAGCTACCGGGGGCGCTTCCGGCACTACCGCACCTATGGTTTTTTGAGCGGCAACGGCCTCACCGCCGACAGCACCCGCCTCAGCGACGCCCTGCGCGACGCCGTGCGCCAGCGCATGCGCCTGCAAGGCTACCGCTTCGCCCGCCGCAACCCCGACCTGATGGTGAGCTTCAAGCTGTTTGAGGGCGATATGCGCTTTCCCGGCTTCGTGCAGGAAGACATCACGCGCTGGGTGAAGAACAACGACGCCGAAAACGAAGAAACCCCCGACGAGCAGCGCCACTCCTACCAGCCTACCCGCCTGCTGCTGCTCGATGGCACGCTCATGGTGACGCTCATCGATACCAAAACCGACAATGCCATCTGGAACGGCTACGCTTCGGGCGTGACCCTGCCCGAGGGCATTCGGGGCGAGTACGTGCTGGTGCGCTCGGTGCGCGCCGTGTTTGACCGCTACCGCATTTTCACCGAAAACTACTTCAACGGCGGCAACCTCGACGGGGCCATGAATGGCCAGCCTACGGTCGACCCCAGCGCCAGCCCTACCCCCCCGCCGGCTACCGAAACCCCGCGCTAAGCGGCAGCGGGCCACTTTTCGTTTTAGTCCAGCCCGGCGCGGGTGTACCTTTGCCTGTCCGCGCTTGCGCGCCCGCTACCTAACTAGCTGACCGATATGCTACTCGCCGTAAACTCTGCTTACCAACCCAGCGACTACCTGCCCATTCTCATTCAGTTTGGCTTGGCCGTGGCCTTCGTGGCCTTCGCCATGATAGTGTCGCACCTCGTGGGTCCCAACCGCCACAGCCGCGTAAAAGACGCAGCCTTTGAATGCGGCATCGAGAGCGTGGGTAATGCCCGCACTCCTATCTCAGTCAAATACTTCCTCACGGCTATCCTCTTCGTGCTCTTCGACGTGGAAGTCATTTTCATGTATCCCTGGGCCGTCAACTTCCGCCAATTGGGCACGGCGGGCTTCGTGGAGATGATTATCTTCATGACGCTGTTGATGGCTGGCTTCGGCTACGTTATTAAGAAGGGTATTCTGCGCTGGAATGAAGCAGTTCCCAGCCAAACTTTCACGGCCAAACCGGTGTTGCAAAATCGGGCCGCCGAGGTTGGACAGGCCGCTTAGCAATTATCAGTCATCAATTATCAATTATCAGCTGTTGCAACCCACTTTGGCACCTACAACCCGCTGATTGATAACTGTTAATTGATAACTGAAAAAATGGTTGATACCCGCGTTCCCGAAATAAAATCCGTGCCGGCCCCCGAGGGCGTCGAGGGCGCGGGCTTCTTCGCTACCTCCCTCGAAAAGGTCGTTGGCATTGCCCGCGCCAATTCGCTTTGGCCCCTCCCCTTCGCTACTTCGTGCTGCGGCATCGAGTTCATGGCAACTATGGGCGCGCACTACGACATTTCGCGCTTTGGTTCCGAGCGGCCCAGCTTCTCGCCCCGCCAGGCCGACTTGCTGATGGTAATGGGCACTATTGCCAAAAAAATGGCGCCCATCGTGAAGCAGGTGTATGAGCAAATGGCTGAGCCCCGCTGGGTGCTGGCTATGGGCGCCTGCGCCTGCTCGGGCGGCATTTTCG
Source organism: uncultured Rhodanobacter sp. (assembly GCA_964657755.1). GTDB lineage: Bacteria > Bacteroidota > Bacteroidia > Cytophagales > Hymenobacteraceae > Hymenobacter. The sequence goes on from CAZZWL010000142.1 coordinate 2,634, forward strand.
ACAGCTACTCGGTTCTGCAGGGCATCGACCGCATTATTCCGGTCGACGTGTATATTCCTGGTTGCCCGCCCCGCCCCGAGCAGGTGCTCGACGGCCTAATGCGCGTGCAGGACCTGGCCAAGAACGAAAGCATTCGCCGCCGCAACTCGCCCGAATATCAAGCGTTGCTGGCGTCTTATAATATCAAGTAATTTCTCTAGCTGTTAGCCTTTAGCTGTTAATTAGTAGCTTCCTCTTCGGAAGTTATTTATTTAACAAGCCACTAGGTAACAGCTGAAGGCTAACAGCTAAAAGATGGCTGACCCGACCAAAGAAGAATCGACCGCCGCCCAGGATACTGCCGCCGCCCAAGACCCTACCGCACAACAAAATGCGCAGGTGCTGGCGTTGCTCCATAGCCTGTTTGGCGAGGCCACGTTTACGGACGTGCACGAGCCTTATGGCTTGCTAACGGTGACTACTAAGCGTGAGCATCTTCACCATATTATTGCCGGTTTGCAGCAGGATGAAACGCTCAAGTTTCATTTCCTCACAACAATGTGTGGCATTAATTATCCCGAGAACCTGAATCAGGAATTGGGAATGATTTACCATTTGCACAGTCTGGTGCATAACGTCCGGCTGCGCATCAAAATCTTCTTTCCAGTGGCCGACCCGGTAGTACCCACTCTATCGGATATCTATGCCGCTGCCAATTGGATGGAGCGTGAGGCCTACGACTTTTACGGCGTCATCTTTACTGGCCATCCTAACCTGCGTCGTATTCTGAATGTGGAGGATATGGACTACTTCCCTATGCGCAAGCAATACCCCGTGGAGGACGGCACCCGTGAAGACAAAACTGACCTCTTTTTTGGTCGCTAGCCCCTTATTGTCATGCTGCCCAAAGAAGCATCTTATCACGTTCTCCTTCGGCAGAGTTAGTAACCCCAGCGGCGCGGACGTGATAAGGTCCTCAGCTGCGTTCAGGATGACATAGAATTGAAATGGCAGTAAACGACGCCCTAGCCGGCACCCACAAGATTACCGAAGAAGCCCGTGAGCAGCAGGGCGGTCAGCTCGTGCCGACGCTCAATGACTTTTCGCAGGAGCTGACGACGCTCAACCTGGGGCCAACGCACCCGGCTACCCACGGTATTTTTCAGAACATCCTGCAAATGGATGGCGAACGCATTATCTCGGGGGTACCAACGATTGGCTACATCCACCGGGCATTTGAGAAAATCGCGGAGCGGCGGCCGTTCTACCAGATTACGCCGCTCACTGACCGCATGAACTACTGCTCGTCGCCCATCAACAACATGGGCTGGCACCTGACGGTAGAGAAGCTGCTCGGCATTACGGTACCTAAACGCGCTCAGTATATACGCGTGATTATGATGGAGCTGGCGCGCATTGCCGACCACCTCATTTGCAACTCCATCCTAGGGGTAGACACTGGTGCTTTCACTGGCTTCCTCTACGTATTTCAGGAGCGCGAGAAGATTTACGAGATTTACGAGGAGGTTTGCGGTTCGCGCCTTACCACTAACATGGGCCGCGTAGGCGGCATGGAGCGCGACCTATCGCCCGTGGCCATTGAGAAGCTGCGCACGTGGTTAAAAGAATTCCCGACCGTGATGAAGGAGTTTGAGTCGATGTTCACCCGCAACCGCATTTTTATGGACCGCGTGGTAAACGTGGGGCCCATTACGGCGGAAAAGGCCCTGAACTACGGCTTCACTGGTCCCAACCTACGAGCTGCGGGCGTTGATTACGACGTGCGGGTAATGAATCCCTATTCTTCTTACGAAGATTTCGAGTTTGATATTCCAGTGGGCACCAACGGCGATACGTACGACCGCTTCTTGGTGCGCAACGAAGAAATTTGGCAAAGCCTGCGCATTATCAATCAGGCCCTCGACCGCCTACCCGACGGCCCCTTCCACGCCGACGCGCCGCACTATTACCTACCCCCCAAGCAGGCCGTGTATAAAAATATGGAGGCCCTGATTTATCACTTCAAAATTATCATGGGCGAAATCGATGCCCCGGTAGGTGAAGTGTACCAGTCGGTAGAAGGTGGCAATGGCGAATTGGGTTTCTATCTGGTTTCGGACGGCGGTCGCACGCCCTACCGCCTGCACTTCCGTCGGCCGTGCTTCATCTATTACCAGGCCTATTCGGAAATGGTAGTAGGAACGAGCCTATCGGACGCCATCGTTATTTTATCGTCGATGAACGTGATTGCCGGCGAGCTGGACGCCTAGTTTTTAGTTGAAAGTATTTGATATGGAGCCGACTATTCCTACCGCTAAACCTCAATTTTCGCCCGCCGCGCAGGCCGAAATCAAGCGCCTACTCACGCATTATCCCGACGACCGCAAGAAGTCGACCTTGCTGCCGGTGCTGCATATCGCGCAAGCCGAATTTGGCGGCTGGGTAAGCCCCGAGGTGCAAGACCTAGTGGCCGAAACCCTGGGCCTGCGGCCGATTGAGGTGTACGAGGTAAGCACGTTCTACACCATGTTCAACCTCAAGCCGGTGGGTAGGCATGTATTAGAAATCTGCCGTACCGGCCCCTGTATGTTGCGCGGCTCGGATGAGCTAACGGCGCACCTGGAGCGCATTACTGGTGCTAAGGTGGGTGGCACTTCGCCCGACGGTCATTTTACGCTGAAAGAAGTGGAGTGCCTGGCAGCTTGTGGCTTTGCGCCGGTGGTGCAGGTGCGCGAAAAGTACTATGAGTCGCTTGATACTGAGGCGAATGTGCAGGCCATGTTAGATGAATTGCGCAACTTGGTGCATCGCCCCATCTTGCCGTGGGAAGAAACGGGTTTGCCTACTTCATTGCAAAACAATTAACAGCTAACGCTATGGGACGCAAGCTATTAACCGAACACGTTAATGTCGAAGGCATCGAAACCTTCGCCGTATACCGCAAGCACGGCGGCTACCGCGCCGTGGAGAAGGCGCTAAAAATGACGCCCGAAGAAGTGGTGGAGGAAGTGAAGAAGTCGGGCTTGCGCGGACGCGGCGGCGCCGGCTTCCCCACCGGCCTCAAGTGGAGCTTTCTGGCCAAGCCGGAGGGCGTGCCGCGCTACTTGGTCTGCAACGCTGATGAGTCGGAGCCCGGCACCTTTAAGGACCGCTACCTGATGTCAAAGCTGCCGCACCTGCTCATCGAGGGCATGATTGCGGGTAGCTACGCGCTCGGCGCCCGCACCAGCTACATCTACATTCGCGGCGAACTCCTGTACGTGCTGCGTATTCTGGAAAAGGCTATTGCGGAGGCATACGCCGCTGGCTTTCTGGGCGAGAACATTTTGGGGTCGGGTTACTCGCTTGATTTGCACGTGCATCCGGGTGGTGGCGCCTACATCTGCGGCGAGGAAACGGCGCTGCTGGAATCGTTGGAAGGCAAGCGCGGCAACCCGCGCAACAAGCCGCCGTTTCCGGCGGTACAGGGCCTCTACGCCCGGCCTACGGTGGTCAACAACGTGGAAAGCATCGCTACCGTCGTTCCCATCCTGAACATGGGCGGCGATGAGTACGCCAAGATAGGGGTAGGGAAGAGCACGGGTACCAAGCTGTTTTCGGCCTGCGGCCACCTCAACAAGCCCGGCATCTACGAGTTGGAGTTGGGTGTGCCCGTGGAGGAATTCATCTATTCTGATGAGTATTGCGGCGGCATCTGGAAGGGCCGCGAGTTGAAAGCAGTAGTAGCCGGGGGTTCGTCCGTACCAATTCTGCCTAAAGAATTGATTCTCAAGACTGCCGCTGGCGAAAACCGCCTCATGACCTACGAGTCGCTCAGTGATGGTGGCTTCGTGACGGGCACCATGCTGGGCTCGGGTGGCTTCATCGCAATGGATGAAACCACGTGCATCGTGAAGAACACCTGGAACTTCTCGCGCTTCTACCACCACGAAAGCTGCGGGCAGTGCTCGCCCTGCCGCGAAGGCACGGGCTGGCTCGAAAAAGTACTGCACCGCTTGGAGCACGGCCACGGCTCGATGCATGATATTGACTTGGTTGTGAGCGTAGCCAAGCAGATTGAAGGCAATACGATTTGCCCACTTGGTGAGGCAGCGGCGTGGCCGGTGGCTGCCGCTGTGCGCCACTTCCGCGATGAGTTTGAATGGCACGTGACGCACCCGAAAGAAGCAACGCAGCCTGGGGCAGTGTATCAAGGCGGCTTGATATTAGCCTAATTTCACTTATCAATTAACAATTATCAGAACTCTACGAACCTCTGCGTAAACCTCCGCGGGAGATACTTTAGGCTCGATTCTGATAATTCCTGTACTAATGGCTAAAATAACTTTCGACGGAATTGAGGTAGAAGTGCCCGATGGCACGACTATTCTTAACGCGGCCCGCAAAATAGGGGGTAGCATAGTACCGCCCGCCATGTGCTACTACACGCCCCTAAAGGGTAGCGGGGGCAAGTGCCGCGCCTGTCTGGTGCGCGTAGCTGCCGGCTCGGCCAAAGACCCGCGCCCCATGCCTAAGCTCGTCGCCTCGTGCATTACGCCCGTGCAGGATGGGATGGTAGTCGAAAACACGACCAGCCAGCAAGTACTGGATGTACGGAAAGGTATCGTGGAAATGCTGCTCATCAACCACCCGCTCGACTGCCCCGTGTGCGACCAGGCGGGTGAGTGTGACCTGCAAAATTTCGCTTTTGAGCACGGTGTGAGCACTACGCGCTACGAGGAAGAGCGCCGCACGTTCGAGAAGATTGACATTGGCCCCTACGTGCAGCTGCACATGACGCGCTGCATCCTGTGCTACCGTTGCGTGTACACGGCCGACCAGCTCACCGAGGCCCGCGTGCACGGCGTGCTGGGCCGCGGCGACGCTTCTGAGATTGGAACGTACATCGAGAATACGATTTCCAACGACTTCAGCGGTAATGTAATTGACGTGTGCCCCGTTGGCGCGCTCACTGATAAAACCTTCCGCTTCAAACAGCGCGTGTGGTTTACCAAACCCGTAAACGCACACCGCGAGTGCTCGCACGAGAAGTGCACGGGCCACGTAACGCTGTGGTATAAGGGCAAGGATGTGCTGCGCGTGACTGCTCGCAAGGACGAGTATGGCGAAGTAAAGGAGTGGATTTGCAACGAATGCCGCTTCGAAAAAAAGGAGACGGCGGACTGGGTAATCGAAGGCCCAGCCCACATTGACCGCTCGTCGGTCATCTCGGCCAACCACTACGAGCTGCCGGTTATCAACCCGCAAGTAATTGCCGACTTGCCCGAAAGCACTGTGCGTGAGCTAGAGCAGAACCCACCGCTGAAGCTAGGAGGCCCCAACGGCACCAGCTTCTAAATGGCCCGCCTATTTGGCGTTCCGAAGTCAGCATCTCATCACAGTTTCCTTCGCCAGAATTAGTTACTATCTACCCGAGCACCGCGAACGTACTAAGAGACTTCGCAAGCTTAGTATGACAACCTCTACTCTATGTCTCTCGAATCTTTAGGCTGGCAAGGCCTGGTTATCCTGGTAGTATTTGGCATTTCGCTGCTAATCGCTACCTATTGCACTTACGCCGAGCGTGTTATCGCGGCCTTTCTGCAGGACCGGGTAGGGCCTGACCGAGCCGGTCCTTTTGGCCTTGCGCAGCCGCTGGCCGATGCCGTGAAGCTCTTTACCAAGGAAGAATTCTTTCCCAGCGGTGCCAACAAGGCACTCTTTATTTTCGGTCCCTGCCTGGCCATGATAACGGCGCTGATGTCGTCAGCCGTTATTCCGTTCGGGAGCTTTCTGAAGTTTGGGGAAACCGTAGTACACTTGCAAGGCATCGAAATCAACGTGGGCATGCTCTACGTATTTGGTATCGTATCCCTGGGCGTATACGGGATTATGATTGGCGGCTGGGCTTCCAATAACAAGTTTTCGCTGCTGGGTGCTATTCGCGCTGCCTCTCAGAACATTAGCTACGAGCTGGCGATGGGCCTGGCCCTGATTGCGGTGCTGATGATGTCGGGTTCGCTTTCGTTGCGCGACATCACGTTGCAGCAGTCAGTGCCCGGTGAATGGCACTTCTGGAACGTGGTAAAGCAGCCGCTGGGCTTCCTCATCTTCATCGTGTGTGCCTTCGCCGAAACCAACCGTACGCCCTTTGACCTACCCGAGTGCGAAACTGAGCTGGTAGGCGGCTACCATACCGAATACAGCTCCATGAAAATGGGCCTGTATCTTTTTGCGGAGTACGTCAATGTGTTCGTGGCTTCGGCCGTGATGAGCGTTATTTATTTTGGTGGCTTCAATTTTCCTTTTCAGTACGAACTGCGGGGTTGGTTGTCGTCGTCGCAAGGCCTGTCGGTGGACGCGGCCCAGAATATCGTCGCCATTCTCGGCGTGGTAAGCGTTTTTGCCAAGATTTTTGCTTTTATCTTCTTTTTCATGTGGGTGCGCTGGACGCTGCCGCGCTTCCGCTACGACCAACTGATGCGCCTGGGCTGGACGATTCTTATTCCCTTGGCTATCTTCAATATCCTGCTCACCGGCGGCCTCATCACCACCGGCATCATTCCGGAAATCAAGCAGTGGTGGTAAGCGGCGCATATTGCCTGCCCTACCCCCCTCTCCCTACCTGAACCCATGCAATCGCTAAGCAACCGCGCCAAGAAACTGGAAAAGAAGCCAATGACGCTCGCTGAGCGCGCCTATTTACCGGCGATTTTCCAAGGCCTGACTATTACGATGCAGCACTTTTTTCGGGCTGCTACCAAAAAGCAAATTACTGTTCGCTACCCGGAAGAAACGCGCCCCTTCTCGCCCGTCTTCCGGGGCTTGCACGTGCTGAAGCGCGACGAGCAGGGCCGCGAGCGCTGCACGGCCTGCGGCCTGTGCGCCGTAGCCTGCCCCGCCGAAGCCATTACGATGGTGGCCGGCGAACGCAAGAAGGGTGAGCAAAACCTCTACCGCGAGGAGAAATACGCCGTTAGCTACGAAATCAACATGCTGCGCTGCATCTTCTGCGGCCTCTGCGAAGAGGCCTGCCCGAAGGCAGCCGTGTACCTGCAAGCCGACAAAATGGCCCCGCCGCGCTACGAGCGCGACGAGTTTATCTACGGCAAAGACCGGCTGGTAGAGCCCGTGGCGCCCGATAATCGTTCGAAGCGCGGCATCCAGCTCACGCCCGAGCAAGCTGAGAAGCTGCGCGGCCAGTTGCACTCGGCGTAATCCCTACCCCCTTTTGTTCTACTGACGAAGCAGGCAACTTATCTCCACTGTCTTCATCAGCACTAGTTATCCTCCGAGCGCAGCAAGTTTAGCCTGACCCTTACCTTATGTCCCTTTTTCTCTTCCTCGCGTTTGTGGCTTTGCTGAGTGCGCTGGGCGTGGTACTGGCCAAAAACCCGGTACACAGCGTGTTGTTCCTCATTCTCACGTTCTTCACGCTGTCGGCGCACTACCTGATGCTGAATGCGCAGTTTTTGGCCGCCGTCAATATCATCGTCTATGCTGGGGCCATTATGGTGCTGTTCCTGTTTGTGATTATGTTCCTGAACCTCAATGAGGATACGGAGCCGCACAAGCCCGCGCTGGCCAAGATTGCAGCTAGTATCGCGGGCGGTTCGCTGCTGCTTATCATGGTAGCCGCGCTGCGCAACGTGGTTCCTGCTGGCTACAACGCGGCTACCTTCGATTCGCAAGTGGGCATGGTAGACCGGTTGGGAATGGTGCTGTTCAAACAGTATTCCCTACCCTTTGAGCTGGCTTCCATTCTGTTGCTAGCTGCGATGGTTGGCTCGGTCATGCTGGGCAAGCGCGAGACGGGCGAGCGAAATTTCTAAAAACAATTGCTTCCAAAACGAGAGCGGCCCCTGAAGTTTCAGGGGCCGCTTTTGGTTCTAAACTATTCATCCCGCCTCGCGTGCTGGCGCGTGGCGAAGGCCGTGCGGTCAAGGTGAGGCGGATTATTCAGGTCGTATCCGTAAGCTACGCTGTTCAGGTAGGCGGCAGCCTGCGGGCGCTCGGTAGGCGTGGCGGGCTGCTGGCCCGTGTGGTAGCGGGCGTTTTCTTCGTGGGTACCGGCGTGGTGAGCGGTGCGGTCGAGGCGGAAGGACACGCTATAAATTTACTTTCGGCAGGTTGCTTTATTACAGCTTTGGAGCAAGCTCATTAATATACGTCTTCAATACACGAGCATCGGTATCCAATTCGCGTATGCTAAATCTTGCCAACTCTTGCTGCTGATTGAATCGATTAAGGAGCACTAAGTAGGTTGAAACAGAGCGATATCCTACTTCCGTCTTTACAACTGGCAGAACTTTTCCCCAAGGCAAAAAAGTAGTTTTAACGGTCCATATGCCTTGTCGACCAATTTTTATTTGAGGTTCTTGCTGACGAAAACGTTTAACTGCCTGCCATATGGAGAATATACCAATCAGTGGCCCAAAGAGTCCAAGCCAACTTTTTATCCAGAGCGAGAGTGCTACACCACCGACAAGTAAGCAGAAGCCAAGTAGCAAGTCGAATAAAATAGTCCCTTGTGAATAGCCTATTTGGTATTCGTAGACTACCTCAGCCGGCTTGAACCTACGGCGTTTCATACCTACTTCACCACCACGTCCGTCTTGATACTCAGCTCCTTGAGCTGCACTTGCGAGATGGGCGAAGGTGAGTCAATCATCACATCCCTACCGGAGTTGTTTTTGGGGAAGGCGATGAAGTCGCGGATGCTGTCGGCGCCGCCGAAGAGCGAGCAGAGGCGGTCGAAGCCGAAGGCGATGCCGCCGTGGGGCGGCGCGCCGTACTCGAAGGCGTCGAGCAGGAAGCCAAACTGGGCCTGCGCCTCCTCTGGTGAGAAGCCGAGCAGCGAGAACATGCGAGCCTGCACGGCGCGGTCGTGGATGCGGATGGAGCCGCCGCCCACTTCTACCCCGTTGATAACCAGGTCGTAGGCGTTGGCGCGGGCCTGGCCGATGGTGGCGGGGTTATCGAGCAGGTGCAGGTCGTCGGGCTTGGGCGAGGTGAAGGGGTGGTGCATGGCGAAATAGCGGCCTTCCTCTTCGATGTATTCGAGCAGCGGGAAATTGACGACCCACAGTGGGGCGAAGGTGTCCTTGTCGCGTAGGCCGAGGCGCTGGCCCATTTCTAGGCGCAGCACGGAAAGTGCTTTGCGAGTTTTCTCGGCAGAACCAGCCATAATAAGCAGCAAGTCGCCCTCATTCGCATTGAAAGCCGCTTTCCACTTTTGCAACTCTTCCTGCGAGTAGAACTTATCGACCGACGACTTCACCACGCCGTCCGCTTCCACTCGGGCGTACACGAGGCCGGTGGCGCCAACCTGCGGCAGCTTTACCATAGCCGTTAGCTCGTCGAGCTGCTTGCGGGTGTAGGCGGCGCAGGTGGCGGCGTTGATGCCGACTACCAACTCAGCGCTGTCGAAGACGGGGAAGCCCTGGCCTTTTACTACCCCATCCAATTCCACGAACTTCATGTCGAAACGCACGTCGGGCTTGTCGTTGCCGTACCAGCGCATGGCGTCGGCGTATTCCATGCGGGGCACGGTGGGGAAATCGAGGCTTTTGATTTCCTTGAACAGGTAGCGCACCAGGCCCTCGAAGGTGTTGAGGATGTCTTCCTGCTCCACAAAGGCCATTTCGCAGTCAATCTGCGTGAACTCGGGCTGGCGGTCGGCGCGCAGGTCTTCGTCGCGGAAGCACTTCACAATCTGAAAGTAACGGTCGAAGCCCGACACCATGAGCAGCTGCTTGAACGTCTGGGGGCTCTGCGGCAGGGCGTAGAACTCGCCGGGGTTCATGCGCGAGGGCACCACGAAATCGCGGGCGCCCTCGGGCGTACTTTTGATGAGCACCGGGGTTTCGACTTCAATGAATTCCTGGCCGTCGAGGTAGCGGCGCACGGCCTGGGCCATGCGGTGGCGCAGCATCAGGTTGTTGCGCACGGGCGTGCGGCGCAGGTCGAGGTAGCGGTACTTCATGCGCAGCTCGTCGCCGCCATCCGTCTCATCCTCAATGAGAAAAGGCGGTAGTTTAGCGGGGTTGAGCACGTCGAGTTGACCCACCCGGATTTCGATGTCGCCGGTCGGGATGTGCGCGTTTTTAGAGTAGCGCTCGGCCACTTTGCCCGTGACGCTGATGACAAATTCGCGGCCCAGGGTGCGGGCGGTTTCGCGCACGGCGTCGCTCTCTACCCCCTCTTCCAGGGCCAATTGCGTGATACCGTAGCGGTCGCGCAGGTCAATCCAGAGGATGCCGCCTTTGTCGCGGGTGCGCTGCACCCAGCCAACGAGGGTGACGGTTTGGCCGACGTGGTCGAGGCGGAGTTCGCCATTAGTGTGCGTTCTTAACATAAACCGCAGATTTAACGGATTTAACGGATACGCCGCTGCGCGGCTGGCGAGCGGGGCGGGCGTAGTCCGGGGTTGGGTTACTGGGTGCGAAGGTACTGGCGAGGGCGCGGGGATAAAATTGCCGATTTGGTACGGAGTATGCAAGAGGGGGTAGGGACGACGCTCTTGCGTCTAGTTTTTTCTTTCTTTGACCATGAAACTCTTCTCTGCACTGGCCCTGGTGGCCGCTTTGCTCACGGCCGGCGCGGCCCAGGCCCAAACCAAAGTCAAGACCAAAAACAAATCGGCTAACGGTACCGAAATCAAGTCTACGGGCGAAGTGCCGGCCGTGACGCTCGACGGCCCCATCAAGCGCGTGGAAACGCTATCGGGCATCGATATTTTCCCCAAGCCTAACACTAACAGCGTGATGCTCAGCTTTACGCAGCAGTTTACCAAGCCCGGCACGCTGGTGATGACGGACTATAAGAACAAGGTGGTGTACCAGCAGGAGCTGGACCCGCAAAACAACACCGGCGAGCCCGTGGACCTGGGCCATATCCAGGCCGGCACCTACCTGGTGGAGGCCAAAACCGGCCAGTACGTGTACTGGAAAAAGGTCCGCATCAAGTACCCGACGGTGGTGCGCCGCTAGGTATCGCCTTCATTATTAGCTACAATAGAACGTCATGCTGAGCTTGCCGAAGCATCTCTACCACGCCGCTGGGTTACT
>CAZZWL010000143.1:0-3047 GCA_964657755.1 uncultured Rhodanobacter sp.
CCGCTACGGGGGCACCATTCACGTCCAACTCCTGCACGTCGTAGCCGAGCTGCGAAAGGCCGGGGAAAGCCTTGGCGCGGTCGCCCACTACCACGATGTACATCTTGTCAGCGGGCAGGTATTTCTGGGCCGAGGCCTGCACGTCTTCCTTCTTCAGCGCCTTCAAAATGTCGCTTTGCTGCGTCACGTAGTCGGGCTTGAGGTTGTACTCCACCAGGCGCGAGAGGAAGCCGGCTTGCTGCTGGCCGGTTTCGTAGCGCAGGGCATCGCTCTGGCCCACTGAGCTTTGCAGGAAGGTCAGTTCCTCATCCGAAATACCATTGCGGTAGTTCTGAATTTCGCTCATAAACTCCTTCACCGAAGCCGAGGTGGCATCGGCGCGCACGCCGGCCTGGGCGGTGTAGGGCCCGGCGTAGCGGCTGCCGCGGTAGCCCGAGTTGGCGCCGTAGGTGTAGCCCTTGTTCTCGCGCAGGTTCAGGTTGATGCGCGAGTTGAAGGCGCCGCCGAGCAGGTAGTTGGAGAGGTAAGCGCGGTAGTAGTCGCCGGTAGCGTCGTAGGCCAGCGGCGTGAGGTAGCCCACCCGAATTTCGGACTGCGCCGCGCCGGGCTTGTCGATGAAGTAGATTTTGGTCTTGTCGGGCTGCACCGCCGCTGTAGCGGGGGGTAGGGCCACGGGCTTGGCCGCCCAGGCTTTCAGGAAGCCCAGGTTAGGCTCAATGGCAGCCTGGCCCTGGTCGCTCACTACGGTGAGGTAGCTCACGCTGGGCGAGTAATACTGCTGGTAGAACTGCTTTACGTCGTCGAGGGTAAGGCTGCTCACGGTGGCCGTGGTGCCGCTCACCGGCACGCCCATAATATCATTCTGCCCATAGAGTAGCTTCGAATAGGCATTATTGGCGATGACTACGGGCTGCGTTACCTGGTTGGCAATGCCCTGCAAGTCCTGCTTTTTCAAGCGGTCAAAGTCGGCCGGGTCGAAGCGCGGGTGCAGTAGGCGCTGGTCGAGCAGGGCCAGGGTAGCGGGCAGGTTTTTAGTGAGCGACTGCACGTACACCGTGGTATTATCGTCGCCCGCAAACACTTGAATAGTGCTGCCCAGGCGGTCGAGCGCCGCCGAGAACTCTTCCCCCGTATATTTTTCCGAGCCTTCGTTCAGTAGTTGGGCCGTGAGGGCGGCAATGCCAGCCTTACCGGGCATGGTCTGCTCCAGGCGGTGGCCGCCTTGCAGCGTCAGCAGCATGGTAGTGGTAGGCAGCTCAGTGTTCTTGGTGCCGATGAGCTTGAGGCCATTACCAAGCTTATCTTCCCAGATGGCCGGCACTTTCACCACGGGGTTAGGGCCCGCGCCGGGCTGCTTCGCGCGGTCGAAGGTGTCGGTAGCCTTCACGTATTTCAGGCCGTCGTAGCCGTAGTTGGGCGCCACGTAGCCAGCCGCGGAGGCGGTGTAGTTGTCTTTGCCGGCTGCCTCGTTGGCTTTGCCCTTAGGCACCACGCTCAGGATGACGGCGTGTTTGCCGCGTAAGTACTTATCGTACACGCGCTGCACATCGGCCTTGGTGAGGGTGCGCAGCTCCTTCAGCTCGATAGGCAGGCGGTTCGGATTGTTGAAGAACGTTTGGTCGGCGGCCAGCTGGCTCACCTTGCCGCTCACGCTGCTCAAGCCGTTCACCAGCCGCGCCTCGCGGCTCGACCGGAAGCGCGCCACCTGCTCGTCGGTGGCGCCAGTCTTTTCAAACTCGGCCAGGGTTTTGCGGAAAATAGCCTCGGTGCTGTCGAGGCGCTGCGTGGGCAGGCTCAGCGCCAGCAGCGTGAAGTCGCCGGCCAGCTCCGAATTATTATGATAGGCCTGGGCCTGCACCGCCTTCTGGGGCTTCACCAGGTTTTTATAGAGCAGCGACGTTTTGCCGCCGCCGATAATATTGGCCAGAGCATCGAGGGGTATTTCGTCGGGGTGGCCGTGGGGCACCGTCGGAAACACCATTTGCAGCATCGGGAAGCGCACATTGTCCTCGTAGCTCACGTAGCGGTCAGTGGCCAGCACGGGCTCGGGCAGCTTCTGCACCGGCACGGCCGGACCGCGCTTGATGGGCCCAAAATACTTCTCGGCGTACTTCAGCACCTGAGCCGACGTCACGTCGCCGCCCACGGTGAGGGTAGCGTTGTTGGGGCCGTACCAGCGCAGGAAGAAGTTCTTCAAATCCTGCACGTTCGAGTTGTCCAGGTCGGCCAGCGACCCAATCACCGACCAGTAGTAGGGGTGCCCGTAGGGATACAGCGTCCGGCCCAGGTATTCGCTGGCCTGCCCGTAGGGGCGGTTATCAACGCTTTGGCCGCGCTCGTTCTTTACGGTAGAGCGCTGAATCTCAAACTTCTTCTGGCTCACCGCGTCCAGCAGGAAGCCCATGCGGTCGGCCTCCAGCCACATGGCCGTTTCGAGCTGATTGTTCGGCACGGTTTCGTAGTAGTTGGTGCGGTCCTGGTTGGTGCTGCCGTTGAGGGTGCCGCCGGCGGCCGTCACGAGCTTGAAGTGCTGCTGGTCGCCCACGTGGTCGGAACCCTGAAACATCATGTGCTCGAAGAAGTGGGCGAAGCCCGACTTGCCAATCTGCTCGCGCGCCGAACCCACGTGGTAGGTCACGTCGACGTGCACCAGCGGGTCGGAGTGGTCCTCGGCCACGATAACGGTCAAGCCATTGGGCAGCACGTACTTCGAGTAGGGAATAACCAGCTCGCCGGGCTTGCGCGTCACGGTTTCGACCAGGCGGGCGCCACCGGTGGCAGGCGCGGCAGCCATCTTTTTGGCCGCCGGGGCTTTGGCTTTGGGAGCCGGCTTCTGGGCCAAAGCCGGAGTAGCCACCAGCGCCAGACCACACAGCCAGGGGTAAGCGAAACGTATTTTCATATCAGAAAAAATGGGTGAGAAAGGTCGATTGTGCTCAGTAGGTTCGCCCTACCCCTGCTACCGGCCCGCAATGTTACTCGCCGCCAGGTACAAATCATTACATCTTTCCCTCATTTTCTGCTATTCTGCCATAGAAAAGCGCCCC
>CAZZWL010000143.1:3057-13264 GCA_964657755.1 uncultured Rhodanobacter sp.
GGCGCGTTCGGGAGTTGTGCTTCCGCCATCAGCGAACGCTCAACTCTCAAACGCGCCGGGGCGCATCCCTACCCCCCGAATTACTTCCGAATCAGCGCGCCGGCCTGCTTTTCGAACTGCTGGATGAGCTTTTGCATCACTTGGTCGATGGCCTGGTCGGTGAGCGTTTGGGTGGAGTCTTGCAGCGTGAAGCTGACCGAATACGACTTCTTGCCCGCGTCGAGGCGGTCGCCTTCGTACACGTCGAACACGTTGAGGCCTTGCAGCAGCTTCTTCTCGGTCTTTTGAGCAATACCGCGCAACTGCTCGAAGGTCACGCTCTTATCGACCACCAACGACAGGTCGCGGCGCACCTCTGGGAACCTGGGCAGCTCGCGGGCGGTGAGGCTGGCCCGGTATTTTTTGAGCAGCCACTCCCAGTCCAGCTCGGCGTACCACACGGGCTGGCTCACGTCGAGGCGCTTGAGCACCTGCGGCGACACGGCCCCGACGTGGCCGACGGGCTGGTTTTGCACCAACAGCCCTACCCCCCCCGCCAGGTACGGGTGCTGCGTGGGCGCGGGCGCAGCCTGCGGGTGGCCCAGCGCGGCCAGCACCTGCTGCACGGCCCCGGCCGCGTCGTGGTAGGTGGCCTTTTGGGTGGGGTGCTGCCAGGTTTCGGCGGTGGCGCTGCCCGTGAGCCAGAGGCCGAGCACGGTCTTTTCCTGGTACCGGCCGGCGGCAGTGCGGTGGTAGGTGCGGCCAAACTCGTAGAGCCTGAGGTCGCGCTGGCGGCGGTTGATGTTGTGGCGCACCACCTCCAGGCCCGAGTGCAGCAGCGTGGGGCGCATCACGTTCAGGTCCTGGCTGTTGTAGTTGAGAATGCGCACCAGCGACTCCACGGGCGCATCAGCCTTTTCGAAGTACTGCGAGTTGGTGAGCGAGTTGGTGATAATCTCCGAGAAGCCCTGGCCGCTGAGCAGGCTGGCCACTTTCTGGCGCACCACTTCGGGGTCGGGGTTGGGGAAGGGCGACAGGAACGAGGCCGAATTGTACGGCTTGAGGGCCACGTTGTTGAAGCCGTAGATGCGCAGAATTTCCTCGATTACGTCGGCCTCGCGGGTCACGTCCACCTTATAGGGCGGCACGGCTAGCAGCCACTCGCCAGCGGCTTCCGACTCGATTTTGATGTCGAGGCCAGTGAGAATTTCGCGGATGCGCTCCTCCCCTATTTCCTGGCCAATGAGCTGCGTGACGCGCGCCAGGCGCAGGCGCACCTGATTGGTAGGAATGAGGTGCGGAAACTCGTCCACCACCGGCGCGGCAATGCGGGCGCCGGCCACTTCCTGCAGCAGCAGCGCGGCGCGCTTGAGGGCCGTGGGCACCATGTAGGGGTCGGTGCCGCGCTCGAATCGGAACGAGGCGTCGGTTTTGAGGCCGTGGGCCTGGCTGGTGCGGCGCACCACGGCGGGCGCGAAGTAGGCGCTTTCGAGAAACACGCGGGTGGTACCCGTCCCTACCCCCGATAGTTTGCCCCCAAACACGCCAGCCAGCGCCATGGGCGCGCCGTTGGTATCGGCAATCACGAGGTCGTCGGCGCTGAGGGTACGGGCCACGTTGTCGAGAGTCACGAAGAGCTCGCCGGCTTCGGCACGCTTCACTCGAATGTGGCTGCCCGTGATGGCGGCGGCATCGAAGGCGTGCAGCGGCTGGCCCAGCTCGTGCAGCACGAAGTTGGTGACGTCCACCACGTTGTTAATCGGCGAGAGCCCGATGCTGCGCAGCCGGCGCTGGAGCCACTCGGGCGAGGGGCCGACTTGCACGCCATCCAAGAGCAAGCCAGCGTAGCGCGGACATGCTTGGTCATCATCCAGTGTCACCTTGATATTGGCGCCATCGAGAGGGGTAGCGAAGGCGCTCACGTCGGGCAGGTGGGCGGGCTGGCCCAGTAGGGCGCGCAGCTCGCGTGCCACGCCGTAGTGCGAGGCAGCGTCGGCGCGGTTGGGCGTGAGGCCGATTTCGAACACCGTATCGGCGGCCAGGCCGAAGTAGTCGGCGGCGGGCGTGCCGTCGGGCAAGTCGGTGTCGAGCACCATAATGCCGGCGTGCGACTGGCCCAGGCCGATTTCGTCCTCGGCGCAAATCATGCCTTCGGAGGCCGCGCCGCGGATTTTCGACTTCTTGATTTTGAAGGGCTCGCCGATAGTGGGGTGCAATGTGGCGCCTTCCAGGGCTACTACCACGCGCTGGCCAGCGGCCACGTTGGGGGCGCCGCACACGATTTGGCGGGGGGTTTCGTCGCCCACGGCCACGGTGGTGAGGCTCAATTTGTCGGCGTCGGGGTGGCGCTCGCAGGTGAGCACGGTGCCCAGCACCACGCCGCGCAGGCCGCCGGGAATGCTTTCCAGGTCGGTCAGGCTTTCCACTTCGAGGCCGGAGCCAGTGAGCAGCGCCCCGACTTCATCGGCGGGCAGGGGGGTAGGGAACAGCGTTTTAAGCCAGTCGAAGGAGATAGTCATACCAAAAAAGCGCCGGTATTCCAGGGGCGGGGCGCGTTTGGCAAAGGTACGGGCTGGCCGGGCGCCCCAAAACGCACGCTTCCCGCCGCCCAAGCCGCCCGGCCTAGCAGGCTAGCTTGGCCTGCAAAGGTGGGGCGGTGCCCGCCGTACCCCTGTTAAGAATTTGCCTTACTCATTGCATAATCCTTGATTATCAGATACATTTAGCGCAGCGAAGTACTGGTAACTCTTCCGCTCCTTAGCCGCTGCCCGCCTCATGCCGACTATTCATTTTGCCCCGCACCCGGCGCTGCTGGAGTTCGTAAATAGCGTTTTTGTGTTCGATATTGACTTTCGGGCCGGCAGTGGGCTGTCACCTATCTACCCGTTCGTGCCCTCGCCCAACCGGTTTTTATGCTTTTTTCTCCGCGACCAGGTGAAGCTGAGCAAAGGACCGGGCCAGGAATTCAGCGAGCGGGCGCGCTCCATCATTATCGGGCCGCAGCTGCTGCCCTTCACCCTGGACCTGGGCCAGCAGCACCAGGCGGTAGTCGTGTGCCTGAAGCCCGCCGGCATGTACCGGCTGCTGGGCATCCCCATGGCCGAGCTGGTGGACTGCGATTACGACGCCCGCCTAGTGATGGGCCGGGAAATCGACGAGCTAGTGGCCTGCTTGCAGGAAGCACCCACCCACCAGCAGCGCAACGACATCACCCAACGCTACCTGCTGGGCAAGCTGCCGAAGCTCAAAGCCCTGCTGCCCTTCGACTTGGCTATGCTGCAACAATTGCAGGCCAGCGGCAACCTATCTATCGAGCGCGTGGCGGCCCAGGCTTGCCTGAGCGTGCGGCAGCTCGAGCGCAAGTCGTACGAGCGGCTGGGCCTGTCGCCGAAGGTCTACAGCCGGATGATTCGCTTTTCGCACGCCTACAAATACAAGGAAACCGCGCCGACTACCTCCTGGACCGAAATCGCCTACCGCTGCGGCTACTTCGACCAGATGCACTTTATCCGGGATTTCAAATTCTTCGCTGGCTTCGCACCCAGCCTGCTGAAGGCCGAGGAAATCGAGAAATCGATGCTCTTCCGCACGATGGAGGATTTGAGCCTTTCCTTTTGAGGCCCTACCCCCCTGATAATGTCGCATTTGTACTAGGTGCCGGGTTGGGCCCGCCGGTACTTTTGGGGCACGATTCAGGCTTCTAATCACCCAACACCCCATGAAAACTTACCTAGCTTTGTTTTGCGCCACGGCGCTAGTCACCTCCTCAGCCATTGGGCAACTAGCAGCCGCTACCAAGCACCCTACCCCCACTCCGGTGGCCAAGGCCCGGCCCGCGCTCAGCCCCGATGAGCAGCTCTTCACCGGCCTGACGGAGCAGTTGGCCGCAGCCATCGGCAAAAGCGACATGAAGGCAATGGGCCAAATGATGACCCCGGACTACATTCACTACACCCCCGACAACCATACCGCTGGCCGCGCCGAGGAACTGGCCTACGTGGGCAAGTGGGTCGGCACCACGGTCAAGTTGGTCACGCCCCTCAAAGTCACCCGCCGCGGCGATATGGCCGTGACCGTCGCCACCTCCACGTTCAGTGGCGAATTTGAAGGCAAACCGTTTAAAAATTCTGTTAACATGATGATTGCTTGGGTGCTGAAAGACGGGCACTGGCAAATGGCCGTGGTGCATTCGAAAGAAGTACCGGCCTAGGGCAAGTAGTGCTACGCGCTGCCTGACCACTTTTTTAGCAATCGGGAACACTCCACTCCTAGAGCTGGGCCAGCTGCTCGCCGGCCAGCACGGGCACGCTCAGGCGGTTGTCGGTGGGCGGCTTGGGGCAGCTGTAGTCGTGGTTGTAGGCGCAGAAAGGGTTGTAGGCCACGTTAAAATCGAGGCTGATTTCGGAGGCATCGGGGGCGGGCATAGGAAGGTCGAGGTAGCGGCCGCCGGCGTAGGTCTGCTGGCCGTTCGTAGGGTCTGTGAAGGGGAGAAATAATTCCTGGCCCGCCCCTACCCCCTGTTTTTGCAGCAACGCCAGCCGTTGCGGCCGGCCGCCCAAGGTAAACTCGGCGGTGCCCCAGCGCACGTAGGCATCGGCCGAGCCGCGAGTGAGGGCCAGCGGCAGTGGCACCAGCCCGGCCGCCCGCGTGAGGCGCGCCACCACCCGGTAGGCCGCGTCGGGGGCGTAGTAGCGCAAGCCATTGAAGGCCGCCCGCTGCCCGGCCGGAATGGGCGAGCTGGCACTGGTGCGAAAGGCCTGGTCTTTCTGCTGGCGCGCCTGGCGCACCTGGGCCAGGTAGGCGGGGTCGGGCGCGGCGGCGGGGGTAAGGCCCTGGCTACCCGAGAAATTATAAATCAGCAGGCCAATAACCGCCAGCAGGCCGGCGGCCAGGAGGATTTTACGCATGGCGAAATGTAGCGCGAACTTTCCAGTTCGTGCGCGAGCGCAGCGAGCAGGCGGAGCTGGGCGGCGCGAACTATGCTGCTCGCTGGCGCTGGCGCACGAACTGGAAAGCTTACGCTACAGTATGCCCTCATCGGCGAAGCTGTAGTAGCCGTTGTCGGTGTAAATTAGGTGGTCGAGGATGGGCAGGTCGAGGAAATTGCCGGCTTCCTTGAGCTTTTTGGTGAGGGAAATATCGGCGCCGCTGGGCTGGCGGTTGCCGCTGGGGTGGTTGTGCACTAGGATAATGCTGCTGGCCAGGTTTTCGAGGGCGTGCTTGAAGATGAGCTTGGGGTCGGCCACGGTGCCGGCCACGCCGCCGCTGCTGATTTTTTCCTGGCGCATCACCACGTTAGCGCGGTTCAGCAAAATCACCCAAAATTCCTCGTGGGGCAGGTCTTGCAGCGCCGGCCGCACCAGCTGGTAAATGTCGCGCGAGCTAGTGATGGTGGTGCGCCGGCCCGCGCCGGCCTCCTTGCGGCGGCGGCCCAGCTCCAGCGCCGCCACTACCGTGATGGCCTTGGCCGGCCCCACGCCGGGGTGCCGGCACAGCTGCTTGATGCTGAGCCGTGCCAGCTCATTTAAGTCATTGTCAACTGCTTGCAGCATGAGCATGCCCACGTCGACGGCCGTAAGCTTGGTAGTGCCCGAGCCCAGCAGGATGGCCAGCAGCTCGGCGTCGGAGAGGGCGGCGCGGCCTTTCTGCACCATTTTTTCGCGCGGGCGGTCCTCCTCGGCCCAGCTCTTGATGCCGAAGCTGGTGGGCGCGGTGTAGGGCGCGGCGAGGGGCAGGTCGGCGGCGGCTTCGGGTGCAAGCGGGGGGGTAGGTGGCATAGCAGCGTTTCAGTATAGCTGCCCAAGATAAAGTAAAACGCTGGGCCGTGCGTTAGCCCCAGCGGCCCCGCCGCCCGCCAAACCTAAACCCGCGGCGGGCCGTTTGGCAGTCCGTATGCGCAACCAACTCGTTTTCTGGGGAATCTTCTTTCTAATTATCGTGGCCGAAACCTACGGCTATGTGGCCGTGCGCACCGCCCTGGCGCCGAGCACGCCGGCCGGCCGGCGTGGCTTTGCCTTCAGCTACTGGTCCCTCACGCTGGGGCTGTGGGTGCTATGCTTCTGGGCCGCCCGCACCCGGCACGACGGCCCGGTGGCGCTCAAAAGCTACCTGCTGGCCGCCCCGCTGCTGCTACTGGCCGCCAAGCTCATCATCGTTTTCCCGCTGCTGCTGGAGGACCTCACGCGGCTGGGGCGCTGGGCGGCGCGGGGCTTCGCCGGGCCGGCGGGGGGTAGGGCGGCCGTGGAGCCCATTTCGCGCAGCCAGTTTATCAGCCGGCTGGCCTTGGGGCTGGGCGCGGTGCCGCTGCTGGCGCTGCTCTGGGGCATGGTGAAGGGCAAAACCGACTACCGCGTGCGCCGCGTGGTGCTGCGCTACCCCAACCTGCCGGCGTCGTTCGACGGCTTTAAAATCGTGCAAATCTCCGACTTGCACACGGGTTCTTTTAATGGCAACACCGAGCCGATGCGGCGCGCCGTGGGTATTATCAACGCCCAAAAAGCAGACCTCATCGTAATGACCGGCGACCTGGTGAACGACCGCGCCACCGAAGTGGAGCCGCACATCGAGGCGCTGGCGGGCATTAAGTCGGACCTGCCCATTTTCTCCATCCTGGGCAACCACGACTACGGCGACTACGTGCAGTGGGACAGCGCCGAGGCCAAGCGCGAGAACCTGCAACGCCTGGCCGGCAACCACGCCAAAATTGGCTGGCGCCTGCTGCTCGACGAGGCCCACACCATCCGGCGCGGGGCCGACGAGTTTGCCATCATCGGCGTGCAAAACTGGAGCAGCCACCCCAATTTTCCGAAGCACGGCAACCTGGCGCAGGCCCACGCGGCCAGCGGCCAGGCGCCGTTCAAGCTGCTGCTCTCGCACGACCCCTCGCACTGGGAAGCCCAGGTGCTTGGCTACCAAGATGTTGACCTCACCCTCAGCGGCCACACCCACGGCATGCAGTTTGGCGTGAACCTGCCGGGCTTTAAGTGGAGCCCGGTGCAGTACTCCTACCCCCAGTGGGCGGGCATTTATGAGCAGGGGCGCCAGAAGCTGTATGTGAACGTGGGCCTGGGCTACCTGGGCTTTCCGGGGCGGGTAGGCTTTTTACCCGAAATAACGCTCATCGAGCTGCGCCGGGCCTAGGGCGCACCCGGCACTTAGGGGCAAGCGCCCGGGCGGAAACCTCCGACTACCGACTGCGTTAAAGGCCGAACCAAAACCCCATTCTCTTCCAATCTCCCCTTTCTGATGAAAAACGCATTGCTTCTACTGCTTGGTGCTTCAGCCCTTTCGCTGGCCTCTTGCTCGCAGGAAAAAACGGCTGATACTACCACCACTACCACGCTGCCCGCCGACGGGGCCGCCACCACTACGACCACGGTAAGCGACGCAACCTACAAAACGCGCGGCACGCGCATGGCCGACAAGTTTGCCTCGGACATGAAAATCAGCGACGAGGCCACCAAGGAAAAGCTGCGCACGGCCTATTACAACCGCTCGAAGCGCTACGACGAGCTGGTAGCCAAGTACAAGGCCGATACCGCTGGCTACGCCGCCGCCCGCCGCGATTACAACAAGGCCACGGACCAGGAATTCCAGACCATCTTGCTGGTGCCGGCGCAGTACAGCGCCTACCAGTCGTCGCGCTCGACCTACGACGAGGCCAATAACCTCGACACTGCCGACCAAACGGCCGCTTCTTCGAGCGCTACCATGCCTTCGGATAGCAGCAGCTCGATGAGCAGCTCGACTACTACCACCTCGACCACGACTACCGAGGAGACGCCTACCAGCATGAGCGGCGCCGCCGTGGCCAAAGGCAAGACCAAGCTGACGGACGGCACGAAAGTGAAAGTAAAAGACGACGGCACCGTGAAGGTGAAGGACGCCGCCGGCAACAAAGCTAAAATGTAGCCCCCAGGCGGTAAAAACCGCTTGTTGGTCTGCGAAAAGCCCGCGTCTGCAACGGCGCGGGCTTTTTTTGCCTCATTTGGTGGCAGCTTTGCGGCACCGTTGCGTTAAAGGATACGTGTTTTTACCAGCTCCCTTTCAATTCATTAAGCACAAGCTGCTTGTAATCAGCCTGTTGCTGACCGCCGTACTGGCGGCGCCGGCCGCGTGGGCGCAGGCGGGCAGTCCGTCGCCGCTAGTGCGCGTGAGCGGCACCATTTTGGCGGCCACGAGCCGGCAGCCGGTGCCGGGCACCACGGTGCAGGTGCGGCGCACGCACCTGGGCCTGGCGGCCGATGAGAAGGGCGCGTTTTTTATCACGGCCCTGGCCACCGATACCATTGTCTTTCGGGCAATTGGCTATAAGCCCCACCTGCTGGTGCTGGGCGGCACCACCCTCACGCAGCTGGTGGTGCAAATCAGGCTGGTGCGCGATTCCATTCAGCTGGGTGAGGTGCGCGTGACGGCCGACCGCCCCGACCGCGCCATGATTAACCGGGCGCTGCGCAACATGAAGCGCCCTACCCCCCCGGTGGTGAAGATACCCAAGCGCGCCCCCAAGCCCAAGCCGCTGTTTGCCGTGGACTCGACCGCGCCCCGCGCCGAGGCGCCCACCATCAGCGGCTCGAACGTGGACTGGCTCTACGACCAGTTTTCGCGCCAAGGCAAGGAGCGCCGCAAGGTGGAGCAGCTCAAAGCCCGCGACGCGGCCGAGGCCGCCGCCAAGAAACGGGCCGAGTACAACAAAGCCTTCCGCGACAACCGCGGGTATGAGTGAGTTTCAATTATCAGCCCGTCATCTTGAGCTTGCCGAGGAATGACGGGTTGATAACTGACAATTGATGATTGATAATTGAACACGTTGTTGCCTTCCCCCGTAAGCCTACGGGATGAAGATTGGGTATCCTTGCGTGAATGAAACGCTGCCGTGCAGTGCGGGCAGCACGTTTCGGCTGGCCTCCTACTCGGCCGAGCGGCTAGCGGCTACCGTGGCCGCCAACCTGACCTGCCTCCAGCAGATACTGGAGTGGAACGTGGCCCACGGGCTGCTTTTTTTCCGCATTGGGTCGGATTTGGTGCCGTTTGGCTCGCACGAGGTGAACACTTTTCCCTGGCAGCGCGAGTTTCGGAGTGAGTTTCGGGCCATTGGCGACTACGTGCGGCAGCACGGGCTGCGCGTCTCGTTTCACCCCGGCCAGTACGTGCTCATCAACTCGCCCGACGCGGGCATCGTGCGCCGCAGCGTGGCCGACCTGGTGTACCAGGGTGCCATGCTGGACCTGATGGAGCTTGACACCACGGCCAAGCTGCAAATCCACGCCGGTGGCGTGTATGGCGATAAGGGCCCCGCCCTGGCCCGCTGGGTCGATACGTTTCAGACGCTGGTGCCGGCCGCCGTGCGGGCCCGGCTGGTGGTCGAAAACGACGACCGCCTCTACAGCCTGCGCGAGTGCCTGAGCCTGCACGATGAGACGGGCGTACCCATCCTGTTCGATAATTTTCACCACGAATGCCTCCACCACGGCGAGCCCATGCGCGAGGCCCTGCGCCTGGCCGCCGCCACCTGGCACCCCACCCGCGACGGCGTGCCGATGCTGGACTACAGCTCGCAGGCCCCCGACGAGCGCCGCGGCAAGCACACCGCTACGCTGGTGCCCGCGCTGTTTGAGGAATTTCTGACTCACCTCGACGGGCTGCAGGTGGATATGATGCTCGAAATCAAAGACAAAGAGGCCAGCGCCGTGCGGGCGGCCCAGCTGCTGCGCGCCCGCGGGCTGCTGCCACCCATGCCGGCCGGCTACGCGCCGCCCGAGTTTGCCCCGCGCCCTACCCCCCCGGTTTCTGCCAAAGCCGCCGCGCCCAAGGGCCGGGCCGCTAGAGCGGCACCGGCGGCCGGCTAGTATTTTCCCTTTTCCCTACCCCCCGTTTTCCTATGAATGATTTATTGCACGCCACCCTCTCGGGGTTGCAGAACGGCCTGACCAGCTTGCCGCTGGGCTCGGCCATGGATAATACCGAAACCTGGCAGCAGCAGTTTTTGCAGAGCGGCCAGCCCGAGTTTCAGGACATTGCCCGCGAAATGGGCAATTTGCAGTCGCTGCTCAGTAGTGGCAGCCTGAGCGCCACGGCCATCGGCAATTCGCTCACGATGCTCGGCGACCAGACCAGCCAGGCCAGCCACCACGCCCCCGACGACCTCAAAGCCGACCTGCTGAAGCTGGCCGACACGCTGCGCCGCCACGGCCACGACCTGCTGGCCCACGCCAGCTAGCCAGATCGG
>CAZZWL010000144.1:0-11651 GCA_964657755.1 uncultured Rhodanobacter sp.
CAAGCGTCAGGCTCCCCCTCTCCCCAAGGAGAGGGGGCCGGGGGGGTGAGGTAAATCGTTGAACAAATTCCAATATGACCCTCCTTATCATCTTACTCGCCGTGCTCGCCCTCATCGCCCTCATCAGCTGGGGGAAGGTGAATGCGTTTCTGGCTTTTCTGCTCGTGACGCTGCCCACGGGGCTGGCGCTGGGCCTACCCCCGGCGCGGCTGCTGGCCGCCGTGCAGCAGGGCCTCGGCGACACGCTGGCTTCGGTGGCGCTGGTGGTGGTGCTGGGGGCCATGCTGGGCAAGCTGGTGGCCGACAGCGGTGCGGCCCGCCAGATTGCGGGCGTGATGGTGGGCGCCTTCGGCCCCGGCAACGTGCAGTGGACCATGCTGGGCGCGGGCTTCGTCATCGGCATTCCGCTGTTCTACAACGTGGGCTTTTTGCTGATGATGCCGCTGATATTTTCGGTGGTGTACCAGTATCGGCTGCCGGCTTTGTACGTGGGCTTGCCCATGCTGGCGGCGCTGTCGGTGCTGCACGGCTTCCTACCCCCCCACCCGGCGCCCACGGCGCTGGTAGCGCAGTTTCACGCCAACCTGGGCCTCACGTTCGTGTATGGGCTGGTGGTGGCGGTGCCGGCCGTGGTGCTGGCCGGGCCGCTCTACGCGCGCACCCTCAAAGGCATCGTATCGCGGCCCCGGCCGGGGCTGGTGGCCGAGCCCGAAGCGGCCGGCCCGCTGCCGGGGCGGCTCAATAGCTTCTTGTCGTCGCTGCTGCCGGTGCTGCTGCTGGCGGCGGCGCTGGGCCTGCGGGCGCTGGCGCCGGCTGGCGGGGCGCTGGCGGCCGGCCTCACCCTGCTGGCCGACCCCGGCGTGGTGATGCTACTGTCGGTGGTGGTGGCTACGTTTAGCCTGGGCACGGCGCAGGGCCGGGCGGTGCCAGCCGTGATGAGCACGTTTGGGGCGGCCGTGGCCGACGTGGCGCCCATTCTGCTCATCATCGGCGGGGCGGGCGCGCTCAAGGAAGTGCTGGTAGCCAGCGGCGTGAGCCAGGAGCTAGCCACCAGCCTGCGCGGCACGGGGCTGCCGCCGCTGGTGCTGGGCTGGCTCATCGCGGGCTTCATTCGGGTGTGCCTGGGCTCGGCCACGGTGGCGGGCCTCACGGCGGCCGGCGTGATGCTGCCGCTGCTGGCGCATTCGCCCGTCAATCCTAATCTGCTGGTGCTGGCCATCGGGGCGGGCAGCCTGCTGTTTTCGCACGTAAACGACGGCGGGTTTTGGTTGTTTAAGGAATACTTCGGACTGTCGGTGAAAGACACGTTTCGCTCGTGGTCGATGATGGAAACCATCGTGTCGGTGGTGGGGCTACTGGGCGTGCTGGCCCTCGACTGGGCGCTGCCGCTGCTGGGCCTGGGCTAGCTGAACATTGCTAAGTAAGTCGGATAAAAAGAACGTCATGCTGAGCTTGTCGAAGCATCTCGCGTGCAGCAGTAATTCTAATCGTTCAACGATGCGAGCGAGATGCTTCGACAAGCTCAGCATGACGTTCTTTTAGTAAGATTCTTTTCCTAACCCTCTTTTTCCACCCATTCTCCCCATGCCAAAAATTCTTCCGCTGCTACTCAGCGCCGCGCTCCTGTGCACCGCCGCCACGCCCCCTACCCCCCCACCCACGCCCGGCGGCTGGGAGCGCCTGCTCGACAAAAACCTGAGCCAGTGGCGCACCTACCAAAGCCACCGCCACGTGCCCGGCGACCAGGGCCGGCCGCCTACCAACGCCCAGGGCCAGCCCCTACCCCCCATTGGCTACGATAAGAACGAGGCCAACGTGTTTTCGGTGGCCGTGCAGAACGGCGAGCCGGTGCTGCGCATCAGCGGCGAGATTTACGGCTGCCTCGTGACGCGCCAGGACTACGCCAACTACGACCTCAAGCTGAAGGTGCGCTGGGGCCAAAAGAAGTGGCCGCCCCGCCTCCAGGAGCCCCGCGACAGCGGCATCCTCTACAACAGCCAGGGCGAGCCGGGCGTGGACTACTGGCACAGCTGGATGCTGAGCCAGGAATTTCAAGTATCAGAATACCAGAAGGGTAACTCGATGGGCGACTACTGGTGCATCGCCAATTCGGCGAGCGATATCCGGGCCCGCCCCGTGCGGGACACCCTGCGCTTCGACCCGGCCGCGGCCCCCGTGGCGATGGGCAACGGCGGCCGCAACTTTTGCTACGCGCTGCCTACCCCCCCGCCGCCCGCCAACGAGTGGACCGAGCTGGAACTCATCAACGTGAACGGCCAGAGCGTGCACCTCGTGAACGGCCGCGTGGTGCTGGCCGTCAACCACTCCAGCTTCGTGGCCCAGGGCCAGCGCCAGCCCCTCACCCACGGCAAGATTCAACTGCAAAGCGAGGCCGCCGAGGTTTTTTACAAAGACATCCTGCTGCGGCCTCTGGACGAGCTGCCCGCGCAATACGCGCGGTATTTCAAGTAGGAAGCGCTAACCCCTTGCGGAGCTGTGAGCGCCTAACAAAACGTCATTCCGAGCTTGCCGAGGAATCTCGCGTGCCGCACTAGCTCAATCGTTCAACGAGGCGAGCGAGATTCCTCGGCAAGCTCGGAATGACGTTCTTTTTCGCAGAAATAGCAGTGCAAAACCGCGCTAAGTTGGCAGCAGCAGCCGAAACTCGGTGCCCCGGCCCACCTCGCTTACTACCGTGAGCGTGCCGCCGTGGCCTTTGGTCACGATGTCGTGCGACAGCGACAGGCCCAGGCCCGTGCCCTCGCCCGTGGGCTTGGTCGTGAAAAAGGGCTGGAATATTTTGGCCTGCACCTCGGGGCTCATACCGGTGCCGTTGTCCGAAACGCGAATTTCCACCCGCTCCCCTACCCCCCTCGTGGCCACGCGCACGGTGGGCACGTAGCCGGCCTGGCCATTGGCTTGCTGGCGCTGCTGCACGGCGTAGAAGGCGTTGTTGAACAGGTTGAGCAGCACCCGGCCCAGGTCGGCCCCTACCCCCTGCACCAGCGGCAACGCCGGCGCAAAGTCCGTTTGCAGGTCGGTGTTAAAGGTCTTGTCTTTAGTGCGCAACCCTTGGTAGGCTAGCCGTAGGTACTCGTCGGCCAGCTGGTTCAAGTCGGTCGGGGCGCGCTCGCCGGTGCTCGTGCGGCTGTGCTCCAGCATGCCGCGCACGATGGCGGCGGCGCGCTTGCCGTGCTCCGTGATTTTGCCCAGGTTTTGGGCGACGTCGCTCGCCAGCTCGGTAGCCTCGGCGGTGTCGCTAGCAGCTAGCGCTTGCTGGAGCTCCTCAACTAACTCGGTACTGACTTCGGAGAAGTTGTTGACGAAGTTGAGCGGGTTCTGAATCTCGTGGGCGATGCCCGCCGTGAGCTCGCCCAGGCTGGCCATCTTCTCCTTCTGAATGAGCTGGGCCTGGGTGGCGCGCAGCTCGGTGAGCGAGCGTTGCAGCTCGCCCGTGCGCTGCTGCACCTGGGTTTCGAGGGTGTCGTTCTGGGCGGCCAGCAGGGCTTGCTTGTCCTGCTCCTGGGCCAAAGTTTGGGCGGAAAGGCGCTCGACTTCAACCAGCTTCACTTGTAGCAGCTCGGCATCGAGGGCAAACTCGCGGGCCAGAAACAACGAAATGCCCGAGGCCGGCAGCACGATTCCCAGCAGGAGCAGGATATTCAGCAACAGCGGCGGGGGCGTTTTAGCGAGGTACAGCACGGCACAATAAGCCAGCGCGACCAGCAGTTGGCCGGCAAAGCCCGCCGCAATTAGCCCGGCGCCCCGTTGCCCTTGGCGCAGGGCTATCACCGTCAGGCGCAGCTGCTCGATTACGCACACTACTACCAGTATCGTCCACGCCATATCAACGGCCGGATTTTGCGAAACAATCAACAGCAGCACTACCCCCCCATAAGCCACCCACAGCCCCCGGTAGAGCCAGCCCGGCCGGAAGTGAAACAAGGCGTACAAGGCCCGAATGACCCACAGCCCATTCATGGCGGCCAGGGTATTGGACAGCACCAAGAGCACGAGAAAGGGTACCAGCGTAGGAAAAGCCAGGGTTTGAAAACAATAGGCCAGCAAGGAACCTAGGGCTACCGTGAGGGCAAAGCGGGCAAAGTAGCGGTTGGCCGGCTGAGACGGGTTGTAGTAAAAAAAGGCAAAATGCAGGAAAGCCAGCAGGGCCGAAAACCCCACCAGCACCAAAAAAACCAGGCCGCTGCCTTGCTGCCGGGCCCTGCTTTCCCAAAATTGTTGTGGAGCCAACAGGCGCATCACCAGTTGCGGCCGCTGGCCGAGCCCTACTGGCAGCAGCGGCCGCCAGGGCGCGTAGCGCACCGCTAGCACCTGCTCGGGTGACCCGCCCGCGGGCACCGCGCCGGGCGGCAGGAAGCCGCCCATGGGCTGCACCCGCGCGGGTTCGGCGGCAAGCACCCCCTGGTGCTGCACCAGCCGGCCGTTGAGGTACACTTCAACGGCCCCTACCCCGAACGAAGTAAGTAGCAGGTCGCGCTGACGCAGGCTGTCGCCGAGCCGAAAGCGCAGCCGCAGCCAGCTGATGCCCGTGCTCACGGCGGGCGGCAGCGTGCGCCGGGGCCGGGTGGGATTAATCGTGTCCCAGCGGCTGTCGTCAAAGTCGGGCCGGGCCCAGGCGGGGTCGTCGCCGGCGTGGTAGCGCCAGCCGTTGCGCAGCAGCAAACCGTTATCAGGCAGGTGGGTAATGAGGGGGGTAGGCGTAGCAGGCGATTGGGCCAGGCAGACGGAGGTAGCAAACAGCGTCAGCAGCAGGAGCAAGTGTTTCACAAGTAGTGTAGGAGCGCGAAATTAGTAGGGAAGCGTGATGATAAAATCGGTGCCCTGGCCCTCGTGGCTCTCCACTTCGAGGGTGCCGCCGTGGCCCTGGGTCACGATTTCGTGGGCCAGCGAGAGGCCCAGGCCCGTGCCTTCGCCGGTGGGCTTGGTGGTGAAAAAGTGCTGGAATACCTTGGCCCGCACGGCCTCGGGCATGCCCGGGCCATTGTCGTGCACGCACACCTTCACCTGCCGGCCCACCACCCAGGTGCGCACGCCCACGGCCGGCGCGTAACCCGCCTCACCCGCCTGGTGGCGCTGGTGCACCGCGTAAAAGGCGTTGTTGAACAGGTTGAGCAGCACCCGGCCCAGCTCGGCTTCGACCCCGTGCACCAGGGGCAGGCCGGGGGCCAGGTCGAGGTGCAACTCGGCACTAAAGGCTTTGTTTTTGGCGCGCAGGCCGTGGTAGGCCAGGCGCAGGTACTCGTCGGCCAGGGCGTTGAGGTCGGTGGGGACGCGCTCGCCGGCGCTGCTGCGGCTGTGCTCCAGCATGCCCTTCACGATGGCCGCCGCCCGCCGCCCGTGCTGCACAATGCGGGCCTGGTTGGCGGTCAGGTCGCGCAGCACTTCGGCCAGCTCGGCCTGGGCGGGGGGGGGTAGGGCCGGCGCGGCCAGCAGTTGCTGGGCTTCCTGGCACAGCTCGGTGCCCACCTCGGCAAAGTTGGTGACGAAGTTGAGCGGGTTCTGAATCTCGTGGGCAATGCCGGCCGTGAGCTCGCCCAGGCCGGCCATTTTCTCGCGCTGCACCATCTGGGCCTGGGTGGCTTGCAGGTGCGCCAGCGACGCCTGCAGCTCCCGCTCGGCCTCGTCGCGCTTCTCCAATACGTTCTGAATCAGCAGGTAAATCACCAGGCAGATAATTACCAGGTTCGATACGAAGCTGACGATGAGCACGCCCTTGGGCAGCAGCAGCGCGCCGCTCACGTAGCGGTAGTCCCAGAGGCCGGCCAGCACCACATCAACCAGAAACAGCCCGAAGTAGACGCGCGCCGTGCGGGCGTTGGTGAATAGGAGCGCCCCGAGCGGACTCAAAATGCCCGACAGGATGATGGCGCTGCTGTTCACAAAGCCCCCAATGGCCACGTGCGCCATAATGGGATTCAGGATAATGGCCACGAGCTGCGCCGTGACGAAGACCTTGTAGCGCTTGGTGAGCAGCAGCAGCAGTAGGTTGGCCAGCGAAAAGCCGAGGTAGATGAACGTGGCCCACGGCGCCATCGGGAAGCCCAGCCACGCGTATATCAGCGAATACGGGATGGCCGCCAGCATCGTAAACAGCGTGAGCTGCACGGCCGTGGTGCGCTTCTTGAACTCGTCGGCGGCGAGCCCCCCAAACCCCAGCGGATGCCACAGGTACCGCGTCCAAAACCGGGCGGTGCTCATGCCGGGGCCAGCGCGGGGGCCGCCTGCCGACGCTGCGCGGTAAAGATGAAAATGTACGCCGCGTTGAGCAGGGTCGTGAACGCGCACATCGAGAGCAGAAACCAGTCGGTGAAGTGCGAAAAGCAGAACAGCGTCACCAGCAAATTGCCTACCCCCGCGCACCACACCGATGGGTAGGAAAACAGCCGCAGGTCGTTCATGCTCAAAAACAGCGTGAGGTAGAGCATGCCCATCAAGATGCTGAGAATATAGCCCGAATAGGCGCCCATGTGGCTGAGGGGCAGGTCGTAGAGCTTGATGTAGAAGTACAGCATCACGCCCCACCCGATGATGCCGCAGAGCAGCACCAGCCGGGCGCGCCGGGCCAGCGGCGGAATGAGAATCTGCCGGTAGCCGTAGCGAAAAAAGCCGTACACGATGTAGCAGTCCAGGAAAAACCAGGCCCGGTAGCCCCACACGTACAGCTCGCCCATATCGGTGTGAAACACCCAGCTCCACAAGAATTCCCAGGCAATGTTGGCGCACCCCGAAATGATGGGAATGTCCACGAACTGCTTGGTGCGAATGGCGCGAATCGTGAACCCGTACACCACCACCCACAGGGCGCAGCCCGCGGCAAAGCACACGTGCTCAAAGGGCGTGTAGTCCTTCGTATTAATCAGTACACCGAGCAGCATAACCAGAAGAGCGTTAAGGGCTTGCCAGGAAGCCGGTGAGACAGGATAAGTCAATAAGGTTAAAAGAGAACGTCATGCTGAGCTTGTCGAAGCATCTCGCTCGCATCGCCTGAGCCGTAGCAACGACGCGAGCGAGATGCTTCGACAAGCGGACACCAGATGAGCATGACGGCCTTTTACACCTTTTCCCTTTTCCCTACCCCCCTATGGCGCAGGTGCTGCCACCAGTAGTTGACTTCGTGGCGCAGGCGGGTAGGCATTTCCTGCATGGCGTCGGCCCAGGGCAGGCCTTTGGCGAAGCGGGCGCGGTCGTAGGCGCGCAGCACGCCCAGCACGTCGGGCTCGTGCAGTTCCCAGATTTTGCAGTAGGCTGCCCCGCTGCCGCTGGCCGCGATAATGCCGTTGACGGCGCGGCGGGCGGCCTCGTTGGCGCCCTCCATCGTGGCCAGGTCGGTGTTGGTGCGCACGTAGTCGGAGGCCAGAAACAGGTTTTCGACGCCGCAAAAGCTCTCCGGGCGCAGGCTCCACGAGTTGGCCGTGTTCACGAGCAGCGGCTCGGTGTTGTGCTCGGTCGCGAAAGGGCTTTTAAGGGGCGGCGGCAGCGGGTGGCCGGTATCGCGCTCAATGTCGGAATCGACGTAGCAGCCCACGCACATCTCGTCGGTGAGCAGGCTCTCGCCGTTGGCCTGCGTGAGGCTCTTCTTGAGCTCGGCCCACACCTCGGCCACTATTTCGGGCAGGCTGCAATTTTCGGCCGTTTTGTGGTTCAGGCCCTTCTCAAACCAGTTGCTCACATCCACCGACAGCAGGCCCTTCACCTGGCCGTCGCCGTAGCCCGCGAGCGGGTGCTGCGGCCAAAACTGCGCCTGCGAAATGGCCGTGACCGCCCACGGCGAGTCCAGGCAAATGACGTGGCCGGGTGCCAGCTTCACGTCCACGTTCAGGTAATACTGGATGCCGTTCATCCAGTTCAGGGCCTTGGTGGCGGGCGCGGCCAGCTGCTGAATAAAGCCCAGCGTGGCATCGATGGCTACCAGGCCGGGGCTGTTTTTGAGCAGCACGGCCATCTGCTCGACCGGCACGGCGGCTACGTAGTAGTCGGCCTCAATGCGCTCTTCCTCCTCACCCACGTCGGGGCGCACGTAGGCGGCCGTCACGCGGCGGGTATCGGGGTCGCTCTCCAGGCGCGTGGCGTAGCGGTGGTGGTGAAAGCGCACGCCCAGCTGCTCAGTGAGGTGCTTAAGCCAGGGGTTGAGCCACACCTCGTTGGTGGGGCCGCTGAGAATGCGGTCGGTATGGGCCGTGGGGTCGGCAATGAGCAGCAGCAATTGCAGCAGAATATCGCCCCCGGTTTTCACGCTCATCAGCTTGGGCTGGGCCGCCACCAGCGAGCGCGTGAGGCCGCCCACGCAGTAGATTTCGTAGGGAAACGGCACCTCGGCCTGGCCGCTGGCGGGGTGCTCGGCGGCTTGGAGCAGCAGGTCGGGGGTAGGCGGGGCCTGGGGTGGCTGGGCGTCGCGGGCGCGCTGGGCATCGGTCTGCATAAAGTCCCACCAGCTCTGGCGCTCGTACACCTGCTGGCGCCGCTCGTAGCTGGAGGTCAGTATCTGCCACAGGTTGTGCGCAAACAGCTTTTTATCGCTGGCCGTGAGCCCGGTATCGGCCTGGGTGAGGTCCTGAATAATGGTTTCGAGGTCGGCGCGGGTCTTCGGAAAGTTCACCAGCGCCGGCAGCGGCGGCCGGCCAAACCGCGCCAGCAGCACCCGCTGCGACTCCACCAGGTTGTCGAACACGCCCTGCTTATTAGCGCCGTACGGGATGCGCTTCATCGTATCGGTGATGTGCCGGTAGAAGCCCGGGAAAAACCGGAAGCCGTGCTCGCCCGGCAGGTCGGGCCGGGCCTTGGGGCCGGGCGGGGGGGTAGGGCCGGGCGCGGGCATCGTTACCGCAGCGGCCTGGCCAGTCGGCGGCCCGGCCGGCAGCTTGATGAGCTGACTGGCGGCCACGTCCACTGAGCGCGCTTTGCCGCCCACGTAGGTCGGCTGCCGCTCGTACACGTCCACCTGAAAGCCGCGCTCGGCCAGCTCGTGGGCCGCGCTCATGCCGGCCACACCGCCGCCCAGCACGGCAACTCGGACAGGCCTGGGGGGGGTAGAAACCGCCATGATAAATGTGGTATTATGAGGTGATAAATTTTGACTGTCAAGGTATTAAGAAATAAACCAATTTCGTCTTTTACGCCCATAAAATGCTGATAAACGCGTAGTAATACCTAATCCCGCGGCGCCGGCTTTCCGTTTAAGCAGTAGCTCGAATAACTGGCTTGGCGCCGCCCGCCGGCCGCATCGCGCCCGCAAAATCACGCTCTTCCTCGCTCTCCTTTTTGAATTCCCATGCAGCAAAAAATAACTCAGGCGTTCTTCATCTTTTTGGCTCTCCTTCTGGGCCGACCCGCGCTGGCGCAGCAAAAGCTGGGCGTATTTGCCAACGACCAGGACGTGGGCACTGGGGTGCGGCCGGGCACGGCGGCCTACCTGCCGGCCACGCAGCAGTACGTCATCTCGGGCTCGGGCTACAACGTGTGGCTCGACCACGACGAGTTTCACTACGCCTACCAGCAGCTGAAGGGTGATTTTATCCTCTACACCCGCGCGGCGCTGGTGGGCAGCGCCGGCATCGACCCGCACCGCAAGCTGGGCTGGATGGTGCGCCAAAGCCTCACTGGCCCCTCGGCCCACGTGAGCGCCGCCGTGCACGGCGACGGCCTCACCTCGCTGCAATACCGCCGCACCAGCGGGGCCGCCACCGAAGAAACCCGCGCCAAAATGACCCACGCCGACGTGGTACAGCTGGAGCGCAAGGGCGACGTGTACACCATGCGGGTGGCGCAGTT
This sequence comes from uncultured Rhodanobacter sp., assembly GCA_964657755.1. GTDB lineage: Bacteria > Bacteroidota > Bacteroidia > Cytophagales > Hymenobacteraceae > Hymenobacter. The sequence continues at coordinate 9,790 of CAZZWL010000144.1, forward strand.
TGGCCAGCCCTTCGAGGTGGTGGAGGCCACGGTAGCCGGCCTGGGCGAAACGGTGTACGTGGGCCTGTTCGTGACGGCGCACAACGCCGACGCGCTCGAAACCGGCGTATTTCGCGATGTGCGCCTGACCCAGCCCGCCCCCGCCGGGCTGGTGCCCTACCGCCAGTACCTGGGCAGCCGCCTGGAGCTGCTGAACGTGGCCACCGGCGACCGCGAAGTCATCTACACCGCCCCCAACTCCATTCAGGCCCCCAACTGGCAGCGCGATGGCAAGACGCTGATTTACAACAGCGACGGGCTCATGTACAGCTTCAACCTGGCCACCCGCACCCCTACCCCCCTGCCCACCGGCGACGTCAAGAACAACAACAATGACCACGTGCTGTCCTTCGACGGGCGGCAGCTGGGGCTGAGCAGCGGCGTCGATAAGCTCGGCGGTTCCGTCGTGTACACGGTGCCGGCGGCGGGCGGCACGCCCCGCCAGGTCACGCCCAGGGGGCCGTCGTACCTGCACGGCTGGTCGCCCGATGCGCGCTCACTGCTCTTCACCGGGCAGCGCAACGGCGACTTTGACATCTACCGGGTGCCGGCCACCGGTGGCAAAGAGGTGCGCCTGACCACCGCCGCCGGCCTCGACGACGGCCCCGAGTACACGCCCGATGGCCAGTACATCTACTTCAACTCGGCCCGCACCGGTACCATGCAAATCTGGCGGATGCGCGCCGACGGCAGCCAGCAGGAAGCCGTGACCCACGGCGAGTTTCAGGACTGGTTTCCGCACGTGTCGCCCGATGGCAAGTACCTGGTGTTCGTGTCGTTTTTGAAGGACGAAGTACCCGCCGACGACCACCCGTTTTACAAGCACGTGTACCTGCGCCGGCTGCCCATCGGGGGCGGCACGCCGCAGGTAATCGCCTACGTCTACGGCGGGCAGGGCACCATCAACACGCCCTCGTGGTCGCCCGATGGCAAGTACGTGGCCTTCATCAGCAACACCGGCCCGGTGCAGTAGCAGCTCGGCGCGGCAGCCCCGACAGCAACTACCCCAGGGCTGTGTTGCAGTCTTTACGCTGAATTAAAAGGGGAGCGCTAAAAGTCAGCCCGCTTGGGTTTTAACTTTTAGCTCTCCCCTTTTAACTCCGTGTGCCAACCAGAAAACTGCGCTAGGCACGAAGGTTGGTACGGGCATTGGAAGCCAGTTTGGCGGTGGCTGCGCAACGGTATTTTCCTCGTTGGCCGCCTCCCACCACCACGGGTAGCTTCCGCCCAAAGCCCGTTATCTTTGAAGCTGGCCACTCTGGGCCGCGTCCATTTATTCTTATGAAAAAAATCCTTACTATGCTGGCTGCCGTGGCCGCCCTGGCCTCGTGCCGCGAAGCCAACACGGGCGTGCAAAGCCGGCCCAGCGCCACCGCGCCCGGCCCCGAAAAAGTCTTGCGCTTCGACACCACTTTCGTGAAAACGGCCGTGGGCGCGCGTGCCTACCCCCACACCTACACCGGCACTATGCTGGTGGGCGAAACCAAGAAAGTGGCCGTGCCCGTCGAAATTGCCTGGACCACCACGGGCCAGGCGGGCTGCCCACAGGTGGCCACCGTGCGCGTGTACCAGCTCAACGCCAGCGACCGCCGCACCCGCGTGTCGGTGCGCGCCGTGCGCGATGCTGTGTGCAAGCCGGGTCCGCAGCCGGCGGGCAGCGTCACGGGCTACACCGGGGCCGCGTACCTCAAGCTGACCTGCGAATCGCGCGATACGCACCGCGTTATGTCCACTACCTTCACCCTCAACGGCCTGGGCTACCACGACACCCTGGCGGGCAGCCCGGCCACGGCCAGCGCGCAGTAGCCACCCTACCCCCCACA
>CAZZWL010000144.1:11661-12126 GCA_964657755.1 uncultured Rhodanobacter sp.
TTTTTGTGGGGGGTAGGGCCCGTTAATTCAGGTAGATGCGGTGCGTGAGCTCGAAGCGATGCGGCGCGAAGGCATTGTAGTAAGGGGCGGGGCCATCGAAGGTGAGCACGTGCACCAGGGGAATGCCTTCGAGGCGGCTTTCGACCACGCGCACGGGGTAGACTTCGCCCTTGGTGGGCCAGTCGCCGCTGTGGTTGGCGGGGCGGCTTTCGGCATCGACGCAGCGCGCGTAGTCGAGGTAGGGGGCGGCCGTAGTGGCTTCGGCCAGGGTGTAGCTAGCAACTTCCATGAGGCAAAGGTAATGGGAGGACAAATAAATATGCGGCACCAACGCAAGGCTTTGGCGCGGTAGCCAAGCACTTACGCCTGCTACTAACGGCGCGGGCGGGCAGGAAGTTTACCAAACTCGGCCAGTAGCGGGGGCTAATTTCCCAAACGGGCGGGCGGCCGGGCCCAGGTAGCGGG
>CAZZWL010000144.1:12136-13119 GCA_964657755.1 uncultured Rhodanobacter sp.
GCGCCCGGCCACCCGGTGCCGGGCGCGCTACCTGGGCTGGTGCCGGGCAAAACCGGTACTAATTTTCCCATTATTGGACAAATGCGCCGAAAAATCCTGGGCACGTCAATTCGTGAAAAAAAATTGCGAGACTTGGCACAGGTTTTTTTAACTAAAATAAGTGACAGCATGCCGCCGGGCAAGAAGCAGTCGTGCTTTCTCACAACTACTTATTCGGCAATAATTTACTCTGGATAAAATGTTCACCTATACGTATTCAAAAACTGCCGCACCAGCCCGAAACCGTGGCGGTTATTCGCCCGCGAGCCAGCCCTGGGTATAGCAACTTTTATTTTGCGCTATAGTAGTTTAACCCCGCGTTGCCAGGTGGGGGTAGGAGTGGCACACTACGTTGGCCTATTTACTCCACCTTAGCAACGCGGTAGAAGTTGAGCAGCAGCTGTTGAATGGTCCCGCCAACCGGGTTTTGGGGCGGCTAGTGGTGAAGGCTTGGCTCCCGTGTTCGCACGGCCGATGGCATTACCAACTCACTCCTGCCAGCCTTGATAGTATCTCCTAACCCTATTTGTAGCTGTTTGACCGCATTGCCCCGCCTACCCCCGCCTTAGCTGCACGCGCAAGCTAATCGTGCCCGAGTAGCCCTATTCACATTGGCACATGACTTCTTCCGTTCACTCACCCGCCATTGGGCCAGCCATTCCTACCGCGCTGCTGCACGAGCTGGCCGCTGGCCTTGCCTACTTCGGCCCGGTGTATGCCGCCGACAACCCGGAAGAGGTACGCGACCTGACTGTTGAGCTGCTGACCCCGCTGGCGCAGCGGCTGCTGGGCTTGCCCGAGTTTCCGGAGGGAGCCGTGGGCACGCTGCTGCCCGCCGCCACGGGCTTCGCCGACTTTTGCCGGGCCACTTTCCAGTCGGGGGGGGTAGGGCGCTATGAGCTACCCGACCCGGCCCGGCTTGGGCAGGGCTGGCGCGCGGTGGC
>CAZZWL010000145.1:0-12903 GCA_964657755.1 uncultured Rhodanobacter sp.
ATGACAGTCGATTTTACTGAAAGCTCACTTAACCAATAATACTCTTCTTATTTTCAACTTCTCCTCCCCATGAAAGCCTTGTTCATCAGCCTCTTCGTCCTGCTTTTTGCAACCGCTGCGCAGCGCCCAGCCGTCATCACTTACGCCCTCAACCCCGCCACCAGCCGCCTTACCTGGACGGGCTACGCCGAGGCCGGCGCCTACGCCCCCACCGGCACGCTGCGCCTGGCCCCCGGCGGCACGCTGGTGGCCGAGGGCCCCGCCAACGTGCGCGCCGCCCGCGTGCTGGTGGATGTGCGCAGCCTCAGCCACGACAACCCGACCCTGCAAGCCCACCTGCGCGGCGAGGATTTCTTCGACGTAGCCCACTTTCCCGAGGCCACGTTTGAGCTGGGCCGCGTGACGGGCGGCCAGGCCCAGGGCCAACTCACCCTCAAGGGCCAGACGCGGCCGGTGCTGGTGCCCATCACCATCACGCCGCTGGGCCCCGACAGCCTGCTGCTGCAAGGCACCGCGCACCTCGACCGCACCCAGTTTGGCATCAACTACAATTCGAGCAGCTTTTTTCAGAATCTGGGCTCGTATGCCATCCGCAACGACTTTCAGCTGGCCTTCCGGCTCAAGGCCGGCCGGCGCTAGGCCCGCTCGGCCGGGGCGGGGGGGGTAGGGCTAAGCGGCGCGGTGCCGTGCCCAGCTTGCGCGGTGTATCTTCCTGCCCGATAAGACCTAACCCTCAGGCGAATGAGAACGCAGTGGCTGGCTGGCGGGCAGTGGCGCAGGGGCTGGCTGACCTGGCTGCTGCTGGTAAGTTGCGCCAGCGGCCGGGCGCAGTCGCCCCCGGTGCGCCACCTCACCACGGCCGATGGCTTGTCGAGCAACACCGTGCAGTGCCTTGCCCAGGACGAGCAGGGTTTCCTGTGGCTGGGCACCCAGGATGGCCTGAGCCGCTACGACGGCAGCAGCTTCCGCTCGTTTCGGGCCGATGCGCGGCGCGTGGGTAGCCTGCCCAGCAACTTCGTGCGGGCCCTGGCCCCCGACCCGCGGCGCGGCGGGCTGTGGGTGGGCACCGGCACCGGCCTCAGCTACTACGACCCCCGCACCGAGCGCTTCGGCAGCGTCGCGGCCGATTCGGGCCAGACATACTTCGTGAACGCGCTGCTGCTGGATGCGCGCGGCTGCGTCTGGCTCGGCACCGAGGATGGCCTGTGGTGCTACGAGCCCGCGCGTCGGCGGCTGCGCCGCTTTCGGCTGGCGGCGCCCGGCGGGGCGGCCAGTGCGGGGCGCCACGCGGCCGTGCGGGCCCTGGCCCGCGACGCGGCCGGCACCCTGTGGGCCGGCACCGGCGAGGGCCAGCTTTGCCGCTTCGACCCCGCCACGCGGGCCCTGCGGCCCGAGCCGCGCTACCAGCCGCCCGGCCCCGCGCCGGTGAGCGCCCTGGCCGGCGCGCCCGGCGGCGGGCTGTGGGTGGGCACCGAGGGGGGTAGCCTGCGCTACCTGCCCCCCGCCGGCCCGGTGCGCGCGCTGCTGCGGCCCCGGCCCGGCAGCCCGGCCGTGCGCGGCCTCTGGGTAGATGGCCGCGGCAGCGCCTGGGTAGGCACCGCCACCGAGCTGAGCTGCTGGCCGGCCGCGCCCGCCGCTACGCAGCCCATACGGCGGCTGGCCGGCGAGGTGCTGGCGCTGGGCCCCGACCGCGCCGGCCAGCTGTGGGTGGGTAGCAACGGGGGCGTGCGCTGCCTCGACGTGCGGCCCTCGGCTTTCGCGCGGCTGCCAGCCGGGCCGGCGCCGGGCCCCGTGTGGGCGGTGGCGGCCACGCCGCGGGTGCTGTGGCTCGGCACCGAGCAGCAGGGCCTGCTGGCCCTCGACCCCCGCACTGGAGCTATAATCGAGCGCCTGCGCCACGAGCCTACCCACCCCGCCAGCCTGGCCGACGATTTCGTGCGCTGCGTGCTGCCTGACCCGGCCGGTGGGCTGTGGGTGGGCACTCAGCACCAAGGGCTTGACTACCGGCCGGCCGGGGCCACGGGCTTCCGGCACTTTCGGCACGCGGCGGCCCAGCCGGGCTCGCTGGCCGATGACTTCGTGCGCTGCCTCTACCGCGACCCGCTCGATGGCGCGCTATGGGTAGGCACCGAGGGTGGCCTCTGCCGCCTGGATAAGCTGGCGCGGGGCGAGTTCACAACTTACCGCCGCGAGGCCAGCCGGCCCGGCGGGCTGCCCAACAACTTCGTGCGCTGCGTGCTGCGCGACCGCGCCGGCCGGCTGTGGGTGGGCACGGGCGGCGGGGGCCTGTGCCGGCTCGATGATGCGCGCGCCGGCCGCTTCACCACCTTTCGGGCTACGGCCCGCGATGCGCGCAGCCTGCCCAGCAACTTTGTGCGGGCGCTGGCCCTCGACGCGGCGGGCCGGCTGTGGGTGGGCACCGAGGGCGGGGGCCTGTGCCGGCTCGACGATGCCCGCACCGGCCGCTTCACCACCTTTGGCGAGGCGCAGGGCTTCCCCAACGACGTGGTGTATGGGGTGCTGCCCGATTCGGCTACCCGCACGCTGTGGGCCAGCACCAACCGGGGCCTGGTGCGCCTCGACCCCGCCACGGGCCAGCTTACGACGTTCGATATCCGCGATGGCTTGCCTCAGAATGAGTATAATGCCGGCGCGGCCTGCGTGGGGCCCGGCGGCCGCCTCTACTTTGGCGGTCCCGAGGGGCTGGTGGGCTTTCGGGCGGCGGCGCTACGGCCCCCGGCGCCGCCCCCGGTGCTGCTCACGGGCCTGCGCCGCCTCAACCAGCCCGTGGCACTGCCCGACACGGCCGTGGGCCAGCGGCGCCTGCTGCGGCTGTTGCCCCGCGACTACGTTTTCACCCTGGAATTTGCGGCTCTCGACCTGCGCCGGGCCGGGCGCGACTCGCTGCTGTATCAGCTCGAAGGCTTTGACCCCGGCTGGCTGGCGGCCGGGGCGCGGCGCGAGGCTACCTACACCAACCTCGACCCCGGCAGCTACACGTTTCGGGTGCGGGCGGCGGGCGCGCCCGCCGCGCTGGGCGCCGCGCTGCGGCTGGTGGTGGCCCCGCCCTGGTACGGCACCTGGTGGTTTCGGGCGCTGGCGGTGGTTACGTTGGGGCTGGCCGGCTGGCTGGCCTACCTGCTGCGCATCAACCAGTTGCTGGCCCTGGAGCAGGTGCGCCACCGCATTGCCCGCGACCTGCACGACGACATGGGCTCCACGCTCAGCAGCATCTCCATCCTGAGCGCGCTGGCCCGGCAGCACCAATTGGGCCAGCGCCCGGCCCAGGCCGCCGACCTGCTGGGCCAAATCGGGGACTCGTCGCGCCGGATGCTCGACGCGATGGACGACATCGTGTGGACCATCAACCCCGCCCACGATGGCCTGGCCGACGTCACGGCCCGGATGCGCGCGCTGGCCTCCGAGCTGCTCGAAGTGCGGGGCGTGGCCCTGGTCTTCGAGGCCGAGCCGGCCGTGGCTGCCCTGCGGCTGCCGATGGACAGCCGCCGCGAGTTCTTCCTCTTCTACAAAGAAGCGTTGAACAACCTGGCCAAATATGCCCACTGCCGCCAGGCCACGGTGGCCCTCACCTACGCCGATGGCTACCTGCACCTACTGGTGGCCGACGACGGCGTGGGCTTTGACCCCGCCGCCCTGCCCCAGGGCGGCGGCCACGGCCTGCCCAACCTGCGCGCCCGCGCCGCCGCTCTGCGCGGGCAGTTTACCCTGGTCACGGCGCCCGGCCAGGGCACTGCCGTGCGGCTGCGCGTGCCGTTGTAAGTTTTTTGCCAAGTCTTAAAAATCACCCGTTTATGTGGTTGCGTTGGGTGGCCGGCCGCCTTATCTTTCCTGGGCAGTAGCACGAACTGGAAAGTTCGCGCTACTATTAATCAATCCCTACCCCCCCCCATGCAGCCGCCCCTGCGTTTGGTGCTCTACGAAGACAACGCCGACCTGCGGGCCAGCCTTAGCCAGCTGCTGAGTACCGCGCCCGGCCTGGCGCTGCTGGCGGCTTTTGGCTCGTGCGAGCAGGCGGGCGCCGATGTGCGCCACCTCCAGCCCGACGCCGTGCTCATGGATATTGACCTGCCCGGCTGCTCGGGCATCGAGGGCCTGCGCCTGATAAAGGCCGCCGCCCCCGGCGTGAGCGTGGTGATGCTCACGGTGTTTGACGATGACGAACAGGTGTTCGAGGCCATTCTGGCGGGGGCCGACGGGTATTTGCTCAAGAAAACCCCGCCCGCCCGGCTGCTCGAAGCCATTGGGGAGCTGCGCGAAGGCGGCGCGCCCATTACGCCGGCGGTGGCGCGGCAGGTGCTGCGGCTGTTTGCCCGGCCCAGCGGCCTGGGCTGGCGGCGCGTCGGCCCGGCCCAGGCCACGCCGACTGGCCTCAGCCCCCGCGAGCGCGAAATAATGGGCCTGCTGGTGGAAGGCTACAGCTACAAGATGATTGCCGCGCACTGCTTCATCAGCCTCGATACGGTGCGCTCCCACATCAAGAATATCTACGAGAAGCTGCACGTGCGCTCGGGCCCCGAGGCCGTGAGCAAGGCCCTGCGCGAGGGCCTGAGCTGAGGCACGCGGCGGCAGCAGCTCCACAGTGAGGGGGACTAAAAATCACATCATTATGTGATTGCCGGGCGGCTGCCGGCTGGTCCATCTTTGTGTAGACGATGGGGCTGTCGCCTACCCCCCTGGGGTGGGGCCGCCGGCCACTTCGCCCCTCACTCTTCCTTCTTAGCTATGCAGACTACAGCCAATTACCCGGCGGCCTTCGCGAAGCCCGCCGTTGCTGCCAGCACCCCGGCCTCGGCGAGTACGCACTGGTCGTGGTGGCTCTTTCTACTGGGCGTGCTCGCGCTTTCATTCGTGGGCCCCACGTGCGCTTTCCACTAAAGAAACAAGCTGCCCCACCCCGGCGGCTACCCAAAAAAGCGTCGTGCCACCCACGGTGGCGTATCCTGGCCAGGCTGTTGAGCAGAGGCGTGCGCTGCGGCCAGGATGCGTCACTAACGGGGCATGGCGCTATTTTTTTGGGCCTGCCCAGCCGCCGCCTAGTGCGAAATAGTTTTGGAAAAGAGCTGCATCACTAGCACGCCAATAACAATGAGCGCGATGCCCGCCAGGGCCGGCAGGTCGAGCCGCTGCTTGAACAGAAAGAAGCCAATGAGCGTGACCAGCACAATCCCTACCCCTCCCCAAATGGCGTACGCCACCCCAATGGGAATAGCCTTGAGCGCGAAACTGAAAAAGTAGAATCCCAACCCATAGCCTACTACGGTTATTAAGCTGGGCCCCAGGCGGGTAAATTGATTGGAAGCATTGAGCGCGGTGGTGCCAATGACTTCGCTAATAATGGCGAGCAGCAGAAAAACGTAGGGCATGGCAAGGGGAAAAGTAGCTCGGACTTTGTAGTCTAAGCTACTGTAGAAGCTAGTCGCGGGTGCGGAAAACCCGCCAGCCGTGGGCCGGCACCGTGCGCGCCGGCAGCTGCGCCAGGGTGCACTGCACCCCGCTGAACACGTCGAACAGGCCTTTTTGGGGCGGCACCAGCATCTTCTGGCCCGGCAGCACCAGCGGCTCGGCGGTGGCGTTTACCAGCACCACCACGGCCGCGCCATTCTTCTCGCGCACGAAGCCGTAGAGGCCGGCCGGCCCGCTGAGGCGCTGAAAGTGGCTGGCCGCATCGCCGTTGCGCAGGGCCGGGTGGCGCTTTTTGAGCTGCAAGAGCCGGGTATAAAAATCCTGGAGGGGGTAGGCGCCCCAGTCAATCGGGTCGCGGTCGAAGAAGGCCAGCCGCTTATCGAGTCCTGCCTCCTGGCCGCTGTAAAGCATGGGCATGCCCGGCAGCAGCGCCGCGAGCACGGCAAAGGGCAGCACCAGCGGCCCCAGGCGCTCATATTCGGTGCCGTCCCAGCTGTTTACGTCGTGGTTGCTGGTAAAGTGCATCAGGTACACCGAGGGCGGGTATTTTTCGCGCTCGGCGGCCAGGTAGGTGTCGATGTCGGCCAGCGCGGCCTTGCCTTCGGCAATGTGGTCGAGCAGGTAGTGCAGGCGCAGGCCAAACGTCATGTTGAACGCCCGTTCCAGCAGCTCGGTATTAGAATTAAATTCCTCCCAGGTGAGCCCACCCGAGGGATAAAGCTCGTCCCACTCGGCCAGCATAAACATGGGTTTTAGCTTATCCAGCTCAGCCCGCGCCTCGTCCCAGAAGTCGGTGGGTACCAGGCCAGCCACGTCGCAGCGGTAGCCGTCGATGTCGGCGTGGCGCACCCAATACCGCAGGGCTTCTACCATGTACTGGCGCATTTCCTGGTTCGAGTAGTCGAGGGCTACCACGTCGGTCCAGTCGGCCACGGGCGGCACCAGCTGGCCCTGGGCATCGTGCTGGTACCAGTCGGGATGCGCGGCGATGAGGGCGTTGTCGCGGCTGGTATGGTTGGCCACCCAATCGAGGATAACATTCAGGCCCAGGCCATGCGCCGTTTGCACGAGGTGCTGCAAATCTTCCAGCGTCCCAAACTCGGCATTTACCTCGAAGTAGTCCCGCACCGCGTAGGGCGAGCCCAGCGAGCCCTTGCGCCCCACCTCCCCAATCGGGTGAATGGGCATCAGCCACACGATAACGACGCCCATCTTGGCGAGCCGGGGCAGGTGCGCCTCCAGGGCCTGAAACGTGCCCTCGGGCGTGTAATTGCGCACGTTGACTTCGTAAATAGTAGCGTTGGCGGCCCACTCGGGGTGGCGCACCACGAAGCGGGAGGCAAGCGGATGGTCGGTGTTGGTCATGGGGGCCTACGAAGCGTAGCAAAAAATACCTGTACGCGGCTGCCCGGCGCCGGGGTGCCCGGCCGGCGCAGTCCCTACCCCCTGGCTGCCGCGCAAGGGCCTATTTTTTGGCTTTCAGCTGGCTGAGCTTTTGCCGGGTGGTGGGGGCATCTTTCAACTGCAAGGCCTTAGTATAGGCGGCAATAGCTAGCGCGGGCTGCTTTTGCGCACTGTAGTAGTCGCCCAAGCTGTCGTGCACGCTGAAGCTGGCCGGATAATTACGCGCATTCAGCTGAAACATGGCCAGGGCCTGCGCCGGCTGCTTGCTCTGAAGCAAGTAGTCGGCGAGGTCGTGCACCATCGGCTCGGGCGGCAGCACCGGGTAGCCCATCGCCGCGGAGGCGCGCTTGTAGTGCGCCTCCACAAAGGCGGCGGGATTGGGCATATAGCCGGGCTCATAAAAATCAACCAGGGCCGCCGGCGAGGGGGCGTAGGCTTGGAACAGGAAGCGGAGCGCATTGTAGGTGGCCGGTAGCGGCACCGAGCTGTGGCTATCGTTAGGATAGTACTTGGCCACGACGCGCAAACCGTTACGGGGGTGGCGGGCCAGCTCATCGCGCAAAGTCAGCTTGGAGCGCATAAAATCAGTGGCTTCGGAAGTGTCTTTCCTTACCCGCACGGTATCGAAGCCAGTCGGCATCGTGTTGGCAATGCCCACGAATAGCGCCCGGCCAGCAAGCTGGGGCTGGGCCAGCAGGCCAGGGGCCTCCCGGAGCAGCTTTTTCCCATCCCACCACATACTAGGGTCCAGGGCCACGTAGTTGTCGAACAAGCTGGGGTGATGAAGCAGCGTATTCATCACCAGCAGGCCGCCGAGCGAGTGGCCGATAAAGGTGCGGTGGGGCGTGGTGGGGTAGTGGGCATCCACGTAAGGAATAAGCTCCTTTTCCAAAAACGCGGTGAAATTTTCGCCGCCTCCCGAGGTTTTCAGCTCGCCAGCCGACATGCCTACGGCGCCGGACATATGCGTGGGCGTAAGGTCGCGGGAGCGGTCTGTGTTGGGGATGCCTACCACAATCATCTCGGGGCATACCATATTGCCGTTGACCGTGCTGAGCTGCTGCACCATACCCATGACGGAGACGAAATGCGCATCGCCATCGAGCAGGTACACCACCGGGTAGCGTTGCGGCAGGTACGCCGGGTCGTGGGCACTGGCCGGCACATACACCCAGATTTTGCGCTTTTCTTTTAGTACCGCCGAAGTCACGCTATCAACCCGGCCGATTACAACGGCTTTATTTTTAATGGTTTGCGCCTGCACCAGCGCACTCCCGGCCAAGAGCCACAAAAACAGAAGTTGTTTCATGAAAAACAGAGAGATAGAAGATGAAATACGAAAGCGGCTGCGCGGGAGTAAGCTACGGTTTCTTGGTCGTGAGCACGCGCCAGCCGTGGGCCGGCACCGCCAGGGTAGGGCCTTCGAGTGGCGAGCCCACGTCGGCAAAGGCATCGGTGACCAGCCCGGCCGGGCGGGGTAGGGTCCGCGGCTGCGCGCCCAGGTTGATGACCGTCCACACCCGCGCCTGGCCGTCGGCGCTGGCCCGCTCGAAGGCAAAGCACTCGGCCGGCGCGGGCAGGACGGTGAATTTGGTGCAGGCATCGCCGTTGCGCAGGGCCGCGCTACGCTGCTTGAGGTGCAGCAGCGCGGCGTAAAAAGCGTTCAGCGGGTAGGCATTCCACTGAATGGTATCCTTGTCAAAAAAGCGCAGCTTTTTAGGCGAGGCCGCCTCCTGGCCGCTGTATACCAGCGGAATGCCGGGCAGCAGCGCCGTGAGCACGGCGAAGGCTTGCGCATTGGCCCCCAGGCGGATACCCTCGGGATTATCCCAGCTGTTCACGTCGTGGCTGCTCGTGAAATTCATCAGGTACACCCCCGCCGGGTACATCCGGCGCTCGGCCGCAAAGTAGGGGGGTAGGGCCGCCACCGGCCGCTTGCCCTGCGCGATGCTGTCGAGCAAATAGTGCAGCCTGAGCGCGTAGGTGGCGTCAAACGCCCGTTCGAGCAGGTGCGTATTGGGGGTGAATTCGCCTTTTTTGAGGAAGGGCGGGTGGTGCAGCTCGTCCCACTCGGCCAGCATGAACACGGGCTTGATTTTCGCCAGCTCGGCGCGGGTGGCGTTCCAGAAGTCGGTGGGTACCAGCCCCGCCACGTCGCAGCGGAAGCCATCGAAGCCCACGTCCTTCACCCAGTAGGCCATGCTCTGAGTCATGTACTGGCGCAGGCCGGGCTGGGCGTAGTCGAGGTCAATCACATCCTGCCAGTCGGCCACGGGCGGCTGAAAATTACCGGTGGCATCCTTCGTAAACCAGTCGGGGTGTTGCTTGCTCAGCTCGCTGTCCCAGCTGGTGTGGTTGGCCACCCAATCGAGGATAACGTGCATTTTTAGCCGGTGCGCTTCGGCAATAAGGTGCTGCAAATCAGTCAGTGAGCCAAACTCGGGGTTCACCGCGCGGTAGTCGCGCAGCGAGTACTGGCTGCCGAGCGTGCCCTTGCGCCGGGCCTGCCCGATGGGCTGCACCGGCATCAGCCACAGAATCCCTACCCCCATTTTTTGCAGCCGCGGCAAGTGCTGCTCAAACGCCCGAAACGTGCCCTCGGGCGTGTATTGGCGCACATTTACCTGGTAGAGGCTGGCGTTGGTGGCCCAGGCCGGGTGCTGAATGGTGAACGGCGCGGCCGGCCGGCAATTGGCCGGAATGGCCCCGTCGGGCTGGGTGGCCGGGTCGGTGGGCGCGCAGGCAGCCAGCAGCGCCAAGCCTGCCAGCAGGTGCCGGGCGAGCGGGCGGCAAAGGGGAAAAAGCATGGCGCAAGGTACTAGGCTACTCAAAATGCCGCCGCTAGTCGGCACAGCAATTTTGAAAGCGCTACCTGCGTGTGTATAAAAGCGAAGGGTGACAGTTTTTGGGCCCCTTAATCAGCTGCATGGTCCCCACCGCGTTGTAGCCGGGAGCGTACCGAAAAGGGTAACAATAGGATAATAAAAGGCTATTTTTGAATAAAGCCGAAATGTTGTACGGTTTTTCCGTAACAAGCGCCTTGGTCCGAGGTTGATAGCCTACATTCTCACTTCACATTTTCCTTTTCCAACATGGCAGCTTCCACAAGTCAACTCGACGCCACCCTCAATGCCCTGCAAGGCGGTCTTTCTAGTGCCGCTGGCGCCGCCGGCCCCAACATTACGGGCTGGATTCAAACGCTGCAAGGCAACCCGCAGCTTTCGGGCATCAGCTCGGAGCTGGAAAAGCTGAACGACGCTATTTCGAGCGGCGATAGCAGCACCATCGCCAGCAGCCTGAGCACGCTGGGCCAGCACACCACGCAAATCGCGTCGTCGGCTACCCCCGATTCGCAGGACAAGCTCATGCAACTCGGCCAGGCCCTTAGCTCGGCGGCGAGCCAGCTCAAAGGCTAAGCCCAGCAGCAGCAACGATTTAGGAAAGGCGGCCGCTACTTAGCGGTCGCCTTTTTCGTTTGGGTAGCGCTACGAAGTCGCGCCGGGTATTGGCCGGGTCGGCTACTGCGGCCGGCCGTTTTGCGTATGCGGCGGCGTACGTTCCCGCTTACTGCCTATGTCTGTTTTTCCCGCTTCGTATCGTTGGTGGCTGCTGGCCGTGCTGGCCTGGGGGCTATTTGGCAGCATGGCCGCGCTGGTAGTGGCTCGGGGCGGGGCGCCCTTCGACGTGCCGCTGCTGCTGGCGTTGCACCGCCACGCCACGCCGGCGCTCGACCAGGCGGCTATTTTTTTCACCTTCGTGGGCAATACCGGGCCCATGATTACGGCTGGCGTGCTCACCACGGCGGCGTTGGCGCGGGTGGGCCGGCGCCGGGCGGCGTGGCTGTTTGCGGCGGGGGTAGGGGGTTCGATGCTGCTCACGCAGGTCATCAAATATTGGGTGGCCCGGCCCCGGCCCGCGCTGTGGGTCAGCATCAGGCCCGAGCACACGTTCAGCTTTCCCAGCGGCCACGCTATGGACACGGCGGCGCTGGCCACGGCGCTGTTTTTTGTGTTGCCGCGCCACCGCCGGGCCTGGGCGCTGGCGCCGCTGTTTGCGCTGGTCGTGGGCTGGGCGCGCCTGTATCTGGGCGTGCACAATCCTTCTGATGTGCTGGCCGGCTGGAGCAGCGCCGTGGGCTGGGTGCTGCTGGTGCAGCTGGGGTCTACCGTTACCGCCCGCCCTACCTTGCCGCAGCCCCAAGTCAGCATCACGACTTCTTAGCCTTGGTTTTCAATGAAAATTCTGAAGAATAGCCTGCTGTTAGCGTTCATGCTGGGCTTTAATACTTGCACCCAAAATTCCGCGCAGCAAGTTCTCCCAGAAGAGCGAACAACCCAAAAAGGAAGTTTGTATTCAATTTTTTATCCCCAAAACCTTGCTATTCAAGTAGTAACTATTCGCCCAAACGCGGAAGACGAGCGGTATTGCCTGGGAGTAGCGGCGGCATATACTGATTTGGAAACCAACCAGCCGCTCGACCTGCTGGTAGCCAATGGCCGCACGCTGCAAGCCAAGGCGAAGGTGGGTTTTCTGGATGGCATGCTAACTATTGTTGATAATAAGCTCACCATCAGCAAGATTACTGCAGGTCAGTCGCCGCCAAGTACGCAGTTAAATCGCCTGCAAAGCCAGCACGGGACCCTGCTCTTGCAGGAATTGCTGGTGCTGGAAGGCAAAAAACAGAAGCCTGCCGGCGGCAGTCTGTTTCAGCGCCGGGCATTGGTTGAGTTTGCCGACTACCGTTTTGCCGTGGTGGAGAGCGCGTCGGACGCTACCGGGATGCAGCAGTTTGGCAACGACCTGGTGGAACTGGGGGCCAAAAATGCCCTCTACCTCGACATGGGCGATTGGGACGAGGGCTGGTACAAGCGCGGTAGCCAGGTCGTCGGGCTGGGCCACCGCCGTACCGAAACGGCCTGGCAGTCCAACTGGCTGGTCTTTGTGAAGCCGCTGGCCACGCCCAGGTAGCCCGGCAGCTACAGCGCTACGCCAAATTTCTTCCCTACCCCTTCCAAATCCTGCACCACGGCCTCCAGCAGCGGAATGCCCTCGATGAGCCGGTGGGCGGCCATGTGGCGCTCGGGGTCGCCGGGGATGAGCACCTGCTTGCCCGCCACGGCCTTGGCCTGGCGGAAGGTCGTTATCCAGTTATCCATGTGCGCCTTAAACTCATCGGCGGGCCGGAAGGCATCCACGCGCATGGCCCCGAAAAAGTGGCCCAGGCCCTGGCCCACGGGGTCGGCCGGCGGCTGCAAAAACGCCACGAACGGCGGCACCCACGGCCCGTAGTTGGCCCCGCTGAGCACGGCCGAAAAAATATCGACCACCGCGCCCAGGCCGTAGCCCTTGTGCGAGCCGGTGGCGCCGCCCAGCGGCTGCAAAGCGCCGCCGTTCTTCACGGCGTTGGCGTCGGTGCTGGGCTGGCCGGCGGCGTCCTGGGCCCAGCCTTCGGGGATGGGCAAATGCTTGCGCTGCGCGATTTCGAGCTTGCCGTTGGCGGCCGTGGTGGTAGCCATATCGAGCACGAAATCGGGCTGTTCGCCGGCCGGCACGGCCACGGCTATCGGGTTGGTGCCCAGTAGTCTATCTAACGAATAGGTGGGCGCCACCAGCGGTGAAGCGTTGGTCATGGCGATGCCAATCATGTCCTGCGCCAGGGGTAGCATGGCGTGGTAGCCCGCAATGCCAAAGTGGTTGGAGTTCTTCACCGATACCCAGCCGGTGCCCACTTGCGCAGCCTTCTGCATGGCCACGCGCATGGCCTGGGGGCCCACCACCAGGCCCAGGCCACCGTCGCCATCGACCACGGCGGTGCTGGGCGTTTCGTAGGTGACGCCCACCCGCGGGCGGGCGTTGATGCGGCCGGCTTCCCAGAGGCGCACGTAGCCGCTGAGCCGCGCCACGCCGTGCGAGTCTACCCCCCGCAGGTCGGCCGAAAGCAGGGTTTCGGTGGCCAGGCGGGCATCGTCGGGCGGGCAGCCGAGGGCCAGAAACACGCGCTCGGCGAAGGTGAACAGCTGCTGGTAGGGAATGGTCATGGTGCGGCAGGGGGGTAGCAAACGGTGCTGTGGAGCC
>CAZZWL010000146.1:0-12226 GCA_964657755.1 uncultured Rhodanobacter sp.
TTCAAGCTTGCGAGGGTTTGGTGGAAGCTGCGGTTTGAACTTTGGTTTCCTTCGACTGGTGCACGCAGGAACGGGGACGCGGCTGGGACGTGGTGGCCGTGGCGGTAGTTTTCTTCGTGGGGGAAGCCTTCACCGGGGCTTTCTTCGCAACCGTAGCTTTTTTGGTGACCGTGGTTTTTTTGGTAGTTTGGGCGAGGGCGGGGGCGGCGCTGAGTAGGGCCAGCGCCAGGAGTAGATTTTTCATAAGGCGAAAAAAGAAAAAAGCGGGGCGTAAAAACCGGACGGCTCGTATAGCTGTCCTGCAAGCACCGCGGCGCAAAGTTCTCTATAAAACCCTGCCAAACTTCCCTACCCCCCGCATGGACGTTGAAATCATGACCATTGGCGACGAGCTGCTCTACGGGCAGGTCGTGGATACCAATTCGGCCTTTATGGGCCAGCAGCTGGGCCGCCTGGGCCTGCGCGTGCGCCAGATAACGAGCGTGAGCGACCGCGCCGACGAGATAGTGGCCGCCCTCGACCAGGCCCGCCAGCGCGCCAAAGTCATCCTGATGACCGGCGGCCTGGGCCCCACCAAAGACGACCTCACTAAGCACGTGCTGGCCCGCTACTTCGGCCGCGAGCTGGTGCTGCACGAGCCCACGCTGCACCACGTGGAGGCCATTTTCCGGCGCTTCAACCGGCCCATGCTCGACGTGAACCGCCAGCAGGCCCTGGTGCCCGCCGGCTGCGAGGTGCTGCACAACGCCGTGGGCACCGCGCCCGGCATGTGGCTGGAGGACGGTGGCACGGTGTTCATCAGCATGCCCGGCGTGCCGTTCGAGATGAAAAAGCTGATGACCGACGAGGTGCTGCCTAAGCTGCGGGAGAAGTTTCAGCTGGCGCCCATCGAGCACGTCGTTATCATGACCGCCGGACTGGGCGAGTCCTTTCTGGCCGAGAAAATTAAGGATTGGGAAAGCGCCCTACCCCCCCACGTTAAGCTGGCTTACCTGCCCAGCCTGGGCAGCGTGCGCCTGCGCCTCACCGGCAGCGATGACGGCCAGCCCGACCTGCGCGGCCGCATGCTGGCGCTGCTACCCGCCCTGCGCGAGCGCATTGGCAGCTACATTTTTGCCGAAGAAGACTCGCCGCTCGAAGTGGTGGTGGGGCAGCTACTGAAGGCCAAGGGCTGGCAGCTGGGCACCGCCGAAAGCTGCACCGGCGGCGCGGTGGCGCAGCGCATCACGAGCGTGCCGGGTAGCTCGGCCTACTTCCGGGGCAGCGTAGTGGCGTATGATAACGACCTCAAGGAGAGCTTACTGGGCGTGAACGCCGAAACCCTGGGCCAGCACGGCGCCGTGAGCGAGCCCACCGTGCGCGAGATGGCCGAGGGTGCCCGCGCCCGCCTGGGCTGCGACGTGGCCCTGGCCACCAGCGGCATTGCCGGCCCCGGCGGCGGCACGCCCCTCAAGCCGGTGGGCACCATCTGCATTGCCTGCGCTACCCCCGTCGGCACCGTGAGCCGGCAAATAAACATCGACCGCGGCCGCCAGACCAACATCGAATACACCACCCAGGCCGTGCTGATACTGCTGTGGCAGCAGCTGGCCGGGCACCAGGAGGCCGCGCTGCTGAAGGTGTAAGTAGCGCGAAGTTTCCACTTCGTGCGCGAGCACGGCGAACAGGCGGAACCGGACGATTCCAGCCGTGCGCTGCTCGCTGCGCTCGCGCACGAAGTGAAACTTTGCGCTACTGGCTAACGAATAACAAACGTTTGTTAGTTTTGCAGCGTTAGCCGGCTTTCCTCCCACCCTGGCCCTACCCATGCTCTTCAACCCCGACATCGAGCGCCTGCCGCTGCCCCAGCTGCGCGCCCTGCAAAACGCCCGGCTGAAGGAACAGGTGGCCTACCTGGCGGCGCGGGTGCCGTTCTACCAGCGCCGATTTGCCGAGGCGGGCATCAATCCGGCCACGTTTCGGGGGCTGGAAGATTTGACCAGGCTGGGCTTTACCAAAAAGGCCGATTTTCGGGATAACTACCCCTTCGGCTTGTTTGCGGTGCCCGAGGCCGAGGTGGCGCGGCTGCACTGCTCCAGCGGCACCACGGGCAAGGCCACGGTGGTGGGTTACACGGCCGGCGACCTGGCTATTTTTTCCGAAGTGGTGGCGCGCTCGCTGGTGGCCGCTGGCTGCCGGCCGGGCATGAAGCTGCAGAATGCCTACGGCTACGGCCTGTTCACGGGCGGGCTGGGCCTGCACTACGGCGCCGAGCGGCTGGGGCTTACCGTCATCCCGGTATCGGGGGGTAGCACCGACCGGCAGCTGCAACTCTTGCAGGATTTTCGGCCCGAAATTCTGTGCGCTACCCCCTCCTACGCCCAGGTGCTGGCCGAGGAAATGCAGCGGCGCGGCATCACTCCCGAGGCCATTAATTTGAAGCTGGCCGTGCTGGGGGCCGAGCCCTGGACGGAGGCCATCCGCCAGCAGGTGCAGGATGGGCTGCGCGTGGCGGCCACCAACATCTACGGCCTTAGCGAGATACTCGGGCCCGGCATTTCGCAGGAGGACGTGGACGAGCGCGGCACCGGCAGCTACGTCTGGGAGGACCACTTTTACCCCGAAGTGGTGGACAAAGACACCGGCGAGCCCGTGGCCGAAGGCGAGTTTGGCATGCTGGTTTTCAGCACCTTGACCAAGAAAGCGATGCCCATTCTGCGCTACTGGACGGGCGACATCACCAACATTTACTACGACCACTCGGTGAAGCGCACCCACGTAAAAATGGGACCGATTCGCGGCCGGGCCGACGACATGCTCATCATCCGGGGGGTCAATTTTTTCCCTACCCAGGTCGAAGACATTATCAAGGGGCTAGCCCACGCCAGCCCCCACTACCAGGTGGTGGCGACCCGCCGCAGCAGCCTCGACGAGGTGGCGGTGAACGTGGAAGTGGCCGAGCCTCTGCTGCGCGAGTTGGGGCTAGCCACGGCCGTCCTCACCGCCGAGCACCTGGCGCAGCACGAGTGCCTGCGCCAGCTCCAGGGCACGTTTGCCAAGAAAATCAAGGATATTATTGGCCTCAGTATGCGCGTGAACCTGCTGGGCTGCGGGCAGCTGCCGCGCAGCGAAGGCGGCAAGCTGAACCGGGTGCAGGATTTGCGGGAGGTGAAGTAAGGCTGAATTAATTCAACTAAAGAGCGTCATGCTGAGCTTGCCGAAGCATCTCGCTCGCATCGTTGAACGATTGGGATTACTGCTGCGAGTGAGCTGCTTCGGCAAGCTCAGCATGACACCCTTCCGCAACTAATGAATCGATAAAAAACACTAAATGAGCCGCTTCCACAAACTAATTATTAAGAGCATCACCCGCGAAACGCCCGACTGCGTGTCGCTGGCCTTCGAGGTGCCGGCCGAGCTGCGCGAAACCTTTCGCTACCAGCCCGGCCAGTACCTGACCCTGCGCCGCGAGCACGCGGGCGAGGAGCTGCGCCGCAGCTACTCCTTGGCCAGCAGCCCGCTGGATGAGGAGTGGCGCGTGGCCATCAAGAAAGTGCCCGGCGGCCGCTTCTCGACCCTGGCCGTGGACGACGGCCTGCGCGTGGGCGACCAGCTGGACGTGCTGCCGCCGCAAGGCCGCTTCACCCCCACTCTGCACCCTAGCCAGGCCCGGCGCTACGCGCTGTTTGCGGCCGGCAGCGGCATCACGCCCATCCTCAGCATTGCCCGCACGGTGCTGCTGACGGAGCCGGGCAGCCACGTGTATTTGGTGTACGGCAACCGGGGGCGCAACTCGATTATTTTCAAGGAACAGATTGAGGGCCTGAAGAATAAGTTTCTGGGCCGGCTGAGCGTGTACCACGTGCTGAGCCGCGAGCAGGGTGAGAGCGACCTGTTTTATGGGCGCGTAGACCAGGCCAAGACGGCGCAGCTGCTGCGCCAGCTCATTCCGGCCGCCGGGCTCGACGAGTCGTTTATCTGCGGTCCCGAGGAGATGATACACGGCGTGCGGCAGGCCCTCACCGAGGCCGGCGTAGCACCCGAAGCCATTCATTTTGAGCTGTTTGCCTCGGCCGGCGGCGCGGGCAAGGCCGCCCCTACCCCCCGCCCGGCGGGCGAAGACGACCAGAAGAGCCAGGTGACCGTGCGCCTCGATGGCCGCGCCTACCGCCTCGACATGTCGTACTACGGTGATACCGTGCTCGATGCGGCCCTGGCGGCCGGCATCGACGCGCCGTATTCGTGCAAAAACGGCATGTGCAGCACCTGCCTGGGCCGCGTCACGGCCGGCACGGCCGTTATGGACGTCAACTACTCGCTCTCGGCCGAAGAGGTAGCCAAAGGCTACGTGCTCACCTGCCAGGCCCGGCCCACCACGCCGGCAGTAACCGTGGACTTCGACCAGTAGGCGCCCGCACCGCCCGCTACTTTATCGGCGGCCAGGGCCGCCGGGCCGTATGAGGGGTGCGGCCGGGGGCAGTGCCCGCGGCATTTGGTTACCTTTTTTGCACCTGCCCCATGCCTCCATCCCCTACCCCCTCCCTCACGCCCTATGTGCAGCGGGTGCTCATTGCGGTGGGCCTCACGCTGCTGGTGCTGGCCCTCACGGGCCTGCTGGGGCTGGCCTTCGGGGTGTTTTTGCGGCTGCTGGCGGCGCTGCTCATTGCCCTACCCCTGCGGGCGGGCGGGGCGTGGCTGCACCGCCGCATTGGGCTGCCCGAGGGGGTAGCGGTGGTGCTGCTGGCGCTGCTGGCGCTGGCCCTGCTATTTGGCATGGGCTGGTTGTTTTCGGCGCGCCTGAGCGAGCAGCTGAGCGACTTGCAGCAGCAATTGCCCAGAGCCCTGCACGACGTGCAAGCCCGCGTGAGCGGCACCGGCTGGGGGCAGTGGCTGGCCAGCGAAAACTTCGACCTGCGCAAGCTCATGGGCGGCACTTCGGAGTGGCTGGGCCGGGCCACGGGCATTTTTTCGACCACTTTCAGCATCCTGGCCGATGGCTACGTGATACTCTTTCTGGCCGTATTTCTGGTCATTCAGCCCCAAACGTACCGGGCGGGCCTGGTCATGCTGGTGCCCAAGGCCGGCCGCGCCCGCGCCCACGAAGTGTGCGACAAAATCAGCAGTACGCTCGTGAACTGGGTGCTGGCCCGGCTAGCGGCGATGCTCTTCGTGGGGGTGCTCACGGTGGTGGGTCTCAGCTTTTTGGGCATGCCGCTGGCGGGCGTGCTGGGGCTGTTTGCGGGTCTGATTACGTTCATTCCCAATATCGGGCCGGTGGTGTCCATGATACCGGCGCTGCTGCTGGCCTTCTTCAACGGCGGGCCGCACATGGCGCTCTACGTGCTGCTGCTGTACCTGGGCACGCAAACCCTGGAAAGCGCGGCCGTGTCGCCGGTGTTGCAGCAGCGGCTCATTGCGCTGCCGCCCGCGCTCATCCTGGTGGGGCAGCTCATTATTGGCTCGTTTACGGGCCTGCTGGGCCTCACGCTGGCCACGCCCATCATCGCCATTATCACGGTGCTGGTGAAAATGCTGTACGTGCACGACGTGCTGGGCGACGACACGGCCGAGGTGTGAGGGGTGAGGTGTAAAACGGAGTGACACTCCGTTTTACACCAGCCATATCCCACGTTTTTCCTTACCTTTGAAAAACTAACAAGCGTTAGTTAACGTTGCAGCTCTATGGAAACCATCAGCCAAGCCCCTACCCCCGAGGAACAGTTTCAGGCCCGCATCGACGCCGACATCCGCATCGAGCCCAAGGACTGGATGCCCGAGGCGTACCGCAAGACGCTCATCCGGCAGATTTCGCAGCACGCGCACTCCGAGCTGGTGGGCATGCTGCCCGAAGGCAACTGGATAACGCGGGCGCCCTCGCTCAAGCGCAAGTCCATCTTGCTGGCCAAAGTGCAGGACGAGGCAGGCCACGGCCTCTACCTCTACAGCGCCGCCGAAACCCTGGGCACCACCCGCGACCAGATGCTGGCCGACCTGCACAGCGGCAAGGCTAAGTACAGCAGCATTTTCAACTACCCTACCCTAAGCTGGGCCGACATGGGCTGCGTGGGCTGGCTCGTGGATGGCGCCGCCATCCTGAACCAGGTGCCGCTGTGCCGCACCTCCTACGGCCCGTATGCCCGCGCCATGGTGCGCGTGTGCAAGGAGGAAAGCTTCCATCAGCGTCAGGGCTTCGAGATTATGCAAACGCTCTGCGAAGGCGCGCCGGTGCAGAAGGAAATGGCCCAGGAGGCGCTCAACCGCTGGTGGTGGCCCACGCTGATGATGTTTGGCCCCAAAGACAGCGAGTCGCCCAACACGGCGCAGAGCATGAGCTGGCGCATCAAGCGCTTCACCAACGACGAGCTGCGCCAGAAATTCGTGGATATGATGGTGCCCCAGGCCGAGTTTCTGGGCCTCACCGTGCCCGATGAAAAGGTGCAGTGGAACGAGGCCCGCCAGGCCTACGATTTCGGCGAGGTGAACTGGGAAGAATTCTGGAGCGTGGTAAAGGGCAACGGCCTCTGCAACCACGACCGCCTGCAGGCCCGCGTGCAGGCCCACGAGGAAGGTGCCTGGGTGCGCGAGGCCGCGATGGCCCACGCCAAAAAGCGCGCGGCGCGCGAAGAGGCCGTGGCGGCGTAGTCGAACGAAAAATCGTCCGTCATTGCGAGCCTGCGAAGTAATCTTTCCTTGTAGCCCGCACCATTGGGTTTACTACTCCTAGCGTGAAGGAAAGATTGCCGCGCTCCACTTCGTTGCGCTCGCAATGACACTAAGAAACAAGAATGAACAACTCCGAATGGCCCCTTTGGGAGGTCTTTATCCGCAGCAAGCAGGGGCTCGACCATAAGCACGTGGGTAGCCTGCACGCCGCCGACGCGGCGATGGCCGTGCAAAACGCCCGCGACGTGTACACGCGCCGCCTCGAAGGCGTGAGCATCTGGGTGGTGGAGTCGAAGCACATTCACGCTTCCAACCCCGACGAGGCGGCCGAGTTCTTCGACCCAGCGGCCGATAAAGTGTACCGGCACCCCACGTTCTACGACGTGCCGGACTCCATTAAACACATGTAAGCCCGATGGCCACGCCCGACCTTTCGCCCGCCCACCTCGCCGCGCCCGCCTACCCCGCCAGCCTGCAAAACCAGCTGTTTCAGTACGTGGTGCAGCTCGCCGATACCAGCCTCATCCTGGCGCATCGCCTGTCGGAATGGTGCGGGCACGGCCCCATTCTGGAGCAGGACCTGGCGCTGTCCAACATTGCCCTCGACCTGCTGGGCGAGGCCCGCAGCTACTACCAGTACGCCGCCGAGCTGGAGGGCCGGGGCCGCACCGAAGACGACCTAGCCTACCTGCGCAGCGCCGTGGAGTACCGCAACCCGCTGCTCGTGGAGCAGCCCAACGGTGACTTTGCCCACACCATCCTGCGGCAGTTTTTGTTCGATGTGTTTCACTACGAGCTGCTTAGCGAGCTCCGGCAGCGCCCCGACGCGCGCCTGGCCGCCATTGCCGAAAAGTCGCTGAAGGAGGCCGCCTACCACCGCAAGTGGAGCGCCGAGTGGATAATTCGCTTTGGCGACGGCACCGCCGAGAGCCGCCAGCGCCTCGAAAAGGCCCTGCGCACCCTCTGGCGCTACGCCGCCGAGCTTACGGCCGCTACCCCCCTGGAGCAAGCGCTGCAAGAAACCGGCCTCGTGCCCGACTACGCCGACCTGCAGGCCAAAGCGGCCGCCTATGTGGCCTATGTTTTCAATGAGGCTACGCTGCCGGTGCCCACCGAGGCCTTTGCGCAGCCCGGCGGTAAGCTGGGCCGCCACTCCGAGCACCTGGGCTACCTGCTGGCCGAGCTGCAACACGTGCAGCGCTCCTACCCCGGCCTGACGTGGTAACGGCTGCGCCCACCGAGGCCCACATCTGGGACCTGCTGGAGGAGGTGACTGACCCCGAGGTACCGGTGCTCAGCATCCTGGACTTGGGCATCGTGCGCCACGTGGAAGTGGCGGGCGAGCACGTTACGGTAACCATCACGCCCACGTATTCGGGCTGCCCGGCCATGAATACCATCGCCACCGACATCCGGCTGCGGCTGCTGGCCGAGGGCTGCACCCAGCTCACCATCCACAACCAGCTCAGCCCGGCCTGGACTACCGACTGGATGACCCCGGCCGGCCGCGCCAAGCTCGAAGCCTACGGCATCGCGCCGCCCGTCGATGGCACGGCCGGCGGCCACGTGCTCCACCTCTTTGGCCAAGACACGGCCGTGCGCTGCCCGCTCTGCAAGTCGGCGCACACGCACCTGGTCAGCCAGTTTGGCTCCACGGCCTGCAAAGCGCTCTACCAGTGCGACGACTGCCGCGAGCCCTTCGATTATTTCAAATGCCACGCGTAGGGTGCGGGGCTTGCCCCCGCCCGGCGTCTGGTTCGCTAGCAACAGACGCCGGGCGGGGGCAAGCCCCGCACTACTCAACTTCTTTCCCATGTCCGACCCCTCCCTGCTCTTTACCCTTGCCCACGGCGTAGCCACCCTCACGCTCAACCGGCCCGACGTTTTCAATAGCATCAACAAGCCGTTGGCGCTGGCTTTGCAGCAGCGGCTGCGCGAGTGCCAGGCCGATGCGACTGTGCGCGCCGTGGTGCTCACCGGCACTGGCCGCGCCTTTTGCGCGGGGCAGGACCTGGCCGAGATAACGGGACCGAATGCGCCCGACGTATCGGAGATTGTGGAGAAGCACTACAACCCGCTCATCCTGCTGATTCGGGAGTTGGAAAAACCCGTTATCGCGGCCGTGAACGGCGTGGCGGCCGGCGCGGGGGCCAACATCGCGCTCGCCTGCGACATCGTGGTGGCCAAGGAATCGGCCACGTTCATTCAGGCATTCAGCAAGATAGGCCTGGTGCCCGACAGTGGCGGCACCTATTTCCTACCCCGCCTCGTGGGGATGCAGCGCGCCAGCGCCCTTATGCTCACCGGCGACAAAGTAGCCGCCGCCGAAGCCGTGCGGATGGGCATGATTTACCGGGCTTTCACCGATGAAACCTTTGACCAGGAAGTAAGTCAGCTAGCCCACAAAATGGCCAACCTGCCCACCAAGGGCCTCGCCTACACCAAGCAGCTGCTCAACAGCACCTTCGCCCACGACGTGGCCCAGCAGCTACGCGCCGAAGGCGACTACCAGCTGCGCGCCGGCCAGACGGCCGACTACCGCGAGGGCGTGGCGGCTTTTCTGGGCAAGCGTCAGCCCACGTTCACCGGGCAATAGCTTAGTCGTTTTTCGTTGTTGGCTTTTCGTTTTTCGGCTATTGTTTTCTGCCGGCTAAGCGCGAAAAAATTAACTAACAACGAAAGACCACAGCCGAGAAACGAAAAGCCAACAACGAAAAACAAACCTATGACCATTGGTATCATCGGCAGCGGCGCGATGGGCGCGGGCATCGCGCAGGTGGTAGCCACCGCCGGCCACGAGGTGCGCCTGCTCGACCAAAACGCGGCGGCGCTCGAAAAGGCCACGGCCGGCATCACCGCTAGCCTGCGTAAGCTGGTCGAAAAAGGCAAGCTGACCCGCGAAGCCGCTGAGGCCACCATCGCCCGCCTGCGCCCTACCCCCTCCGTGCAGGACTTTGCCGACTGCGGCTTGGTTATCGAGGCCATTGTGGAGGACCTGGCGGTGAAGCAACAGGTTTTCAGGCAGGTAGAGGCCGTGGTATCGGCCGAGTGCCTGTTGGCCAGCAACACGTCGTCGCTCTCCATTACGGCCATCGCGGCGGCGTGCCAGCGGCCCGAGCGCTTTATCGGCATCCACTTCTTCAATCCGGCGCCGCTCATGCAGCTGGTCGAGATTATTCCGGCGGTGCAAACCCGCGCCGGGCTGGCCGAGGAGGTGCGGCACCTGGTGGCGGGCTGGGGCAAGCGCCCGGTGCTGGCCCAGGACACGCCCGGCTTTATCGTAAACCGCGTGGCGCGGCCATTTTACGGCGAGGCTATTCGGATTCTGGAGGAAGGCCTGGCCGACGTGGCCACCATCGACTGGGCCCTGACCCAGCTGGGCGGCTTCCGCATGGGGCCGTTTGCGCTCATGGATTTTATTGGCCACGACGTGAATTACCGGGTTACGGAGTCGGTATTCACGGCCTTTTTCTACGACCCGCGCTACCGGCCTTCCTTCACCCAGCGGCGGCTGTTTGAGGCGGGTTACTACGGGCGCAAGGCGGGGCGCGGCTTCTACGACTACGCGCCCGGCGCGCCGGCCCCTACCCCCCTCCGCGACGCCGAGCTGGGCCAGCGCATCGTGCAGCGCGTGCTGGCCATGCTCATCAACGAGGCCGCCGAGGCGCTGTACCTGCGCGTGGCCTCGGCCCCCGACCTGGAGCTGGCCATGACTACCGGCGTCAACTACCCCAAAGGCCTGCTGGCCTGGGCCGACGAGCTGGGCCCCGCCACCGTGCTGGCCACCCTCGACGGCCTCTACCACGACTACCACGAGGACCGCTACCGCGCCAGCGTGCTGCTGCGCCGGCTGGCCGCCTCCCACCAGCTTTTTCTTCCCGCATGAGCGCTCCTGAACACACGCCCCCCCAGCCCCACCACGCCGTGCAAAACTGGCTTGCCACCCGCGACCCGTTCAGCGCGTGGCTGGGAGTTATTATTGAAGAAGTGCGGCCCGGCTACTGCCGCTTGCGCCTACCGGTGCGCCCCGAAATGCTCAACGGTTTCGGCATGGTGCACGGCGGCGTCACGTTTGCGGCGGCCGACACGGCGTTTTCCATTGCCTGCAACACCCACGGCCGCCAGAGCGTGGGCCTCACCGTCACCATCGACTACCTGGAGGCCGGCCGCCCCGGCGACACCATCACCATCGAGGCGCGGGAGGCCAGCCTCAAGCACCGCGTGGGCGTGTATGAGGTGGGCATTCGCAACCAGGATGGCCTGCGGCTAGCCCTGTTTAAGGGCACGGCCTACCGCACGAGCCACGAAAATACTGCTTCTTAATTATCTATGAATCAGGCTTATATTGTTGGCGGCGTGCGCACGCCCATCGGTAGCTTTGGCGGCACGCTGGCCGCCGTGCGCCCCGACGACCTGGCGGCCCACGTTATTCGCGAGCTGCTGAAGCGCCACTCCACGGCCGACCCGGCCGCCATTGCCGACGTGCTGCTGGGCTGCGCCAACCAGGCCGGCGAGGACAACCGCAACGTGGCCCGCATGGCCGCGCTGCTGGCCGGCCTACCCCCCTCCGTACCCGGCGAAACCGTGAACCGACTCTGTGCCAGTGGCTTGTCAGCGAGTATCGCGGCGGCCCGCGCCATTCGCAGCGGCGACGGCGACCTGTTCGTGGCCGGGGGGGTAGAGAGCATGACCCGCGCCCCGCTCGTGGTGTCGAAGCCCAGCAAAGGCTTCGGCACCGACGCCCAGATGGCCGATTCCAGCTTCGGCTGGCGCTTCATCAACCCCGCCATGCAGGCCCGGTATGGCACCGACGCGATGGGCGAAACCGCCGAAAACCTCGTGGACCGCGACGGCATCAGCCGCGAGGACCAGGATAAGTTTGCCCACGCCTCGCAGCAAAAAGCGGCCGCCGCCCAGCGCCGCGGCCGGCTAGCCCAGGAAATTGCCCCCGTCCCCATTCCGCAGCGCAAGGGCGAGCCGGTATTGTTTGCGAAAGATGAGTTTCTCAAGCCCGACACTACGTTGGAAGGGCTGGCTAAGCTGCGCCCCGCCTTTCGCCAGGCCGGCGGCACCGTGACGGCCGGCAACGCCTCGGGCCTCAACGACGGCGCGGCCGCCCTGCTGCTGGCTTCGGAGGAAGGAATGAAGCAACACCGCCTCACACCCCTGGCTCGCATCGTGAGCATGGGCGTGGCCGGCGTCGAGCCGCGCATTATGGGTATCGGCCCGGTGCCGGCCAGCCATATCGCCCTCAAAAAGGCCGGCCTGACGCTGAACGACCTCGACATTATCGAGCTCAATGAGGCCTTCGCGGCGCAGTCGCTGGCCTGCCTGCGAGCCTTTGGCCTGGCCGACGACGACCCGCGCGTGAACCCCAACGGCGGGGCCATCGCGCTGGGCCACCCGCTCGGCATGAGCGGTGCCCGCCTGCTCAACACCGCCGCCCTGGAACTGCACGCCCAGCAAAAGCGCTACGCGCTGGTGACGATGTGCATCGGCGTGGGCCAGGGCTACGCCGTGATTATCGAGCGTACATAGCGCACGCGGTCACCTCCCCCCCTAGCCCCCTCTCCTTGGGAAGAGG
>CAZZWL010000147.1:0-12116 GCA_964657755.1 uncultured Rhodanobacter sp.
CCGGCGCTGGAACTCCAGCGCCGGGCTTCTGCGTGAGGAAGGCGAGCTTCTTAGGCGGTCAAGGGGGCCGCCAGAATAGTGCGGCCGTGCTGCCGCAGCTGCCCGTTGGTCTGCTCCAGGTTCAGGTGGCCGAGCACATACTGCGTCAGGATGGCCAGCTCGGGAGCCGAGGGGGTAGCGGCGCGGCGCTGGTTGCGGGTCAGGGCTTGCCGTACGGCCTGGGCGCGGAGGATTTTGGGTTCGGAGAGCAGCATAAAATAAGGTAGAAGCGAAAGACGGCTAACTGAGCAAGTAAAAAAGGCGGCGGGTAATCTGTCCGAAGTGTGAATAGGGCAGCAAGGTGGCGCTAAAAAAGCAGTGCCCGGACCCACGCTAGTTGGGCGGCGGATTAGGCTATCCGAATGGCACTTTTTTGTTATCCAAAAATTGCGCGGCTTGGTAGGTTGACCCAGCCGCCTGGCTGCCCGGCCCGCAGTAGGGCCCCCTGGGGCGCTGCTGGCCCGCCGCCGTCCCCAAGGCCTAAACAGGATTTCCGGCTGAGAGCACCCGGCGGCCCCCGCCCGCCGCGCCGGGCAAAGCCGCCGGGGTCGCAAAATAAAAGAGGGGTAGGGGCGGCCTGGCGCCTCTTACGAGCAGCCCCGCCAGTCAGGTCGGGGAAGCGCGGTTTTTATTCACTACCCCACCGGCCCTTTTCTACGCTTCACCCTTTTTTCTTCCGGATAGCGATGGCGAATACTTCGGAAATGAATCGTAAAGACTTCATGCAGCTCTTCGGGCTGGGGGCGGCGTCGCTGCTGGCCTCGGCCTGCCTGGGTGGCTGCGGCAGCAGCGCGGGCGGCGACCCCACGCCGGTGGCCGCCGCCACGGGCGTCAACCTGATGGTGGACCTGACGGCCGCCACCAGCGTGCCGCTCAGCGACGCCACCGTGGGCTACATCTACGTCGATAGCCGCGCCATCATCGTGGCCAAAACCACGGCCGGCACCTACCTGGCTTTCCAGGCACCGTGCCCCCACCAGGGCGCCAGCGTGTACTTCAACCCGTCGGAGAGCCGCTTCATCTGTCCCAATCACAACGCCATATTTAATCTGAGCGGCGGCGTGGTCAGCGGCCCCGTGTCGAGCGGGCTGCGCCAATACACGGTGGCGCAGGGCGGCACCACCCTCACCATCACGGGCTAGGCCGCTCCTACCCCCTCCTTTTGCGCCGTTGCCCCATGAAGTCCCGCCCCTCTCGCCCGGCCCTGCTGGGCCTGCTGCTGGCCGCCAGCGCGCTGCTGCCGGGCTGCGTGTCGGTGGCGGCCTACCAAAAAGCCTACCTCAACGACGAAGACATGAAGCTGGCCACCCGCAAAGTCGAAACCTCCGAAGTCAACTTCGAGAGCTACCGCGAGGGCGCGGGCGGCGCCAACGGCGGCAAGGTGGGCGGTGGCTGCGGCTGCAACTAGGGGGTAGGAAGCCGCCCCATGACACGAGTAAATAACCAGAATATGAGACTCTTACTAGCCGTTGGCCTGGCGCTGGCGCTGCCCGGCGCGGCCCTGGCCCAAGGCACCCCCAACCCCAACCGCCTCGACGGCTCGGGCATTCCGGCCTCGACGGCGGTGGCCGACCACGAGCGGGCGGCGGTGGGCGCAACCGACGTGGACATCAGCAGCAGCTACTACCAGCAGAACGGCAACCACTCGGCCGTGGAGGGCGGCGTGGGCACGCAGCACCTCACCGACGTGGCGCCCACCATTATCCTGACCCACGCGGTGGCCGACGAGTACTACACCTCCGACTACGACCTGGCGGCCTTCACGGCCCTAATGGCGTCCCTACCCCCCTGCACGCAGGTGGCGCGGGCACCGCGCCCCGCAGAGTCGACCACCGCCTGGTGCGTTGGGGCCGAAAAAGTCGCCGCCGACTGGGCCCCGCCTCCGAAGGGCAAAAGCAACAAGGCGCGCACGTGGACCAGGGCCGCGCACCCCGGCCAAGCGGTTGGTTTGGGGCCTGCCGCCAAAAGAAACTCCCGTGCGTAGTAGCCAAAACCTTTTGTGCGTCGAATGGAAAGATAACGTAGCTACCCGAGCGCGGCCCCCCAACCGGCGGGCCCGCCGAACGAAAGAGGCCCGGCCGCGCGCTTACCCCTACGCCGCGCTTACTTTTAATTGCGCCGGGTAGGGCTGGGGGGCGGCGGCCCAGGGCGGGGCCCGGCTAGCGAGCTGGCCAGGGTAGCCGGGCGGGGGTAGGCATGCGGGTAAGTAGTTCGCTACGAGGTTATTGTAAAGCGCCCGTTGGCGGGGCCTGACAAATGTCAGCCGGCTACCTGACCGATGTCATGCCGACGGCTAGCACGGCTCGATAGCTTTGCCGGTAGTCAATTGGCCGCCCCCTCCATGCCTATTTCCTCCGCTCCGTCCGCGCTCTTTCCCCACGCCATCGTGCTGCTGGTGCTGCTGCCCCCGGCACATTCGGAGGCCGCCCAGGCGCTCACCCGTGCCGCGCTGCATAGTTTCCAGCAGCAGCTCGGGGCCGCCATCCGGGTGCTGCGCGTGGACGAGGCTACCCACCCCGCCGTGGTGCACAGCTTCGATGGCCACGGCCTGCCGGCCTGGGTCCTCATGCGGCACGGCGTAGAGCTATGGCGGCAGGCCGGGCTGCCCGGCGGCGCTGCCACGGTAGCCCTGATAATGAGTAAGTTGGCCGTGCCGTCGGAGGTAGAAGTCTGACGTGGCGGCTACGCTTGCCAGTCATTCTGGCACTCAGAAATTACCCGCCCCGGCCATGATAGCTACGCCACTTATCAACGAAGCTCGGGCCAGCGAGTGGCGGCCGGTATCCCGCGCCCGGCCCCTGCCAACCCCGTGGGGGGGCTGCCCGGCCCACTAGCTGGCTTATCCAGGACTTACGCAATTGAGGGGTTAGGTAGTGAAGAAGCAACGGTTTGGGATTTCAATAGTTTTTGCCAAGCATCTAACGACTAATTACTTAACCACCAAGCCGCGTAAGTCTGCTTATCATTTTTCCCCAAGTTCTCCTACCCCCATGAAAATCGTCGAACCCACCCTGGAGCTGGAATTAGCCAATGGCCTCGAAGCCCACCTGCGCGGCCTCACCACCAAGCACACCCGCCAAATGCACAAAAAGGTGGCCAGCACCGTGCAGAAGCTGGCTAAAAGCTTTGCCCGCCTGCTGGCCAAGGAGCAGCGCGCCCGCGACAAGCAGCAGCGCCGCGCCACCAAGGCCTCGGTCGAGAACCTGGTGCTGAAGCTGCACGAGCTGCTGGGCCCGCCCGCCGCCGCCAAGGCTTACCTGCGGCGGCCCGGCACCCTGGCCGCGTGAGGCTGCCCGCCGCCGCGCCGGGCACGGTGCTCCTGCTCAACGGCGGCTCGTCGAGCATCAAGTTCGCGGTGTATGCGCTGGGCGCGCCCGGCACCGAGCCGCGGCGCGGGCTGAGCGGCCAGCTCGACCGCATTGGCCAGCCCGGCGCGCGGCTGGTGGTGCGCGAAACGGCCGCCAGCCAGCCCGCCAGCCAAGCCGTGGAGGCGGCCGACGGGCCGGCCGGCCGCCAGTTTTTGCTGGCCTGGCTGGAGCGCCAGCCGGTGTTTGCCACCGTGCGGGCCGTGGGGCACCGCGTGGTGCACGGCGGCCTGGCGCACCACGCGCCGGAAGTTATTACCCCCGCGCTAGTGGCCGATTTGCGGCAGCTGACCGCCTACGACCCCGACCACCTGCCCGGCGAAATCGCGCTTATCGAAGCCTTCGCGGCGCGCCACCCGGCGCTGCGGCAAGTGGCGTGCTTCGACACGGCTTTTCACCAAAATATGCCCCGCGTGGCGCAGCAGCTGCCTTTGCCGCGCCGCTTCGAGGCGCGGGGGCTGCACCGCTACGGCTTCCACGGCTTGTCCTACGCCTACCTGCTGGAGGAGCTGGGCCGGCAGGCGGGGCCGGCGGCGGCGCGGGGGCGGGTTATTCTGGCGCACCTGGGCAGCGGGGCCAGCCTGGCCGCCGTGCTAAATGGCCAAAGCCAGGATACGAGCATGGGCTTCACGCCCGCCGCCGGCCTGGTAATGGGCACCCGCCCCGGCGACCTCGACCCCGGCGTGGCCACCTACCTGCTGCGGGCCGAGGGCCTCACGCCCAATCAGCTCAGCCACCTCCTCAACCACGAATCGGGCCTGCTCGGCGTGTCGGAAACCAGCGCCGACATGCGCGACTTGCTGGCCGCGCAGGCCACCGACGCACGCGCCGCCGAGGCCGTGGCCCTCTTTTGCTACCAGGCCCGCAAGTGGGTTGGGGCCTACGCGGCGGTGCTCGGGGGCCTCGACACCCTGGTGTTTTCGGGGGGGGTAGGGGAGCACGCGGCCGAGGTGCGCGCCCGCATCTGCGCCGGGCTGGAGTTTTTGGGTATCGAGCTCGATGCGGCGCACAATGCGGTGCACGCGGCCGTGATTTCCAGCGCCGGTAGTAGGGTGGTAGTGCGCGTCATTCCGACCGATGAGGAGCGGCTGATGGCAGGGTTGGTGGGGCGCCTGGTGTCGGAATAAGAACCATTAGTGGGGCTGGCTGCCCTAGTTAGGTATAAATAATTAAAATTCAACGTTATAACCACTCAGCTTCATGCCCGCTACCCTTCTCGCCCCCCCCATCGCCCGCCCCACTGCCGCGCCGCTCGCGCCCGAAGTGGTGCAGCGCCTCGATGCCTACTGGCGGGCGGCCAACTACCTCTCGGTGGGCCAGATATACTTGTGCGACAACCCCTTGCTGCGCGAGCCGCTGGCATTGTCGCACGTCAAGAAGATGCTGCTGGGGCACTGGGGCACCACGCCGGGCCAGAACTTCATCTACACCCACCTCAACCGGGTTATCAAGCGGCGCGATTTGAACATGATTTACCTCTCGGGCCCCGGCCACGGGGGGCCAGCGGTGGTGGCGGGCACCTACCTGGAGGGTACCTACAGCGAGGTGTATCCGAATATCAGCCAGGACGAAATCGGCCTGAAACGGCTGTTTACGCAGTTTTCGCACCCCGGCGGCATCTCCAGCCACGCGGGGCCCCAAACGCCGGGCTCGCTGCACGAGGGCGGCGAACTGGGCTATTCGCTCAGCCACGCTTTCGGGGCGGTGTTTGATAACCCTGAGCTGATTGTAGCCTGCGTAATCGGCGACGGGGAGGCCGAAACCGGCCCTTTGGCCACGGCTTGGCACTCCAACAAGTTTCTCAACCCGGCCACCGATGGCGCGGTGCTGCCCATTCTGCACCTTAACGGCTACAAGATTTCCAACCCCACGGTGCTGGCCCGCATCACCCCCGAAGAGCTCGACCAATTGCTACGCGGCTATGGCTGGACGCCCTACTACGTGGAAGGCCACGAGCCGGAGCTGATGCACCAGGCTATGGCCGCCGCGCTGGAAGAGGTAATCTGCGACATCCACCAGATTCAGCAGCGCGCCCGCGCCCACGGCGACCTCACCCGGCCGCGCTGGCCGCTCATCGTGCTGCGCTCGCCCAAGGGCTGGACGGGGCCAAAGGAGGTTGATGGCCGGCCCAACGAGGGCACATTCCGCGCCCACCAGGTGCCGCTGGCCGTATCGGCCACGTCGCCGCCCGCGCACCTGGCGCAGCTAGAAGCCTGGCTCCGAAGCTATAAGCCCGAAGAACTGTTTGACGAAGCCGGCCGCCTGCGCCCCGAGCTAGCCGAGCTGGCCCCGCGCGGCAGCCGCCGCATGGGCGCCAACCCGAACGCCAACGGCGGCCTGCTGCTGCACGACCTGCACCTGCCCGACTACGGCGACTACGCCGTGGCCGTGCCGTCGCCGGGCGCGGTGGAGGCCAGCGACACGGGCACGGTGGGCCGGTTTCTGCGTGACGTGTTGCGGCTGAACGCCGCCCCGCGCAACTTCCGCGTCTTCGGCCCCGACGAAACGCTGTCCAACAAGCTCGACGCCGTGTTTGAGGCCACCAACCGGCAGTGGGACGCGGCCGTGGAAGTTAATGACGAGTTCCTGGCGCCCGACGGGGGCGTGATGGAAATGCTGAGCGAGCACCAGTGCGAGGGCTGGCTGGAGGGCTATTTATTGACCGGTCGCCACGGCTTGTTCAACAGCTACGAGGCGTTCGTGCACATCGTGGATTCCATGTTCAACCAGCACGCCAAGTGGCTGAAATTGACCCTCGAAATACCCTGGCGGCGCAATATTGCCTCGCTCAACTACCTGCTGACCTCCACCGTGTGGCGGCAGGACCACAACGGCTTCACGCACCAGGACCCCGGCTTTATCGACCACGTTATCAACAAGAAAGCTAGCATCGTGCGGGTGTACCTGCCGCCCGATGCCAACTGCCTGCTCTCGGTAATGGACCACTGCCTGCGCAGCCGCCACTACGTGAACGTGATTGTGGCCGGCAAGCACCCCGCCCCGCAGTGGCTGAGTATGGACGCGGCCCGCACCCACTGCGCCGAGGGAATTGGCCTCTGGCCCTGGGCCAGCACCGACGCCGGCCAGGAGCCCGATGCCGTGCTGGCCTGCTGCGGCGACGTACCTACCCTCGAAATTTTGGCCGCCGCCAGCCTGCTGCGCGAGCACCTGCCGGAGCTGAAAATCCGGGTCGTCAACGTCGTGGATTTGCTCAAGCTCCAGCGCCCCACCGAGCACCCCCACGGCCTGCCCGACGCCGACTACGACGCGCTGTTTACCCGCGATAAGCCCGTCATTTTCGCCTTCCACGGCTACCCCTGGCTGGTGCACCGCCTCACCTACAACCGCGCCAATAACCAGCGGATGCACGTGCGCGGCTACAAGGAGGAAGGCACCATTACCACGGCTTTCGACATGACGGTGCTCAACGAAATGGACCGCTTCCACCTGGCGATGGACGTGCTCGACCGCGTGCCCCAACTCGGCAACAAGGGCGCCTACCTCAAGCAGTGGCTCAAGGATAAGCTCGTGGAACACCGCCAGTACATCACCCACCACGGCGAGGACATGCCCGAAATCCGGGAGTGGCAGTGGAAGGGGTAGGGGGGTGATTCAGGTTGAGAAAGGCCATTTGCTGACCGTTCTCATAAACAATAAAATAATGAACATCAACGCACTAGCCGCCGCCCAGGCCCTGCTACCCCCCGCCCGGAAGCTGCTGCTAATCAAGCTGCTGCACACGGTAATATGGGCTTTTTTTGTCGCCGCCATTTTTTACATCCTGTACAGTGGCCTGGCCGACCGGCTGACCCTTTACACCAGAATCGCCATTGGCCTGGTCGTGGGAGAGGGCCTTGTGCTGGCGTGCTTCGACCGGCATTGCCCCCTGACGGTGCTGGCCCGGCGGTACTCCGATTCGACCAAAGACAACTTTGATATTTTTCTACCCAATGCGCTGGCTCGCTACAATAAGCTGATTTTCACCAGTCTTTACGCCGTTGGGGTCGGGCTGGTGGCCTACCGCCTGGCCACGTGAGTGGCACTCGCCCCCGGCCAGCGCGCAGGGTAGCAGCGCTTTTTATTACTTCTTACCCCCTCTCACTCATGGAAATTACCAAAAGGAATCCGCAGGCCGGCCATGTATGGCTCGCCGCGTTGGCGGGAGTCGGGGCCGGGATGCTCGGCGGGGTGCTGCTGGCCCCCACCGGCGGGGCGGCTACGCGTCAAAACCTGAAAGGCCTGGCGCATAAATACGCTGGCCTGGCCAGCGCGCAGCAGCAGCAGGCCAGCCATCATCTTGCCGAGCGGGCCACCCGGCTCGGGCTGGCTTACAAAAGCCTGAAGAGTGACGGCCGGGGCCATTTGCAGCAGTGGGGCCTGCTACCGGAAGACCCCTGCCGGCCCTACTGAGGGCCTGGTGCCCCGATGTTGCCTTTGCCACTGTGCTCCCCACACGCCACGTGCCCCTCGCGGGGCGGCAGCCAGACCAGCCGGGTCCGGTACTGCCGCCCCGCGAGGGGCACGCTATGCGTCTGCTAGCGAGTGCCTTACAGCGCGTTTAGCATCTTGACGATTTGGCGCTTGCGCTTGCCCAGCTTGGCTTGCAGGCGGCCCACCAGCTCATGGCCCTTGCCTTCCACGTAGGTCAGGTCTTCGTCCGTGAGCTGGGTGTAGGCGTGTTGCAGCTTGCCCTTGAGCTGGTTCCAGTCGCCGCGCAGGTGCAGGCGGTGGTCGATGCGCAGGTTGCGGAATTTGCGGCGGCGTTCGATGCTCTTTTCGGAGTAGAGTAGGACCCCGGCCAGGGCCCCTACGCCAGCGCCGGCGAGGAGAGAAAGGAAGACTTTACCAGTCTTGTTTTTAGGCGTTTTGGGTGTCATGGGAAGCAAATTAAAAAATGGGGAGGCAGCCACTGACCAGCGTAGATGCCGGGTGGTAGGGTTTAGTAAAGGTGCTGCCGCTTGGCCCCGCGTGGCCCTGTCTATCGTCAGGCTGGCGGATGACGTTTGTCATGGCCCGGCCAAGGTGCCTGCCAGCGCCTCGCAAATAGGCCTCTTCCCGCTGAAAAAAGAGTATGCAACCGCAGGCAAGTATCTCGCATGGGGTAGTGCTAGCAATCGTGCGGGCGAAGCGAGCGCGATGCTCCGCCCTGCATGACGCGACCGTTCTTACCCCTTGCTACTGTAGTACGCCGCCGCCCTGCTCCGGCAGTACGCAATCACGCTCAGGCGCATTAGCTAACAGCCTGAATTTCTTGCTAAAGAGAAGCGAGAAACTGAGGCGGCCATGCTCATCCGGGGCGTTTTCTGCCGTAAGAATAAGGCTTAGTAAGTCGGGGATGCCTGCCGTGGCGCGCAAACCCGTGGGTAGCTGATTTTAGCGGTCCCTTGCCGGCGCGGTGGCCAAAATAGTGTACGCAAAAGTAGTCGGCACGCCTACTACCTTGCGGGATGCAAACTCCCACCTCTGCCGACGTCCTCATCATCGGGGCCGGCCTCTCGGGCCTCGTGGCCGCCGCCGAAGCCACCGCTGCCGGCAAAAAAGTGCTGGTGCTCGACCAGGAGCCCGAGCAGAACCTGGGCGGCCAGGCCTTCTGGTCGTTCGGGGGCATCTTCTTGGTAAACTCGCCCGAGCAGCGGCGGCTGGGGGTGCGCGACAGCTTCGACCTGGCCTGGCACGACTGGCTGGCCACGGCCGGTTTCGACCGCGCCGAGGACGCCTGGCCGCGCCGCTGGGCCGAGGCCTACGTGCAGTGGGCGGCCACCGAAAAGCGCGCCTGGCTGCGCGAGCGGGGTGTGCGGTTTTTTCCGGTGGTGGGCTGGGCCGAGCGCGGCGGGGCCGGGGCCAGCGGGCCGGGCAACTCGGTGCCGCGCTTCCACGTGACGTGGGGCACGGGGCCGGGGGTAGTGGCCCCCTTCATCGCCCAGGCCCGCGCCGCCGAGGCCAACGGGTTGCTCACGTTCAAGTTCCGGCACCGGGTGAATGAGCTGGTGCTCACCAACGGGGCCGTGACCGGCGTGCGCGGCGAGGTGCTGGAACCCAGCGCCGCCGGCCGGGGCCAGTCGACCAGCCGGGTGGCGGTCGGCGATTTTGAGCTGCGCGCTGGGGCCGTTATTGTCACGGCCGGCGGCATTGGGGGCAACCACGAGCTGGTGCGCCAGAACTGGCCCGCCCGGCTGGGCCCGGCCCCCAAAAATATGATTTCGGGCGTGCCGGCGCACGTCGATGGCCGGATGCTGGGCATTACGGAAGCGGCGGGCGGCCAGCTCATCAACTCCGACCGTATGTGGCACTACACCGAGGGCGTGCAAAACTGGGACCCAATCTGGCCCATGCACGGCATCCGCATTCTGCCGGGGCCCTCGTCGCTGTGGTTCGATGCTCTGGGGCGGCGGCTGCCGGGGCCGCTCTACCCCGGCTTCGACACGCTGGGCACGCTGGCCCACATCCAAACCACGGGCTACGACTACACCTGGTTCATCCTCACCCAGAAGATTATCGAGAAGGAATTTGCCCTCTCGGGCTCGGAGCAAAACCCCGATTTGACCAACAAAAGCATCCGCCAGACGCTGGGCCGGGTGCGCGGCGGGGGCACGCCGCCGCTGCGGGCCTTCCTGGAGAAGGGCATCGACTTCGTGGTGAAAGACAACCTGCCCGACCTGGTGCGCGGTATGAACGCCCTCACCCCCGAGCCGCTGCTGGACCTGGCCACCATTCGGGCCGAAATCGAGAACCGCGACCGCCAGCTCACCAACCCTTTCGGCAAAGACGAGCAGCTGACGGCCGTGCGCGGGGCCCGCAAGTACCTCGGCGACCGCCTCATCCGCACGGCCAAGCCCCACGCCCTGCTCGACCCCGCCAACGGCCCGCTCATCGCGGTGCGTCTCAACATCATCACCCGCAAAACCCTCGGCGGCCTGCTCACCGACCTGCAGGGCCGGGTGCTGGGCGCAACCGGTGAGCCCGTGCCCGGCCTGTTCGCGGCGGGCGAAGTGGCCGGCTTCGGCGGCGGCGGCATGCACGGCTACCGGGCCCTGGAAGGCACGTTTCTGGGCGGCTGCATCTTCTCGGGGCGGGCGGCGGGCCGGGCCGCGGCGGGCGCCAGCTAGGCGGCAAATAGTGCGCTAGTTACTTCCTGGCGGCTTTTGCTGCTGGCTGGCCTGAAGGTATTTTACGCCGTTGCTGGGGCCGGGCCAGCGCCTGCCGCCCGGCCGTCTTGGGGCCTTCCAGCACTTGCAGCAAGCGGCCCTCGTGCGTGTGCAGCAGCAGGCCCGTAATGTGGTGGGCCTGGTTGTGGGGGCGGCCGCAGGGCCGCCAGCTCGCCCGGCCCAAAGGGGGTAAGTGCCTGGCTCTGGTAGAGGAGGTAGGAGAGGTCCACGGGGGGGGTAGGGGGAAACGGGGTTATAGCTCGTGCGCAGCAGGGCCACCTTCGGCCCAGGCATCGAGGCAGGCCACGGCGGCGGTGGCGATGGCGGCCAGGGCCTCGCGGGTGAGGTAGCCCTGGTGGCCGGTCACGAGCACGTTGGGGTAGGTGAGCAGCTGGGCAAACGTGGCGTCGCGCAGCGGGTCGCGGGTGTGGTCGGCGAAAAACAGGCCCTGCTCGGCCTCGTACACATCCAGGCCCAGGTAGCCGAGCTGGCCGCTGGCCAGCGCGCGCAGGGCGGCGGCCGTGTCGAGCACCCCGCCCCGCCCGGTGTTGAGCAGCATGGCGCCGGGCTTCATGCTGCTGATAACTTCTTCATCAATAAGGTAATGCGTTTGGGCAGTGAGTGGCGCGTGCACGCTG
Source organism: uncultured Rhodanobacter sp. (assembly GCA_964657755.1). Classification (GTDB taxonomy): domain Bacteria; phylum Bacteroidota; class Bacteroidia; order Cytophagales; family Hymenobacteraceae; genus Hymenobacter. Next base: position 11,188 of record CAZZWL010000147.1, read on the forward strand.
ATGATGTCGGCCTGGGCACACAGCTCGGGCAGCGTCACGTAGTGCAGGTCGTAGCGGTGGCGCAGCTTTTCGCTGGGGGCGATGTCGACCCCCAGCAGCCGGCAGCCGAAGCCATACAGAATGCGCGCCATTACCGCCCCAATGTGCCCTACCCCCACGATACCCACCGTTTTGCCGTGCAGGTCGAATCCGATGAGCTTATCGAGCCGAAAATCATTGGCGCGCAGCTGCTGGTCGGCCTGGCGCAGGTGGCGGGCCAGGGCCAGCAGCAGGGCCACGGCGTGCTCGGCAATGGCGTAGGGGGAGTAGTCGGGCACGTGGGCCACGCGCAGGCCCAGGCGATGGGCGGCGGGCAGGTCCACGTTGTCGGTGCCGGCGGCGCGCACCAGCACGTAGCGCACGCCGTGCGCCCAGAGCTGCCCCAGCAGGGGCGCCGAAACGTTATCGGCCGCAAACACGCTCACCGCCAGCGAGCCCTGCGCCAGGGGCGCCGTCACCTCGTCGAGGCTGGCGGTCAGCAGGTTCAGCTCGTGCCGGCCCGCGTTGGCCTGCTCTAGAAATGGGCGCTCGAAGGCCAGGGTGCTGAAGACGGTTACTTTCATGAGCGGGTGCCGGCGGGCAGCATTTGGTGGTCGGCCGCCGCCGCGCAAGGTTCCGGTCGTGGGCCGGTCATTCCTATGATTAATATCAGGTGCCGGGGCTGACAGCGCGCATTGGCAGCCGCTGCCCGGGGGCTTGTTCTTTGCCCGTGGCTTTCACCCCTACCCCCCCCCCGTGGCGCGATGATGTTCTCCCTGCTGGTTCCGACTGACTTTTTGCCGCCCGCCGCCCGCGCCCTGGCCTACGCCGACACGCTGGCCACGGCCACTGGGGCGCGGCTGGTGCAGCTGCACGTGCCGCCGGCCGCCCTACCCCCCCCGGCGTGGCCC
>CAZZWL010000148.1:0-2408 GCA_964657755.1 uncultured Rhodanobacter sp.
AGCGGTAGAGATGCTTCACTGCGTTCAGCATGACGGCCTTTTAACAGGCCGAAAGTCCTACCCCCGGAATGCTACCTCATTGAAGCGCAGTTCGTTCTTGAACGTCCGCAGCTTGGTGTCGGCGTCAATAATCAAAAACTCGATACCCGCCATTTCGGCAAAATCCTCCAGGTATTCGCTGGTCAGGTTCTGGCTGAAGCCGGTGTGGTGGGCGCCGCCGGCCAGAATCCAGGCGGCCACGCCAGTTTTCATGTTGGGCTTCACCTCCCAGAGGATGCGGGCCACGGGCAGGTTGGGCAGCTCGTGGGCGGGGGCCACGGCCACTACCTCGTTCACAATCAGGCGGAAGCGGTTGCCCATGTCCACAATGGTCGCGTTCAGGCCCTCGCCGGCGGGGCAGTTGAATACCAGGCGCACCGGGTCTTCCTTGCCACCGATGCCCAGCGGGTGCACCTCGGCGCGCACCTTGCCCTCAGCAATGCTGGGGCAGATTTCGAGCATGTGCGAGCCCAGCACCTGCTCGTTGCCGGGCGCGAAGTGGTAGGTGTAGTCCTCCATAAACGAGTTGCCGCCGGGCAGGCCGGCGCCCATCACTTTCATGGCGCGCACCAGGGCCGAGGTTTTCCAGTCGCCCTCGCCGCCGAATCCGTAGCCGTCGGCCATCAGGCGCTGGGTAGCGATGCCGGGCAGCTGCTTCATGCCGTGCAAGTCCTCGAACGTGTCGGTGAAGCCCTTGGCGTTGCGGTCGGTCAGGAACTTGCGCATGCCCAGCTCAATGCGGGCCGCATCGCGCAGGCTCTCGCGCTTGGCGCCGCCTTCCTTGAGGTCGTCGGCCAGCTCGTATTCGGTTTCATAGGTGGCCACCAGCTCGGCAATCTGCGCGTCGGTCACTTCATTCACCACGGCCACCAGGTCGCCGATGCCGTAGGTGTTCACCTCGTAGCCAAACTTGATTTCGGCTTCCACCTTGTCGCCTTCGGTCACGGCCACGTAGCGCATGTTGTCGCCGAAGCGCACGAAGCGGCCGCCCTGCCAGTCGGCCCAGGCGCAGGCCACTCGGCTCCAGATGCTGAGGCGTTCGTGCACGTCGGCGCTCTGCCAGTGGCCCACTATCACCTTGCGGTTCAGGCGCATGCGCGCGCCGATGAAGCCAAACTCGCGGTCGCCGTGCGCCGACTGGTTGGTATTCATAAAGTCCATGTCGATGGCATCCCACGGAATGTCGCGGTTGTACTGCGTGTGCAGGTGGGCCAGCGGCTTCTGCAATATTTTCAGGCCGTTAATCCACATTTTGGCCGGCGAGAAGGTGTGCATCCAGGCAATTAGGCCCACGCAGTTAGGCGTGGTATTAGCCTCCTGCATGAGCTTGAAAATCTCGGTCGGGCCGGTGAGCACCGGCTTGTACACGATGTTGATGGGCAGCTTGGTGCCAAGCTCCCGAGCAATTTCCTGGGAGTGCCGGGCCACCTGCTCCAGCGTTTCGGGGCCGTAGAGGTGCTGGCTGCCGGTGATAAACCAGGCTTCGTACTGCGAAATGTCAATCATGGGAAGTAGGATGTAGGGGCGGGGCTTGTCCCCGCCCCTCGTATGAGTGTTTTGGGTGTCGCTTGGCCGTCATCGTTCAACGGCGGGCGGGGATAAGCCCCGCCCCTACTGCCCGTAGTAGGAACCGGCGCCGTGCTTGCGCTGGTAGTGTTTGTTGATGAGCGCTTCCTTGAGGCGCGCTACCCCCGGCTTGAGGGTGCACGTGAGGTAGGCCAGCCGGGCCACTTCTTCCAGCACGGCGCTGTGGTACACGGCTTTCTCCACCGTTTTGCCCCAGGTGAAGGGCGCGTGGTTGCCCACGAGTATCATCTCCACCTCGGCGGGCGAAAGGCCACGCTTGGCGAACTCGTTGATGATTTGCCAGCCAGTTTGGTGCTCGTAGTCCCCGGCAATGAGCTCGTCGCTCATGGGCGGGGCGCAGGGCACGTCGGCGGTGAGGTGGTCGGCGTGGGTCGTGCCCAAGATGGGAATATCGAGCTGCGCCTGGGCCCAAGCCGTGGCGTAGGTACTGTGCGTGTGCACGATACCGCCAATCATGGGCCACTCCTTGAAAAGCAGCGCGTGGGTTTTGGTATCGCTGCTGGGGCGTTTGGTGCCCTCCACCACGGTGTTGTCGAAATCGACAATCACGATGTCCTCCGGCCGCAGCGTAGCATAGGGCACCCCGCTGGGCTTGATGGCGAACACGCTTCGCGCGCGGTCCACCACGCTCGCGTTGCCAAAGGTGAAGAGCACCAGCCCCAACGCCGGCAATTGCATATTGGCCTCGTAGCAGGCCTGTTTTAACTCTTGGTATTGGCTCATTTTTAAGCGACTAGGAACGTCATGCTGAGAAGACATTCATGCTGAGAAGGACCGTCATG